>NZ_JBFAJY010000013.1:0-162366 GCF_040655445.1 Streptomyces sp. NPDC050423
GCTAGGTTTATTTTTTTTCATTTCCCCAATAAAATAACCCTCTATTTTTCTCCCCGCCCCCCCGACTCCATCGGCGGACCGTCACGAAACTTCGAGGCTAGGCCATTCATCTGCCAAGATCACACTCGACACCTACGCACACTTCATGCCCGGAGCCGGGCGACGAGGGGTCGCAGCCATGGATTCGTGGCTCGCCCAAGACCACGGTCAATAAGTCCCCGAGAAGTCCCTGGCGATACCCGGCATACCCGGCATACCCGATCTTCTCGCTGAACAGCAGGTCAGAGCCCTGGCTGCCCGTCGCTGTCCGATGTAGATCAACTACAAGGGGCGGCGGGGGCCGGGGGCGGCGTCGTGACAACGGGGCGATGGCTGCTGCAGGAGCCCTGATCGGGCATCTCTCTCCTTGGCCGGCCGGGGGTCATCGCGACCGGTGAGGCCGTTCCCGTACGACTTCGGCCGCGGCCCTGTCCGGCCGGAGCCCCAGAAAGCGCGGATGGCGCAGCATTCCGTCGCGGGTCCATTCCGTGAAAGCGATCTCCGCCACGAGGACGGGCTCGACCCAGTGGATGTTTCTTTCACGCACCGGCGTGGTGAAGGGCGAGGTGGAAACTTCCAGTGCGTCGAGCCCTTCACGGAGCCCGGCCAGGGTGGCGTCGTCGAAGCCGGTGCCGACCTTGCCTGAATAGACGAGACGGCCGTTGTCGTAATGGCCGAGGAGCAGCGCGCCGAATCCGGTGCGCGCCCCGGCCGGTTCCGTGAAACCGCCGATCACGAGTTCCTGCCCGCTCGCGCACTTGAGTTTGAGCCAGTCCGGGGAGCGGCGGCGCCGGTAGCGGCTGTCGGCGCGCTTGGCGACCAGGCCCTCCCAGCCTCGGGCGCAGGCCTCATCGAGCTGACGCTGCCCGCCCTGGTTCCTGTGCGAGGTGAAGCGCACGGGAGCGTGGAAGTCGAGAGCACGCCGCAGGAGAGACTTACGGGTGCGCAGCGGGAGCCTGGTCAGGTCGATCCCGTCCAGCCGGAGGATGTCGAAGACGTAGTACGTGACGGCGACCCCAGTGGCCCGTGCCCGGCGCGGGTCGGTGAGCTGCATGCGCCGCTGGAGACGGGCGAAGTCGGTACGGCCGCGGTCGAAGGCGACGATCTCGCCGTCGATGGTGAAGCCCTGGCTCGGCTGCCCGGCGAGTGCCTCGGCAATCTCCGGAAAACCTCCCTGCACCGCACGGCCGGTGCGAGAGAGCAGGCGAACGTGGTCCGCGTCGCGGGTGGCCAGCACCCGCATCCCGTCGAGCTTACGTTCGAATAGCCAGCCGGAGCCGAAGTCGCGCCGGTCGCTGAGAACGGCAAGCATCGGGTCGGCCGCGGACTCTCCCGCGGCCGGTGCGACAGTCAGCAGCCGCTGCTGGGCCTCGGGCAGTGCCCGGAGCAGTTCATTCATCCGGCATTCTCCAAGTCCTCTTCGGCGACCGTTGCCGTTCGCGTCCGCTGCCTCCACGTCCAGCGGGAGGAGTGCCGGCTTCCACTGTCGCGCCTCGCGGCACCGCTCGCACGTGGCTCATCCCCGATGCCGGCATCTCGCGGGACCAACGGATGGGCGAGCGGAGCACACGGCATATCTGCGGGCCACCCGGCGGATTCTGAGCTGCGGCCTCGCTCCGGATGCGGTAGGGCCTGCCAGGGCCAAGGATCGAGGTACGGGCGGTGGCCGGGCCGCGTCGACGGCGGCCGCCGCTCCGGCCGGCGCACCGGACGGCAGGGGATAAACAACTGTTCCTATTTTTCTTTCAGTGGTTGCGCGGCATTGTCTGCGAATATGCTGATGTGGTGAAGCTCCGCGAAGCCGGCTCACGCTGTGGTGCGGCGAAAGAAAAGCTGCTCCTGGGCGTGAGGGTCTTCGAGTGCGACACCGGCGTTCTTGTCCTGCAGTCCGAGACGGGAACGCCGGATACAACCGTTCGCCCTCTCAACCGCAACGCTTGCCTCACAGGTACCGGAGTGGCCGGAGACCTGGGCCCCGCCGTGGTGGCGGGGTCGAAGCCCCGTGGAGCAGACCGTAGGACCCGCACCACCTGTTCGTGCCGCGAGGCACGGGCGGGGCGGGCAGGTGGCGAAATCTCCGGCCCCTCGGCCGGGACGGAAACGGGAGACCGCCAACAGGACACCAGGGCGCAACCCGCGCTCCAATGACACCGTTACGGACCATTCCGACAGAAACGCCGGAATTGCCGAGAGCTACTGATACTCAAAGCAACGGCTATGGAGGTGAGTGCGTATGCCGCGGCCATTGTGGACCGGCGCCATCAGCTTCGGCCTGGTCACGATTCCCATCAAGATCGTCAGCGCCACCGAGGATCGTTCGATCCATTTCCGTCAGGTCCATCTGGAGGACCTGGGGAGGGTCCGTACGCGCAAGGTCTGCTCGATCGACGACGAGGTTCTGCCGCAGGACGAGATCGGCAAGGGCTACGAGGTCACCAAGGACGACCTCGTCCCCGTCACCGACCAAGAGCTCGATGACATGCCGCTGCCGACGGCGAAGGCGATTGAGATCGTCTCGTTCGTCGACGCCGGCAGCATCGACCCGATCCGGATCAGTGACAGCTACTACCTCGCGTTCGACGGCCAGGTCGCCAAGAAGCCGTACACCCTTCTCCGTAAGGCCCTGGAGCGGTCCGACAAGGTCGCCGTCGCCAAATTCGCCTGGCACGGACGGGAACGCCTCGGGCTCCTCAGGGTCCGCGAGAACGCCATTGTGCTGCACGCGATGCACTGGCCCGACGAGATCCGCAGCCCGGAGTCCCTCGCGCCGAAGGCCGTCGACCTGGACGACGACGAGATCGAGCAGGCGGTCAGGCTCACCGACACGATGGCCGCCGACGACACCTCGGAGTTCCGGGACCACTACCGCGACGCCCTGGAGGAGCTCATCGAGGCCAAGGCCGACGGCAAGGAGATGCCGGAGCCGGCGGAAGGCGGAAAGGAGGGGTCCGGGAAGGTCATGGACCTGATGGCCGCGCTGAACGCCTCCGTGAAGACGGCCAAGGAGAACCGCGGCGATGGCAAGGACGCCACCGTCCACCCCATGCGGCCGGGCAAGAAGAGCACAGCGAAGAAGAGCACGGCCAAGAAGAGCACGGCGAAGAAGTCCGCAGCGCCGAAGTCGACGACCGGGAAGACCACGGCCACCAAGAGAGCCTCGGTCAAGAAGACCTCGGCGAAGAAGCGCAGCGCGTCCTGAGGAATGGCCCGCCGGCCCTGCGGCCCCGGGTCGGCAGCCCCGTCCGTGGTCTCGATCGTGGCGGCCTTCTCCGGGGCCGCCGGTACGTGGTCCCCACCGCAGGTGGCCGATTGCCGATGCCGCCACGGCGCGCAATGGTGGGACGGGGCGGAAAAGCCGTCCGCTCGGACGAGGAAGGACAAGCTGATGCCTGACCACGACGTGAGCGAGCGGAAGGTACTGGCCGTCGTCACCAACTACGGCGTCGAGCAGGACGAGCTCGTCGTACCGGTCGATCACCTTCGCGGATGGGGTGCCAAGGTCGATGTCGCCGCCGTGACCATGGACGACGTCGAGACCCTCGTCGGCGACAAGGAGCCCGGCAAGTCCGTCCGCCCCGATCTCACCCTGGACGACGTCGATCCGGCCGGCTACGACCTCCTGCTCGTGCCGGGCGGTACGTTGAACGCGGACACGCTCCGGCTGCGGGACTCCGCCACCCGGATCGTGCGTGCCTTCACCACATCCGGGCGCCCGGTCGCAGCCATCTGCCACGGCCCCTGGGCGCTGGTCGAAGCCGGGGCCGTCGCCGGCAAGCGGCTCACCTCGTACGCCTCGCTGCAGACCGACATCCGCAACGCGGGCGGTGACTGGGCCGACGAACCGGTCGTCACCGACGATGCGGGCGGCTGGCAGCTCATCACCTCGCGCAACCCCGGTGACCTGGAACCGTTCGTCCGAGAGATCGACGCGGCACTGGCTGTCCGGGACGGGTCGCAGAAGTAGCGTCGGCCGCCCGGACCACGCGAGGCGGACGGAACTTCTCGCACACGACCTGGACCTGCGGTAGGGCAGTGGCTCCGCTCCTGTCATCTGCGTCTGCGGTTGCCCGCCCGCCTGGGGAGGATTCAGCCGTACGGAAGCCCGAAGCGCTGCACGATTCGCTCAGGGAGGACGTCATGAGCGCCACGGCCACGCGCCGCAACACCGTCCGCGCACTGCTCGACAACCATGGGCAGACCTATGCGGCCCAGGCCGGGATCCGGCTCCGGGACACGCCCCAGCCGCTCTACCAGCTGCTCGTCCTCACCTGTCTTCTCAGCGCGCGAATCCGCGCTTCAGTCGCTGTCGACGCGGCCCGTGAACTGTTCGACGCGAACATGCGAACCCCCCACCGGATGCAGGACGCCACCTGGCAACAGCGGGTCGACGCACTGGGGGCCGGCCACTACCGGCGCTACGACGAGAGCAAGTCCACCACCCTCGGCGAAGGCGCGGCATTCCTCCGCGAGCGCTACGGAGGTGATCTGCGGCGTCTGCGCGAGGAGGCCGGCAAGGATCCCGCGCGTATGGAGGAGCTGCTCCAGGAGGTGCCCGGGATCGGGCCTGTCGGCGCCGCCGTCTTCCTGCGCGAGGTCCAGGGGATCTGGACCGAGCTGGAGCCCTGTCTCGATGGCAAAGCCGTCCAGGGGGCGCAGCGCCTCGGGCTGCCGGCGAACCCCCGCGAACTGGCGGAACTGGTGGCCCCGGAGCAGTTGGCCGTCTTCGCCGCGGCCCTCGTGCGGGCCGCGCTGGACAAGTCCGTGGTGGAAGACGTGAGGGAGAGGTCGGACACGGCCGCGCACACGTCCCGCGGCGACTGACCTGCCGCAGCCTGCCAGTCGGGTGGCGCAGCCGGCCGGGGCGGTCGCGCGTCGGTCAGGCGTTCACCAGGTGCAGTTCGGTTCCCGAGGCCCGCACTCCCTCGGCCGCCGCGTCGGCCAGAGGGCTGTCGGAGATGATCGCGTCGAAGGCGTTGAGGGGTGCCACGCGGTACTTGCCGAAGGTTCCGAACTTCGAGGAGCCCGCCACGAGCACGGAGCTGCCCGTGCACTCGCCCTGGACGGGCGGGCCACCGGCCTGACCCACGAGGCCCACCCCTCCGGGGACATCCGCCGGCCCGCGCCGAGGACGTCTCAGGTTCGGCCCCCGCCGTCGAACGGCCACGCCTCGATGTCGCGGTAGCGGACCGGTCCCGGGCCGCCGCCGGTCGTGCCGCCGACCAGGTGCAGGCGTTCGGCCGGCCACGGGAGGCCGGTGAACCCGGCGAACGTCGCGGCGATCTCCGCCACCGAGGACCGATCGCCCCGGCGGGCACGGGCCAGCGTCAGGTGGGGTCGCAGGGGCCGGTCCTCCAGGGCCACGCCGCAGCTCCCGACGGCGCTGCGCACGTCGGCGGCGAGTGCGTGCAACGCGTCGAGCTCTCCGTCGACGCGGCTCCACAGCACCCGGTCGTCGAAGTTGCCGCCGTCGCCCAGGGCCAGCCGCAGTGGCCGCCGGGCCGCCGCGAGGGCGGCGAGCGGCCCCATCAGCGGGGGAACGGCCGCGGCGGGGAGCTCACCGAGGAACGCCAGGGTGATGTGCCAGTCCTCGATACGGTTCCACCGCATGTCCGGGTGCGTGGCGTAGGCGGGGCGCAGCTCCCGGGCGAGTTCCTCCTTCGCCCGGTCGGGCGGAGCGAGCGCGATGAACAGGCGAAGGGTCGCGGGCCGGATCTGTTCGTTCACCCGGAATTCGTACACCATCCGGCTGGACGGGCGACGAGCGGGTGACGCGGAGCCGCGGTCCCGCTCGTGGCACGCCCCGCACGACGAGCAAGTGAGTACTTGCCTATGATGCGGTGGTGGCCGACGACCTCTTCAAAGCTCTGGCCGACCCCACCCGTCGCACCATCCTCGACGAGCTCACGGAGAAGTCCGGGCAGACACTGTTCGAGATCTGTTCGCGGCTGAGCACGAGACACGGGCTCGGCATCTCGCGTCAGGGGATCTCGCAGCACCTCGCCGTGCTGGAAGCCGCCGGGCTCGTCGAGACCAGACGGGAGGGCCGTTACAAGTTCCACGACCTGCGTACGGCTCCGCTGCGGCGGATCACCGGGCGTTGGCGCGTGCCCGATACATCCGGACCGGAGGAGAGCACCTCATGAAGATCCATCTGACCAGCGTCTTCGTCGACGACCAGGACAAGGCCGAGCGCTTCTACACCGAGATCCTCGGCTTCGTGAAGAAGCACGACGTCCCGGTGGGCGAGACCGACCGGTGGCTGACCGTCGTCTCGCCCGACGAGCCCGGCGGTACGGAACTCCTCCTGGAGCCCCTCGGCCACCCGGCCGCCAGGATCTACCGCGACGCGCTCGTGGAGGACGGGATCCCGCTCGCCCAGTTCGCCGTGGACGACGTGAAGGCGGAGTACGAACGCCTGAGCGGTCTCGGCGTCCGCTTCGTCCAGGAGCCGCTGGAGACGGGCCCCGTCACCACCGCCGTCCTCGACGACACCTGCGGCAATCTGATCCAGCTCGCGACTCAGCCGCGGTAGGAGCCGGGCGGTTCCGGCGGCCGGATACCCGCCCGCGGTGGGCCGTCGGCCGGGCCGCACGTTGCCCTCGGCGTCACCGCGTGTCGGCGGTGATCGCCCAGCGCTCGTGGTCGCGCCAGCCTCCGTCGATGAAGAGGAAGTCCGGCGAGAAGCCCTCCAGCCGGAAGCCGGCCCGGCGCACCAGTGCGAGCGAGGCCTTGTTGCCCGGCTGGATGTTGGCTTCGAGGCGGTGCAGGCCGAGGGGCCCGAAGGCGTGCCGCAGAACCAGGTCGAGCCCCTCGGCCATCAGCCCGCGCCCGGTCGCGTGGGCGAAGGCCCCGTATCCGAGGGCGCCGCAGCGGAAGCCGCCGATGACGATGTTGTTGATGTTGATGAAGCCGGCGATGGCACCGTCGGCCGCGCCCTCCGCGCCGTACCGCTCGCACACGAGGAAGCCGGCCTTTGTCGGGTCCTCGATGAGCACGGTCGCGTACGCGGCGTACCTGTCCGGATCGGCGGGCGGGAACAGCCAGGGCCGGTGCAGTTCGCGGCTCTCCCGGGACCGTGCGGTGAACTCGTCGGCATCCGCGAGGGTGAAGGGGCGGATCGCCGTGCGCGACCCCTCGGCCAGGTAGGTGGTGTCGGACATCGGCCCAGCGTAGGTGCTGTACTCGGGACGGGCCGGTGCTACTTGGGCCGCCTGCGGAAGACGTAGGCGCCGCAGGCCATGCCTGCCACGAACATCACGATCAGCGCCACGTAGAGCGGCATGGTCACCAGCGGGATCAGGAGGCGGACCGTCACGTCGCCGGTGTTCTCCGCGATGAACACCACCGACAGGACCGCGACGACGAGAACCAGAATACGGGCCGGGGTGAACGGCCCGGTGCCTCTTGTCCCGCCGCTCGACACATCTTTCGGGCTCATGAACCGGCCCCTTCCCTGCTCCTGGCGCGCCTCCGCCCCCGGAGCACCAGGATGACTCCGTCCGGGTGCCGGCGGGCGGTCCTGTACGCCCATACGGGTGGCAGGGGCGGGGCAGGCGCTCGCCTCATCGGTTCACGGTGCCGGCCCCGGTTCGGGCCGGGAAGCCCCCGCCCCGCTCAGACCAGCGCCGGCACCTCGACCGTGAGGGTGGCCGGCCCGCCGTCCGCGGGCGCGTCCAGCACGGCCGGTACCCCGAGCGGAATCGTCAGCCCGGTGGGGCCGTGACCGAAGCCGAGCTCCTCGACGACGGGGACACCGAGGCCGCCGAGCCGGTCGGCAAGCACCGCCCGCACCTTCGCGTACGGCCCGCAGCCCGCCCAGGAGCCGCAGGCCACCCCGGCGATATCGTCGAGCGCCCCGGCCCGCAGCAGCTGGGTGAGGATGCGGTCGATGCCGTACGGGTCCTCGGTGGTGTCCTCGATGACCAGCAGCCCGCCGCGGGCCGACCGCCGCGCGTGCGGGGTGCCCAGATCGGCGGCCAGCAGGCTCACGCAGCCGCCGTAGGTGATCCCCCGGGCCCGGCCGGGCACCATGACCCCCGCTCCGTCGAGCCCCAGTGTCCGTACCGTCTCGGGCTCGAACAGGGTGGCCCGCAGGGACTCCTGGGTGCGCGGGTCCTTGAGGAAGGCCTCGGTGCCGACCATGGGGCCGTGCAGGGTGGCGAGCCCGGCCCGCAGGGCGAACGCCTCGTGGAGCACGGTGATGTCGCTGTATCCGACGAACACCTTGGGCCCGGCGGCCCGCATCGCCGCCCAGTCGAGCAGATCGACCATGCGGTGCGCCCCGTACCCGCCGCGGGCGCAGATCACCGCGTCGACCGACGGATCGCACCAGGCGTCCTGGAGGTCCCGGGCGCGCGCCTCGTCCGTACCGCCGAGGTAGTCCAGCTCCGGGTGCACGTCCAGGACGTGCGGCAGCGTCACGGGGTCCAGGCCCCAGCCGCGCAGGACGTCGAGGCCCGGCTCCAGGCGGTCGACGGGCACCGGCCCGCTCGGGGAGACGACGGCGACCCTGGCGCCCGCGCGCAGCCGGGCCGGGCGGGTCAGGGGTGCGAGGGGTGCGGAGGGCGTGAGGGTCACTTCCGCAGCTCCAGCCGCGGCACGTCGGTCCGCTCGATACCGAAGGTCTGGGCGTAGAGGGAGAGTTCGGCCTCCAGCGCACTGATCATGGTGTCGGCGCGGCGGAAGCCGTGACCCTCGCCCGGGTAGGTGAGGTAGGCGTGCGGGATGCCGCGCCCCTCCACGGCGGCGAGGAAGCGTTCGCACTGCACGGGCGGGCAGATCGGGTCGTCCTCCCCCTGGAGCAGCAGGAACGGCGTGGTGAGCCGGTCGGTGCGGGTGATCGGCGACCGTTCACGGTAGCGGTCGGGGACCTCGGCGAGCGGGCCCACCAGCGACTCCAGGTACTGCGACTCGAAGTCGTGGGTCTCCCCCGTGCCCCAGCCGGTCAGGTCGAGGATGGGATAGATGATGGTGCCGCAGGCATAGACGTCGGTGCCGGTCAGCGAGGCGGCGGTCGTCCACCCGCCGGCGCTGCCGCCGCGGACGGCGAGCCGGTGCGGGTCCGCGGTGCCCTCGGCGGCGAGCGCCCCGGCGACGGCGGCGCAGTCCTCCACGTCGACGACGCCCCACTGTTCGCGCAGGCGGTTGCGGTAGGCCCGTCCGTAGCCGGTCGAGCCGCCGTAGTTGACCTCGGCCACGCCGATGCCGCGCGAGGTGAAGTAGGCGATCTCCAGGTCGAGGACGAGCGCGGCATGGCCGGTGGGGCCGCCGTGCGCCCACACGACGTAGGGCGGCAGTTCGTCGGCCGGTCCGGTCCGGTCGGGGCTGTGCGGCGGGTAGATGTGGGCGTGGATCTCCCGGCCGCCCGGACCGGCGAAGGTGCGGTCGGCGGGGCGAGGGTAGTACGCGGGGTCGACCGCGTCCTCGTGGGGTGCCCCGATGATCCGGGTGTGCCCGCTCGACGTGTCCAGCTCCACGATCTCGTAGGCGCTGTGCGGGCTCGCGGCGATGCCGATGACCCGGCTGTCCTGCACGGCGAGCGTTCCGGCCCATTCGGTCCAGGGTCCGGCGATGTCGACGAGACTGCCGGTCTCCGGGTCGAGGATGCCGAGCGTGGTGGACCCCTTGCCGTGCAGGGTGGCGATCAGCCCGTTCGCCAGCGGCCGGAACCAGCTGAGGCCGATCTTCCACAGCGGTCCGGCGAACTCCTCCTGCCTGGGACAGAGTTCCACCGCTTTGCCGTCCGGACCCGCGCGGTACAGGTTCCACCACCCGCTACGGTCACTGGCGAGGAGCAGCTGTCCGTCCGCGGCCCACTGGATCTGCGGTACCGATTCCTCCGGACCGCCCAGGAGGGTCCGGGGGGCGTGGAACGTACCGTCGTCGCCGAGGTCCGCGACGATCACCTCGGTGCCGTCCCACGGCATCCGCGGGTGGTCCCAGGCGATCCAGGCCGCCTGCCGTCCGTCGGGCGAGAGCTCGGGCCCGGTGACGAACCGGTGCCGGCCGTCGGAGAGTTCGCGTACCGCCGACCTGTCCCCGGCCGCCGAGCCGTCGAGCGGCACGGCGGCGATCAGCCTGCGCAGTTCGCCCGTTCCCTCGCCGGTGAACTCCTCCAGGACGCACCAGACCTCGCCCGACGCGCTCCGGTCCGGGTGCAGTCGCGGATCGACCCAGCGCAGTCCGCCGCCGACCGGAGAGAGGGGGGTGAGCGGCCAGGGTTCGCCGGGCCCGTCCGGCTCGTAGGCGTACAGCCGCTGGTCGTCGAAGTGGACGAAGACGATCAGCGGGCCGCCCTCGGCGCGTTCCGTGCCGGTCCAGGGCCGTCCGCCGTACTCGATGACCCGGCTGCGGACGTTCCAGGGGGCGGGCAGCTCCGCGGTGGTCCCGTCGGCCAGGCGTCGCACGAGGGCGCGCCGGCCGGCCTGGGCCGGGCGCGGCTCCGTCCACCACAGTTCGTCGCCGACCGCTTCGACGTACTCCGGCCGGCCGTCCCGCGAGGCGGCCAGCGCGGCGTCGATCGGTGACGGCCAGCTTCCGTAGGCCCCTGTGGTTGCCATGTTCGATTCCCCCGAGTGGGTCAGGCGGTGCGGAGATAGTGGTCCAGGACCCGGACGCCGAAGTGCAGCGCCTCGACGGGGACACGTTCGTCCACGCCGTGGAAGAGGGCCTGGTAGTCGAAGCCGACAGGCAGCTTCAGCGGTGAGAAGCCGTAGCCGGTGATGCCGAGCCGGGAGAACTGCTTGGCGTCGGTACCGCCGGACATGGAGTACGGCACCACGTGACCGTCCGGGTCGAACCGCTCGACTGCGGCCCGGAGCTTGGCGTACGTGGGTGAGTCGACCGGGGCTTCCAGGGCGATCTCGCGGTGGTGGAACTCCCAGTCGACCGAGGGGCCGGTCAGCCGGTCCATGGTGGCGTGGAAATCGTCCTCACCGCCGGGCACCGTCCGGCCGTCGATGAAGGCGGTGGCGTGGCCCGGGATCACGTTGACCTTGTAACCGGCGTCCAGCATCGTCGGGTTGGCACTGTTGCGGACGGTCGGTTCGACGAGGGCCGCGGCGGGTCCGATCTTGCCGAGGAGTTCGTCCACGTCGAAGCCGGGGGCGTCGAGGTCGGGGTGGATGCCGTGCAGTGCGGCGATCTCGGTGAGCGCGGCGCGGACCGTCGGGGTGAGGCGTACCGGCCATTCGTGTGCGCCGATGCGGGCGACGGCGGCGGCCAGCGTACTGACGGCGTTGGCCTTGTTGACCTTGGAGCCGTGTCCCGCTTTGCCGTGTGCGGTGAGCTTGAGCCATCCGGTGCCGCGTTCGCCCGCCGCGATGGGGTAGAGCGGCATGTTCGGTCCGGCGTGGAAGGTGAAGGCGCCGGATTCGCTGATGCCCTCCGTGCAGCCCTCGAAGAGTCCGGCGTGCTGATCGGCCAGGAAGCCCGAGCCGTCGTCGGCGCTGGCCTCCTCGTCGGCGGTGTACGCGATCACGATGTCGCGGCGGGGCCGGATGCCGGCCCTGGCCCAGAACCGGACGACGGCGAGGACCATCGCGTCCATGTTCTTCATGTCGATGGCGCCGCGGCCCCAGACGACCCCGTCGCGGACCTCGCCGGAGAAGGGGTGCACGGTCCAGTCGTCGGCCTCCGCGGGCACCACGTCCAGGTGCCCGTGGACCAGGAGCGCTTCGGCGGACGGGTCGGTGCCCGCGATCCGGGCGACCACGTTGGTACGGCCGGGGGTGCGCTCCAGGAGCACGGGGTCGAGTCCGGCTCCGGCCAGCCGCTCCGCGACGTACTCGGCCGCCGGGCGTTCGCGGCAGTCGCCGCCGCCCCGGTTGGTGGTGTCGATGCGGATCAGTTCGGAGGTGAACGTCACCGATTCGTCGAGCGCGAGGTCGTCGACGCGGTTCTTGGGGTTGGTCACCTCAGCCATACTGTTCCTCCACGGCGGAAGACACGATGGTCGTCACCGCCTTGAACGTGCGGATACCTTCGTACATCGTCTCGCTCGTGTAGGCGACACGCCTCTCGCCGGACGCCGCCGCGCCGGGTACGACGGTGGCTGCCGCGGCCAGGTGCTCGGCGTCGAACTCCAGCTCCACGGTGAACGGTCCGCCCTCGACCGCCGGGTACCGCCCGGCGAGAGCCGTCGCCTCCTTGGCCGCCGCACGGATGTCGGCGGCGGTACGGGCGGGGGTGCGGCAGACCGCGGCGTACCGCGAGACGTAGTCCTTGACCGCGACCGTACGGGCGTCGGGGGCGTACCCCCGCGCGTCCACACAGGTCAGGTCGTCCCCGGTGACGAGGACGACGGGGACGCCGTACTCGGCGGCGACGTGTGCGTTGAGCAGCCCCTCGCTGGCCCTGACCCCGTTCAGCCACACCCCGGTGATGGAGTTGGCCAGATAGGTGTGGGCCAGGACGCCTTCCGTGCCGGCACCCGTGTGGTAGCCGACGAAGGCGACCGCGTCGACGTCCCCGTGCTGGATGCCCTCCACCATGCTGAGCGACTTGTGCTTGCCGGTGAGCATCTGGACCCGGTCGTCGAGCCGTTCCAGCAGCAGGTTGCGCATGGTCCAGTGGGCCTCGTTGATGAGCACCTCGTCGGCGCCGCCGTCGTAGAACCCGAGGGCCGCGGCGTTGACGTCGGAGGTGAACAGGGAACGGCACCGCTCCCACTGCGGGGTGCCGGGCAGCACATCGGCCGGCCAGGTCACACCGGTGGCGCCTTCCATGTCGGCGCTGACGAGGATCTTCATGCGGCCACACGGTACGCGTCGCGGAACGGGCGGGCCAGGGCTGTCCGGACCTCCAGTGGTCCACTCCACTGAAGGAGGTCCGTTCCGCCGGAAGAGGGCCCGTCCGCCGCCGGGGGCCCGTCCGCCGCCGGCGGCCGGACCGGAGCGGGCCTCAGCGGCGCTTGGCGCCCTTCAACAGCTTTTCGATCCGGCTGAGTTCCTTGTCGCTGAACTCCAGGTTGCGGACCGCCTGGACGCTGTTCTCCAGCTGGGCGACGCTGCTCGCCCCGACGACGGCGGAGGTGACCCGGCCGCCGCGCAGCACCCAGGCCAGCGCCATCTGCGCCAGCGACTGACCGCGCTCGGAGGCAAGTTGGTCGAGCTCGCGGAGCGATCCGACCAACTCCGGGGTGACCGAGTCGGCGGACAGGAACGGGCTGCTGCCCGCCGCCCGTGAACCCTCCGGGATGCCGCGGAGGTATCGGTCGGAGAGGATGCCCTGCTCCAGCGGGGAGTACGCGATGGAGCCGGTGCCCAGCTCGTCGAGGGCGGCGAGCAGGCCGTCCTCGACCCAGCGGTCCAGCATCGAGTATCGCGGCTGGTGGATGAGCAGCGGGGTGCCGAGGTCCTTCAGGATCCGGGCGGCCTCGCGGGTCTGCTCGGCCGAGTAGTTGGAGACACCCACGTAGAGCGCCTTGCCCTGCCGCACCGCCGAGTGGAGCGCGCCCATCGTCTCTTCGAGCGGGGTCCCGGGGTCGGGCCGGTGGGAGTAGAAGATGTCGACGTAGTCGAGCCCGAGGCGGCCGAGGCTCTGGTCGAGCGAGGAGAGCAGGTTCTTGCGCGAGCCCCACTCCCCGTAGGGGCCGTCCCACATCAGATAGCCGGCCTTGGTGGAGACGATGATCTCGTCCCGGTGCCGGGCGAAGTCCGTACTCAGCGCGCGGCCCATCGCGGTCTCGGCGGAGCCGGGCGGCGGGCCGTAGTTGTTCGCCAGGTCGAAGTGGGTGATCCCGAGGTCGAACGCCCTGCGGAGGATCTGTCCCTGGGTCTCCGGCGTCCGGTCCCCGCCGAAGTTGTGCCACAGGCCGAGCGAGAGGGCCGGCAGCTTCAGCCCGCTGCGCCCGGTGCGCCGGTAGGGCATGTCCTGGTAACGGTCGGCGGACGGGATGTACATGCGGGGCTCCCCGGGAGAGATCGTTCCGGCCGCCGGGGACGCGCCGCTGTTCGGCTCCGCCCCGGCGAGGTTGCGGGGTCCAGGTTCGCCCACATCGATCCAGCAGTCCAACAGGAGATTCCGCTTGGATTCAGCGCCTATATTTCTCAATCATGGAGTTGCGCCAGCTGGAACATTTCGTCGCGGTCGCCGAGGAGCAGCACTTCACCCGGGCCGCCGAACGCCTCGCCGTGTCGCAGTCCGGCCTCTCCGCCTCCGTCCGGGCGCTGGAACAGGAGCTGCGGACCCCGCTGTTCAGCCGGACCACCCGCAGTGTGCGGCTGACCGAGGCCGGGCGCGCCCTGCTGGTGGAGGCCGAGCGCACGCTGGCGGGCGCGCGGGCGGCGAAGGACGCCGTCGACGCCGTACGAGGACTGCTGCGCGGCACCCTGTCGGTGGGCGTCGAGCAGTGCGTGGCTGGGGTGAGCCTGCCGCGGCTGCTCGCCGCCTTCCACCGCGCGCACCCGCACATGGAGATCCGGCTCCGCCAGGAGGGGACGACGAGCCTGGTGGACGGGGTGGCCGGAGGACGGCTCGACATCGCGTTCGCCGCCACGGTCAGCTCCGTGGAGTGGCGCGGCGAGCTGGTCCCGCTGGCTCGTGAGCCCATGGTCCTGCTGTGCGCCCCCGGCCATCGGCTGGCCGCGACGGACCGGGTCGGGTGGGACGAGCTGCCGGGTGAGCCGTTCATCGACTTCCATCCGGACTGGGGTCCGCGCCGCGCGGCCGACGAGGCGTTCGCGACGGCGCGGCTGCGCCGCACGGTGGCGCTTGAGGTCAACGACGTGCACAGCCTGCTGGAGCTGGTGCAGGAGGGCCTCGGCATCGCGGTGGTGCCGCACCACTTCTCCCGCAAGCCCGAGGCGCGGCACCTGGTGACGGTCCGGCTCGACGGTGCGGTCCAGCCGTACTACGAGAGCGTCGTGGTGCTTCCGGACGCGCGGACCATGAGCCCCGGAGCGCGGGCGCTCATGACGCTGGTGCGGGACGAGACGGGGCGGTGAGCGCGGCCGGGTCGAGGACTTCGCGGCGAGAAGGGGCCGCGGCTGCTGCCCTGAGGGACGCCTCCGGCCCCGGACGGTTCGCGCGTCCGGGGCCGGACCGCGCGTCGGATCAGCCGACGGCCAGCACGTACCACCTGGCCGGCAGGTCGATCCGGGTCCCGTCGGGCAGCTGCTCGGTCTGCGGCAGGGCCGTGTCACCGCTGTCCAGGATGGTCAGCCCGGCCGCCCTCAGCAGGTCGGGCACCTCCTCCTCGCCGGCGTCGGCCGGCTTGAGCCCGTGGTCGTAGACCCGGCGCAGCTTCTTGGGCGGCCCGTCCGGCCCCTGCGCCGCCCGCCGGAGCACGTCCTTGGAGGCCGGGGTCAGCTCGGCGACGAAGGCCCGGCCACGCGCCCCCAGCAGCGTCGCCACGGCTGCGGCGACCGCGGGCCTGTCCTCGGCCTCGCTCTGGTGGATCACCGCTCGCATATAGACGTTGGCGTCCCCGATCCGCTCGTGCAGGGCGCGCACCGCGCCGCCGTCGGTCAGATCCAGCTGGGCGAACTCGGCGACGCCCTCGGTGTCCGCCCGGCGGGCATGGCCGATCGCGGCGTGCGAGAGGTCCACGCCGATGGCGCGGGCGAACCGGGTGGCCAGGTAGCGGGTCTGGGTGCCGTTGCCGCAGCCGAGGTCGGCAACGGGCAGTGCGGCGTCGGCGTAGGGCAGGAGCAGTTCGCTGTGCGGGGCGGCGCTCAGTGAGGGGTCCGCGTCCCAGATCGCCTCGCCGGGCTCGTCCGATGTGGCGGCCCAGAAGCCTTCCCACGCCTCGCTGTACCGCTGTGAAACATCCATGCGCACTCCCGAGTCCCGTCGCACTGAGGCACCTTGCACAACAAGGGACTACCGCCCCCCACTGAGCAGGGCAAGGGTGCGCACAGGACCGGACACCGGGGGCGGCTGCTTTTACCAGCCGTTGCGCCGGGGGCGGGGCAGCCGGGAGAGCGCCAGCTCGAACCAGACGGTCTTGCCGCGAGCCGTGGTACTGCTGCCCCACTCCCGGGCGAGGCCGCTCACCAGGACGAGCCCGCGGCCGAACTCGTCGTCGGCGGTGGCTTCGAGGAGCGTGGCGGGGGCGGGCTCGTCGTCAGTGACCTCGCAGAGCAGGGCGCCGGTACGGACCAGCCGGAGCCCGATGTGATGGGTGCGTCCGTGCTTCACGGCATTGGTGACGAGCTCGCTGACCATCAGTTCGGCCGCCTCCACGGCGTCCGGCAGCTCCCAGTCGAGCAGCTTGCCGCGGACCATCCGGCGGGCGCGGGCCACCTCGCGTGGATCCAGGGCGAGTTGCCACTCGACGACGTCGTCGTCGGGGATGCCGTTGAGGCGGGCCATCAGCAGCGCGACGTCGTCCTTGCGGCCGCCGCTGGGGTTGAGCGCGCGGATGATCGTGTCGCAGGCGTCGTCCATGGACGCGGCGGGGTGCGCGGCGGAGGCGCAGAGCGCGGCGAGACCGGCACCGATGTCCTGGCCGCGCACCTCGACCAGGCCGTCGGTGCAGAGCACCAGGCGGTCGCCCGGCAGGACGCGCACGGTCGCGGTCGCGAAGGCCACCCCGCCGACGCCGATCGGGGCCCCGGTCGGCAGGTCGAGCAGTTCGGCCCGGCCGTCCTCGGCACGGACGAGCACCGGCGGGATGTGCCCGGCGTTGGCGATCTGGAGTTCGGAACGGATCGGGTCGTACACGGCGTAGAGGCAGGTGGCCAGATACTGTTCGCCGAGGCGCTGGGCCAGGTCGTCCAGATTGCGCAGCAGCTGCGCCGGCGGCATCTCCATGGTGGCCATCGTCAGTACGGCGGTACGCAACTGGCCCATCATCGCCGCCGAGTTGAGCCCGTGTCCCATCACGTCGCCGACGACCAGCGCGGTCCGGGAGCCGGGAAGCTTCACCGAGTCGAACCAGTCGCCGCCGACCCTGCCGAGCCGGGCGCCGGGCAGATAGCGGGTGGCGATGTCGCAGCCGGCCATGCACGGCTCGACCTGGGGCAGCATGCTGTCCTGGAGCGTCTCCGCGACGTTCTCCTGGTAGGTGTACATGCGGGCGTTGTCGAGGACGAGCCCGGCCCTGGCGGCGAGTTCGGCGCCGGTGGTGCGGTCCATGTCGTCGAAGGGTTCCCGGCCGGGGCGCCGCATCAGGACCATGAAGCCGAGCACCACGTCGCGGGCCTTGAGCGGCACGATGAGCAGGGAGCGGTGGGTGATCAGCGGACGCAGATCGCGCTTCTCGAACTCGCCCGAGATCCGGTTGCTCAACTCCTCGCTGACGTAAGGGATGATGACCGGCTCGCCGGTGACCATGCACTGGAAGAACGGGGTGTGTTCCGGGAACGCGATGGACTCGCCGACCGGCACGGTGTCGTCCCAGCGGCCCGGTTCGTCGTTGTGCTCGACCCAGACCCGGTGCCAGACCGTCGTGATGTCGGGCGGGCCGTCCGGGAAGCCCTCGCCGGCGAGGACCGCGGCGCGCAGATGGGTGCCCGCGAAGTCCGTGAAGCGGGGCACCGCGGCGCTGGTGACCTCGCGGATGGTGCGCTCCAGGTCGAGGGAGGAACCGATCCGGCCGCTGACCTCGTTGAGGAATTCCAGCCGTTCACGGACAGCCGCGTATTCGAGGTCCAGCTCGGGGCGGGGCGCCGCGCGGGGCGCGAGCCGGCCGTCGGTGACGTCCCGCGGGTCTCGCGGTTCCCGGTGCCCGGCGCGTTGCGGCACTCCCCAGTCGGGGGTCACCGGGATTCGATCGTGTCGACTGAATTCCAGCACGGGATAGCCGAGTTCGAGTACCTGGGAGACGATCCGAGTGGCCTCGTGGACGCTCATGCTGGGCAGGATCTCGGGCAGCCGCCCGGACAGCTCCCGGTAGCCGGGGAAATCGGTGTGCAGGGCGAATCCGGGTGCGATCGTCTCGGCGCCCCGGCCGTCCCCCGCCTCCGCGCCGCGTACCTGCGCGGAGTCCGCGGCGAGCACGAGCAGCCGCTCGGGGCCGGGGCCGACGAGCGGATAGGCCCACCACAGGACCTCGATCCGGCCGCGGTCCGGTTCGTCCACCCGGGCCCGGCCCGCCGTCGGGTAGGCGACGGTGCCGCTGAAGGAGCTGTCGAGCTCGGGGCCGTACTCGGCGTACGTCCCGCCTCGCGGCGGTTCACCGTGGTCCCGTAACGCCCCGGCGACCGGGAGCAGTTCACCGGCCGGGCAGCCGACCGCGTCGTCCCGGGCGACTCCGAAGAGCCTTCTGGCCCCGGTCGACCAGTGCGACACGAGTCCGTCCGCGTCGACGACGACCACGGCGAGCGGCACTCGGCCCGCCGCGGCGTCTCGCGGTTGTGGTGTCCTCTGCGACGGCACACCGAGGTCCATGGGTGGAAGGCTCCTTCCCCACCGCAAAGTTCTGCGGTACGAGGCTCCACCGTACGGGGCCGCGACGGACGCTCGCCGGTCATCGACCGAATCGCCCCCGAAGGTGGTGCGCCCCGCGCACTCGGGGGCGCACTACCTTCACCACCCGTCGCGGGTTCAGTCCTCGTGTCCCAGCTGGAGGTCCCTTTCGGTGCGCCCGCCGCCCGCGACCTGGAGGACGGTGGCCACCGGCGGGTAGCCGGCGGCGATCACGGTGTACTCGCCGGTGGACAGGTCGACGAACCGGAAGGCCCCGTCGGGCCCGGTGGTCAGGGTGTCGACCACATTGCCCGCCGCGTCCAGGAGCGTGACCCTCGCGTCCTCCACGAGCCGCCCGCCGCTGGCGCGTACGACGCCGCGGAGCACGGCGCCGCCGGCCAGTTCGATGTCCTGCCGGGTCTCGCGGGCCGCCTGCACGCTGACCGGCAGTGCGGCGGGCCGGAACGCGGGGGCGCTGGCCGCGAGGGTGTACTCACCCGCCACCAGTTCGGAGATCACATAGCCGCCCTCGCGGCCGCTGCGGGTGGAGGAGACCACCTCGCCGCGTACGTCGGTCAGGGTGACGGCCGCGTCGCGCACCGGAACGCCGTCCGCCGTCAGCACGGTCCCCGCCAGCCGGCCCGCACCGCCGAGCACCACGTCGAGTTCCACGGGCCGCTCGCCCACGGTGACGCTGACCGCCTGCGGCTGGTGGCCCCCGGCAGCGGCGATGAGGACGTACGAACCGGCGCCGGGGACGCTGAGCGCGTACCGTCCCTCGTCACCGCTGGCGCCCCTGCCGACCTGCTGTCCCTGGACGTCGATGAGGGTGAGGGCGGCGCGCGGGACCTTCGTGCCGTCGGGGTGCTGGACGCTGCCGCAGACGGGCACCCCCGAGAGGGGGCCGGCGGGCTGCGTGCCCGGGTCGGTGCGGGCGGAGGGGATCGTCGCGGGCTCGGCTGCGGTTTCGGGGCTGTGGTGGGACACCAGCGGTTTCTCCTTGAGGAAGAAGGCGAAGAACAGGCCCAGCACGAGGACCGGCACAAGGTAGAGGAAGATCCGGGGCATCGCGTCGGCGTATGCCTGGATATAGCTGTCACGCAGCACCGGGTCCATGGCGTGGACCAGCTGCGGCGTGATCGACTCGGGGTCGGGCAGATCCGCTCCGGACGGCAGGCGCACCGCGAGCGCGTCGGCGAGCCGCCCGGCGAAGAGCGTGCCGAACACGGCCGCGCCGACGCTGCCGCCGATCTGCCGGAAGTAGTTGTTGGCGCTGGTGGCGGTGCCGAGGTCGGCGGGCCGTACGGAGTTCTGCACGGCGAGCACCAGCACCGGCATGATCAGCCCGATCCCGAGACCGAGCACCGCCTGCGAGACGCTGTACTCCAGCCGCGGGGTGTCCGTCTCGAGCCGGGACAGCAGCCACATGCCCACCGCCGCGAGAGCGCTGCCGGCGATCGGGTAGACCCGGTACTTGCCGGTGCGGGAGATCAGCTGGCCGGAGACGACGGACGCGGCCACGATGCCGCCCATCATCGGGAGCATCAGCAGCCCGGACTCGGTGGCGGTGGCCCCGTCGACCATCTGGAGGAAGGTCGGCAGGTAGCTGGCGGCGCCGAACAGGGCGACTCCCACGACCGCGCCGACGAGTGCGCTGACATTGAAGATCGAGTCACGGAACAGCCGCAGCGGAATGATCGGTTCGGGCGCGCGGTGCTCGACGACGACGAACAGCAGAGTCGTTCCGGCGGCTCCGGCGGCCAGCCCCAGGATGGTGCCCGAGCCCCAGGCGTACTCCGTGCCGCCCCAGCTCGTCAGCAGCACCAGACAGGTGGAGGCGGCGGCCAGCAGCAGCGCGCCGAGGATGTCGAGCCGCGGCCGGACGGTGGGCTTCGGGAGCTTCAGCACGACCGTGATGACGGCGAAGGTGACCAGGCCGAACGGGATGTTGATGTAGAAGCACCAGCGCCAGGAGGCGTGGTCGGTGAAGAAGCCGCCGAGCAACGGGCCCGCCACGGAGGCGAGTCCGAAGGCCGCGCCGATGAGCCCCATGAACCGGCCGCGCTCCCGGGGCGGCACGACGTCCGCGATGATCGCCTGGACGCCGATCATCAGCCCGCCGCCGCCGACGCCCTGGAGGGCACGGAAGGCGATCAGTTCGTCCATGGTGCGCGACCAGCCGGCCAGCGCGGAGCCGATGACGAAGACGACGATCGCGAACTGGAAGACGCCCTTGCGGCCGAAGAGGTCGCCGAGCTTGCCGTAGACCGGGAGCCCGATGGTGGAGGCGAGCAGATAGGCGGTGACCGCCCAGGACATCTTCTCCAGGCCGTGCAGCTCACCGACGATCTTCGGGAGCGCGGTGGCGACGATCATCTGGTCGAGCGCCGCGAGCAGCAGCGTGAGCATCAGCCCGATGAAGATCAGCCGGATGCGGCGGGGGTCCGTCTCGGGTGCCGGGGGCACGAACGGAGCGGCTGGTTCCGCCGCGGTCGGCGGCGGGGGCGGTTCGGACGTCCGCACCGTTCCGGTGCCGCCCGTACCGTCTGGCTCGTCCTTCACCAGAGTGATCCCACCCACCACGTGCCGCTCCCCTCGTCGCATCTGCGCCGCCCATTTCTCGCATTGCGATACAAGGGAGGGCAAACGCGGCGGGGGGCACTGACGGCGCACTTGGAGGGCTTAGCCGCCGATGGGGGCCGCTACGGCGCACAACCGTCCGGACGGAAAGATCACCCGAACCGGTGAGGCCGGAAAGCGGGACCGGGAGTTACTTCTCCACCTCGGTGGCGAGATTCTGCAGGAGCTCGTCGTAGATGCGGCCAAGTCCCTTGGGTGCGAAGGTCCTCTCGAAGAATCCGCCGATGCCGCCGGCCCCGTTCCACACGGTCGAGACGACCGCCTTGGACTTCCCCTCGCCGGCCGGGGTGACGGTCCAGGTCGTGACCATCGAGGAGTTGCGGTCCTTCTCCACGAGCTGCCCCTCGGTGGGCTCGCTGACCTCCAGCAGGCAGTCGCGCACCCGCTTGCTGGTGGCCTGGAGCTTCCAGTGGACGAGGGTGCCCTCGCCGTCGCCGCCCTCACGCACCTCGTACTCGCTGAAGTGGCCGGGCAGCACCTTGCCGCGGACGTCCTTGTAGTCGGCCAGCGCGTCGAACACCGCTTCCGGGTCCGCCGCGATGATCCGCTCTGTCGTGGCCTCGACCTGCGCCATGGCTGTTCCTCCAGCACTCGGTTGTTCGGGGTGTGCTGAGCCAACCACCTCCGGCACCCGGCTCAAAATCCGGCCGGGGACGAAGGGGAGAAAACGATCAAGGGAACAAGTGTTCTATTCTCGGGTCAGTGCTACCTAGGAGGCGTCCATGCGCTGGGACAATCTGGCCGAAAACCGCGCCAAGACCACCAAGAGCGGAGAGGCCGCGCTCTTCGCCGCGGACGCGGTGACGACGCGCACCTTCGACACCCCGGAGTTCCGCGGCATCACCTTCCACGAAGTCCGGGCCCGATCGATCGTGAACCGGGTGCCGGGCGCGTCCCGAATGCCGTTCGAGTGGACCGTGAACCCCTACCGCGGCTGCTCGCACGCCTGCGTCTACTGCTTCGCCCGCAAGACCCACAGCTATCTGGACCTCGACACCGGGCTGGGCTTCGACTCGCAGATCGTCGTCAAGGTCAACGCCCCGGAGCTGGTGCGCCGCGAGCTCGCCGCCGGCCGCTGGCACGGCGCGCACATCGCGATGGGGACCAATGTCGACTGTTACCAGCGCGCCGAGGGCCGCTACCGGCTGATGCCCGGCATCCTCGCGGCCCTGCGCGACCACGCGAACCCCTTCTCCATCCTGACGAAGGGCACGCTGATCCTGCGCGACCTGGAGCTGCTGCGGCAGGCGGCCGAGGTCACCGAGGTCGGCGTCTCGGTCTCCGTGGGCTTCGTCGACCCCGAGCTGTGGCGCACCGTGGAGCCCGGCACCCCCTCCCCCGAGCGCCGCCTGGACGTCGTGCGCACCCTCAGCGAGCACGGCATCGGCTGCGGGGTGCTGATGGCGCCCGTCATCCCGTTCCTCGGCGACCGGCCGGACCAACTGCGGGCGACGGTCCGCGCGATCGCCGCCGCCGGTGCGACCTCGGTGACCCCGCTCGTCCTCCATCTGCGCCCCGGCGCCCGGGAGTGGTTCATGGAGTGGCTCGGCCGGCACCACCCCGAGCTGGTGGGGCGGTACGAGCGCCTGTACGCGGACGGGGCGTACGCGCCGACGTGGTACCAGCGCCGCGTCACCCGCCACGTGCACGAGCTCGCTGCCGAGTACGGCATCGGGCCCTCGCGCCGCGGGACCCCCCGCGCACTCCCCGGGCGCGGCGAGCCGCAGCCCCCGCCCGACGGCGCCGAGCCCACCCAGCTGACCCTGCTCTGACCGGACCGCCGTCGATCCGGCGCACCGGGCACCGGGCAGCGGCAAACGGGTCATCTCTCACCGGAACAGGTCCTTACGGCTCCGATGCGGGGAGCATCCGGCGGGGGCTGCCGTCACGCGCAGCCGTGTTCCCCCCACCACGGGAGGCCATATGACGAAACGTTCAGGAATTCTGTTCGCCGTCGGGGCGACGGTCGCCGGTCTGGTGACCGCCGTGCCGTCCCCGGCGACCGCCGACACCGGTGCGCAGCGCGCCGTATCGCTCAAGTGGGCCGACTGCGCCACCAAGTCGTCCCCGACGCTCCAGTGCTCGTCGGTGAGTGCCCCGCTCGACCATGACGACCCGTCCGGCCGGAAGATCACCCTCGCCCTGACCCGGGTCCCGCACACCTCGAAGACCTTCCAGGGCCCGCTGCTGGTCAATCCGGGCGGCCCCGGTGGCAGCGGACTGTCGATGGCCGGTTTCGTCGCCGCCTCGCTGCCGAAGGCGGTGGCCGCCCAGTACGACGTGATCGGCTTCGACCCGCGCGGCGTGGGCAAGAGCCGGCCGGCCCTGGACTGCGTGCCGAAGTACTCCGATCCGGTACGGCCCGACTCGGTGCCGCGCACCCTGCGGGACGAGCAGGCCAACCGGGACCGCGCCCGGTCCTTCGCGGCCGCCTGCGGCAAGAAGTACCCGGACCTGCTGCCGTACATGGACACGGTCAGCGCGGCCAAGGACCTCGACGTGATCCGCCGGGCGACCGGCGCGGCGAAGCTCAACTACCTCGGGTACTCCTACGGCACCTACCTGGGCTCGGTGTACGCGAAGCTCTTCCCGGACCGCGTCCGGCGCCTCGTCCTCGACTCGAACGTCGACCCGACCGGCGTCTGGTACGACGACAACCTCAGCCAGGACTACGCGTTCGACACCCGCCACAAGGCGTTCATGGCCTGGGTGGCGAAGTACCACAGCACGTACGGGCTGGGCAGCGACCCGGCGAAGGTCGAGGCGGCCTGGTACCGGATGCGGGACGCGGTCAAGAAGCATCCCGCGGGCAAGAAGGTCGGCGCGAGCGAGCTGGACGACACGTTCCTGCCGGGCGGCTACTACAACGGCTACTGGCCCGTGCTGGCCGAGGCGTTCGCCGGTTACGTGAACCACAAGGACGAGAAGACGCTGGTCAAGGCGTACGAGCGGTTCGGCGCGGTCGACGCCGAAGGCGACAACGGGTACTCGGTCTACACGGCCGTTCAGTGCCGGGACGCCCAGTGGCCGCGCGACTGGAACGTCTGGCGCAACGACGCCTGGAGGGTGCACACCAAGGCGCCCTTCATGGCCTGGAGCAACACCTGGTACAACGCGCCGTGCGCCGACTGGCCGGTGGAGCCGCTGAATCCGGTCCGGGTCTCCAACCACGACCTGCCGCCCGCGCTGCTCTTCCAGGCCACGGAAGACGCGGCCACACCGTACGAGGGCGGAGTCACCCTGCACCGCAAGCTCCGCGGTTCCAGCCTGGTCGTCGAGCAGGGCGGCGGCAACCACGGCGTCACACTGAGCGGCAACGACTGCCTGGACAAGTACCTGGCGGACTATCTCGCCAAGGGCACCGTCCCGCGCGGCAGGAGCGGCGACGTGGACGCGGTCTGCGCGAAGACGCCCGACCCGAAGCCCGCGACCGGCAAGGCCGCGAAGGCGGCGCCCCGTACGGGCGCGGAGGGCCGGGGCAGCGCGCTGCACGGAGTGCTCGGCTTCCGGGGCTGACGGGGCCGGAAGTCGCGTTCCCTACCGGGGGCGTGCGCGAGGATGGGCGTGTGACCACACATCCCACTCCGGCGCACGCCCCCGAACTGCTGATCCGGGACATGACCGTCGAGGACTGCGAGGCCGTGGCGACGGTCCGGGTGCGCGGCTGGCAGAGCGCCTACGCGGGGCTGATGCCGCAGGCCCATCTGGACGCGATGAGCATCGCCGAGGACGCGGAGCGGCGCCGCGGGTTCCTCGCCGAGGGCAACGAGGTCGTCAACGTGGTGGCGGAGCGGGCGGGCCTCGGCGTCGTCGGCTGGGCGGCGTACGGGCCGTATCGCGAGAACGGCAGACGGCTCGCACGCAGTGAGCTGTACGCGCTCTACGTGCTGCCGGAGCGGACGGGGACGGGGGCGGGCCGGGCCCTGATGTCCGAGGTACTGGCGCGCGCCACCGCGGCCGGTCACCCGGAGCTCGTGCTCTGGGTGCTCAGGGAGAACGCGTCGGCCCGCCGCTTCTACGCACGCGCGGGCTTCCGCCCGGACGGCGCCGAGGAGCCCTTCGAGGTGGATGGTGTACCGGTCCCCGAGGTGCGTTACGTGCGCTCGCTCGGCGTGCTCTGAGGGGCGCTGACCGCACACCGCCGCGCCCCTCAGAACGCCGGCAGCCTGCCGAGCGCCTCCCCCGCCGCGCCGCCCAGTCGCGGGTGCGGCAGGGCCGCCTCCAGCACCGGGCGGGCCCGTGCGTCGCCGAGCCGCCCCAGCCCCTCGACGCAGGCCAGCGCCACCCGCCAGTGCGGTTCGTCCGGCCCGAGCAGCCTGCGCAGGGTGCTCACCAGGGCCGGTACGGACTCCGGGGCGCGCAGTTCGCTGAGCAGCCGGACCGGGTACAGCGCGTAGGCGGTGCGCAGGGAGTTGGTGGCGAGTGCGGCTGCGGCGCGCGGGGTGCGCGGGTCACCGAGGCGGGCCAGGGCGTGGGCGGCGCCGGCGCAGCGCTCCGCGTCGCGGTGGTTGAGCAGCAGCACCAGGGTCTCGAAGGCCCGCCGGTCCCCGCCGCAGCCCAGCCGGAACGCCGCGATCTCGCGGGCCCACAGCGGGCGTTCGCGCTCGATGAGGACCTGCGCCAGCTCCTCGTCGTCATCGGTGACCAGGAGCCGGCGGTAGGCCGCCGACTCCCCCGCCTCGTCGGCCAGCCGGTGGGTCAGCGACCGCAGCTCCTCGTCCATGACCGTCAGCGTATCGGTGAACACGCAGCGTGCCGAGGAGGGTGGTGAATGTGAGGGGGCGCACAACAACCCGGGGCTGGCGCGCTCGTTACTCGCCGGTTAACCTCATGTGAGCGGGACACTCCCCCGCCGGCTCCGGTGGCCTGGTGACGCAGCCACCCGGAGTGAATGTCGGTTCGGCAGCTGTGCGAGGCGTGACTCCGGGACAGAGTCCGCCGCTCCTTCCCGGTCCCGGCGTACCCCGTACGCCCGGACGTGAGCACCACGACAGACAACTCCCGTACGCCGCGCACCCTCGGCCCCTCTCATCGGCCGCGCGCCGTGCGTCCCTCAGTCGTCACTCATCCCTGGAGTCCCGTGATGGACACCCCGCTCAGCATCATCGCCGTCGTCGGCCTCGGCACGATGGGCACCGGCATCGCCGAGGTCCTCGCCCGATCCGGCCGCGAGGTCATCGGAATCGACATCAATGACGCGGCCGCCCGCCAGGCGGTCGCCAGCCTGGAGGCGTCCACCGCACGCGCCGTGCGGCGCGAGCGGATCACCGAGGAGGAGCGGCGCGACGTCCTCGCCCGGTTCCGTACCTTCTCCGACCTCCAGGCCGCCGCGGACGCGGAGCTGGTCATCGAGGTCGTGCCCGAGACGTACGAGATCAAGCAGCAGGTCTTCCGGGATCTCGACGCGGTCGTCTCCCCCACCGCGATCCTCGCGACGGGCACCAACGCCCTGTCGGTGACCCGGCTCGCCGCCGAGTCCCGGCACCCGGAGCGGGTGCTCGGCCTGCACTTCTTCAACCCGGCGCCCGTGATGAAGCTGGTCGAAGTGGTCTCGTCCGTGCTCACCGCGCCGCCTGCCGTCGCGGCGGTCACGGAGCTCGCCCGCCTGCTGGGCAAGGAGCCGGTCGCGGTCGGGGACCGGCCGGGGTTCGTGGCCGACGGGCTGCTGTTCGGCTACCTCAACCAGGCCGCGGCGATGTACGAGGCGAACTACGCCTCCCGCGAGGACATCGACGCGGCGATGAGGCTGGGCTGCGGTCTGCCGATGGGCCCGCTCGCCCTGCTGGACCTCATCGGCATCGACACCGCCCGTACCGTCCTGGAGGCGATGTACTGCGCCTCGCACGACCGGCTGCACGCCCCCGCGCCGATCCTCGGCCAGCTCAGCGAGGCCGGGCTGACCGGCCGCAAGACGGGCCGCGGCTTCTACACCTACGCGGGGCCGGGCAGCCAGGACGTGGTCCCGGACGCGCTGACGCCCGCGCGGGACAGCGCGGCGGGGACCGGGCGCACCGTGCGCTCGGTGGGGGTCGCGGGCTCCGGGACGATGGCTTCGGGGATCGCCGAGGTCTTCGCGAAGGCCGGGTACGACGTGGTGCTCGCCGCGCGCAGCCAGGAGAAGGCGGAGACCGCCAGGGGCCGGATCGCGAAGTCGCTGGAACGTTCGGTCACCAAGGGGCGGCTGACGGCCGGGGACCGGGACGAGACCCTGGCCCGGATCACCGCGGCCGGTTCGCTGGACTCCTTCGCCGAGGTCGACCTCGCCGTCGAGGCCGTGGCCGAGGACCTGCTGGTCAAGCAGCAGCTGTTCGCCACCCTGGACAAGGTGTGCAGGCCGGGCGCGGTGCTCGCCACCACCACGTCCTCGCTGCCGGTGGTGTCGGTCGCCCGTGCCACCGCCCGGCCGGAGGACGTCATCGGGATGCACTTCTTCAACCCGGCGCCCGCCATGAAGCTGGTCGAGGTGGTCCGCACGGTCCTGACCGCCGACGAGGTGCACGCCACGGTCCGCGAGGTCTGTGTGAAGGTGCGCAAGCACCCGGTGGACTGCGGGGACCGGGCCGGGTTCATCGTGAACGCGCTGCTGTTCCCGTACCTCAACAACGCGATCAAGATGGTCGAGGAGCACTACGCGACCCTCGACGACATCGACGCCGCGATGAAGCTGGGCGGCGGCTACCCGATGGGGCCCTTCGAGCTCCTGGACGTCGTCGGCCTCGATGTCTCACTCGCCATCGAGAAGGTGCTGCACAGCGAGTTCCGCGACCCGGGTCTCGCCCCGGCGCCGCTGCTGGAGCATCTGGTGGCGGCCGGCTGCCTCGGCCGCAAGACGGGGCGCGGCTTCCGCGAGTATGCCCGCCGCTGAGGGGGCCCGGTCCTCCGGGCCGGGAGCCGGTTGGGGCGGGCTGCTCGGTCCTCCGGGCGGCCCGCCCCCGCAGGAGCGCTCCCCAGCACCGATGCAGTACGTTCACACCATGTCCCAGCCCGCCAGGTCCCCCCGTGTGTCCGCCGCGCCCGACGCCCCGGAAAGTGCCGCGGGCACGCGTGCCGCCGCCCAACGGCTCAAAATGCGCCGTGAACTGGCCGCCGCGGCGATGGAGCTCTTCGCCACGAAGGGGTACGAGGCGACGACGGTCGACGAGATCGCGGGCGCCGCGGGCGTCGCCCGGCGGACCTTCTTCCGGCACTTCCGTTCCAAGGAAGAGGCCATCTTCCCGGACCACGACGACACCCTCGTACGCGCCGAGGCGGTCCTGAACGCCGCTCCGGCGCACGAGCACCCGCTCGACACGGTCTGCCGGGGCATCAAGGAAGTCATGAAGATGTACGCGGCGAAGCCCGCGGTCTCCGTGGCCCGCTACAAGCTGACCCGCGAGGTGCCCACCCTGCGGGAGGCCGAGATCGCCTCGGTGGCCCGCTACGAGCGGCTGTTCACGCGCTATCTGCTGGGCCACTTCGACGAGCGCGACCACCATGTCGGCAACGACGACCCGCTGCTGGCGGAGGTGGCGGCGTCCGCCGTGGTCACCGCGCACAACCATGTGCTGCGCCGGTGGCTGCGGGTGGACGGCCAGGGCGATGTGGAGGCGCAGCTGGACCACGCGTTCGCCATCGTCCGCGACACCTTCGGCACCGGGATCGGTGCGGGCAGGACCGCCGGGAGCGAGCCGGCGAAGGCGCCGGCCGCCTCGGTGAGCGCCGAGGGCGAGGTCCTGGTCGCCGTGGCGCGCACGGACGCGCCGCTGGACGAAGTGATGCGCACGATCCAGCAGGCGCTCAAGGAGCGCTGAGCGGCCCGTACGCCCGCGCGCACCCGGTGCGGAATCCGGTTGCCGTCGCCCTGCCCTGCTGCTGTGGTGAGCGGATGAACGAAACCCCTCCGCACGACCCCGCATCCCTGCTGGCCGTCTTCGACCGGGAGATGCGCGAGCACGCCCGCCCCGACGGCCCCGGCGTCCGCGTCGAGCGCACCGGCGACGTCGTACGGCAGTCCGGCGCGGCCCATGACTGGAACGGGGTCGTCTGGTCGTCCCCGGACCTGGACGCCGCACGGGCCGACGCGGCGATCGCCGCGCAGGTGGCCCACTGCGTGGAGCGCGGGTACGACGAGTTCGAGTGGAAGCTGTACGCGCACGACCGCCCGGCCGATCTCGGGGCCAGGCTGCTGGCGGCCGGTTTCGAGGCGGAGGACCCGGAGACCCTGCTGGTCGCGCCGGTCCCGGACCTTCCCACCGAGGTCGTGCTCCCCGACGGCGTCCGGCTGCGCACCGTGCGGGACGAGGCCGATGTGGAGCTGATGGCCCTGGCCCATGAGCAGGCCTTCGGCTCGGACTGGACCCGGCTGCGGCACCAGGTGCTGGCCCGGCTGGAGGAGGACCCGGACCACTTCGTGGGGGTGCTGGCCATGGCGGGCGAGGAGCCGGTGAGCTCGGCCCGGATGGAGCTGTACCCAGGCACCGGCTTCGCCGGGCTGTGGGGCGGCGGCACGGTGGAGGCGTGGCGCGGCAGGGGCGTCTACCGGGCGCTGATCGCCTTCCGGGCCGGGATCGCCGCGGAGCGCGGATTCCGGTACCTCCAGGTCGACGCGACCGAGCAGAGCCGCCCGATTCTGCAACGGCTCGGATTCACGGCCCTGGGCACGACGACCCCGTACGTCTACCGCCCCACGTCTTGACCCTCCCCACTCGCCGCCTCGGCACCTGCCGCCTCCGCGTCGGGGCACAACGCACCAAAACGCCCCTCGTGTTGCTCATGCGTGGCACCCGGATGACAATTGAGGGAAATTACTGGCACCGAGTGCCTTGTCAGCTGTCACAGAGTGCCATACGTTGAAGTCGTCCGGGCGGCCGGCGTGCTGAGACCTCACGTACGCCGGCTGTCCCCGCAAGCCAGGTGCCTGCGTGCCCGGACGCCTGCGTCACAGGCAAACCCTTCCGCTCCACAGAGCAAGCAGCCGAAGCATCACCAGCCGAACCGACGGCACACCTCCACGCACCACCGCTCCCCTGCTTCGCAGGACCCTCAAGCGTTCCCTCAAACGCAGCTCCATCGGAGGCACACCGTGAAGGAAATCCTGGACGCGATCCAATCGCAGGACAGCACGGCCGCGGACTTCGCGGCGCTGCCCGTCCCCGAGTCGTACCGCGCGGTGACCGTGCACAAGGACGAGACGGAGATGTTCGCCGGGCTCGACACCCGTGACAAGGACCCCCGTAAGTCGCTGCACCTCGACGAGGTGCCGGTGCCCGAGCTCGGCCCCGGCGAGGCGCTGGTCGCCGTCATGGCCAGCTCGGTGAACTACAACTCCGTCTGGACCTCGATCTTCGAGCCGATGGCCACCTTCGGCTTCCTGGAGCGCTACGGAAAGCTCAGCGAGCTCACCCGGCGCCACGACCTGCCGTACCACGTCATCGGCTCCGACCTGGCGGGCGTCGTCCTGCGCACCGGCCCCGGCGTCAACGCCTGGAAGCCCGGTGACGAGGTCGTCGCGCACTGCCTGTCGGTCGAACTGGAGTCCTCGGACGGCCACAACGACACGATGCTCGACCCCGAGCAGCGCATCTGGGGCTTCGAGACCAACTTCGGCGGGCTGGCCGAGGTCGCCCTGGTGAAGTCGAACCAGCTGATGCCGAAGCCGGACCACCTCAGCTGGGAGGAGGCCGCGGCCCCCGGGCTGGTCAACTCCACCGCGTACCGCCAGCTCGTCTCGCGCAACGGCGCGGGCATGAAGCAGGGCGACAACGTGCTGATCTGGGGCGCGAGCGGCGGGCTGGGCTCCTACGCGACGCAGTTCGCGCTGGCCGGCGGCGCCAACCCCGTCTGCGTCGTCTCCAGCGACCAGAAGGCCGAGCTCTGCCGGAAGATGGGCGCCGGGGCGATCATCGACCGCAACGCCGAGGGCTACAAGTTCTGGAAGGACGAGCACAACCAGGACCCGCGCGAGTGGAAGCGGTTCGGCAAGCGCATCCGTGAACTGACCGGCGGCGAGGACGTCGACATCGTCTTCGAGCACCCGGGCCGCGAGACGTTCGGCGCGAGTGTGTACGTGACCCGCAAGGGCGGCACGATCGTCACCTGCGCCTCGACCTCCGGCTACACCCACGAGTACGACAACCGCTACCTGTGGATGTCGCTGAAGAAGATCGTGGGCTCGCACTTCGCCAACTACCGCGAGGCGTGGGAGGCCAACCGCCTGGTCGCCAAGGGGAAGATCCACCCGACGCTGTCGAAGGTCTACTCCCTGGAGGACACCGGCCAGGCCGCGTACGACGTGCACCGCAACCTCCACCAGGGCAAGGTCGGCGTCCTGGCGCTGGCACCGCGCGAGGGGCTGGGCGTGCGCGACGAGGAGCTGCGCGAGCAGCACATCGACGCCATCAACCGCTTCCGGAGTGTCTGACATGACGGGCCGCCAGAAGGACCGCCCCTGGCTCATGCGGACGTACGCGGGCCACTCGACCGCCGAGGCGTCCAACGAGCTCTACCGGCGCAACCTCGCCAAGGGCCAGACGGGCCTGTCGGTCGCCTTCGACCTGCCGACCCAGACGGGGTACGACCCCGACCACATCCTCGCCCGCGGCGAGGTCGGCCGGGTCGGCGTGCCCGTCTCGCACCTCGGCGACATGCGCCGGCTGTTCCAGGACATCCCGCTGGAGCAGATGAACACCTCGATGACGATCAACGCCACCGCGATGTGGCTGCTGGCGCTCTACCAGGTGGTCGCGGAGGAGCAGGGAGCGGACGCGGACAAGCTCCAGGGCACTACGCAGAACGACATCGTCAAGGAGTACCTCTCGCGCGGGACGCACGTCTTCCCGCCCGGCCCCTCCCTGCGGCTGACCACCGACATGATCACGTACACGGTCAACCGCATCCCCAAGTGGAACCCGATCAACATCTGCAGCTATCACCTCCAGGAGGCGGGGGCCACCCCGGTCCAGGAGATCGCGTACGCCATGTCGACGGCCATCGCGGTCCTCGACGCGGTGCGCGACTCCGGGCAGGTGCCCGAGGAGAAGTTCGGCGCCGTGGTCGCCCGGATCTCCTTCTTCGTGAACGCGGGCGTCCGGTTCATCGAGGAGATGTGCAAGATGCGCGCCTTCGGCCGCATCTGGGACCGGATCACCCGGGAGCGCTACGGCATCACCGATACCAAGCAGCGCCGCTTCCGCTACGGCGTCCAGGTCAACTCGCTCGGCCTGACCGAGGCCCAGCCGGAGAACAACGTCCAGCGGATCGTGCTGGAGATGCTGGCCGTCACCCTCTCCAAGGACGCCCGCGCCCGCGCGGTGCAGCTGCCCGCCTGGAACGAGGCGCTGGGGCTGCCGCGCCCCTGGGACCAGCAGTGGTCGCTCCGCATCCAGCAGGTGCTCGCCCACGAGAGCGACCTGCTGGAGTACGAGGACATCTTCGCCGGGTCCCATGTCATCGAGGCCAAGGTGGACGAGCTGGTCAGCGACTCGCTCGCGGAGATCGACCGGATCCAGCGGATGGGCGGCGCCATGGCGGCCGTTGAATCCGGCTACCTCAAGTCCGAGCTGGTCTCCTCGCACGCCGCCCGGCGGGCCCGGATCGAGGGCGGCGACGAGAAGATCGTCGGCGTCAACATCTACGAGAGCACCGAGCCCAATCCGCTCACCGCCGACCTGGACGCCGCGATCATGACGGTCGACCCTTCGATCGAGGCCAAGGTCGTCGCCGCGCTCCACGAGTGGCGCGACAACCGCGACGAGGCCCGCGCCACCGAGGCGCTGGCCGTCCTGAAGAAGGCCGCCGCGGGGACCGAGAACATGATGGAGGCCACCGTCGAGTGCGCCCGCGCGGGCGTCACCACGGGCGAGTGGTCCTGGGCACTGCGCGATGTCTTCGGCGAGTTCCGCGCACCGACCGGAGTGTCGTCCGCCCCGGTCGCGGTGACGGCCGAGGAGGGCACCCCGCTGGCCCTGGTACGCGAGAAGGTCGCCCGGACCGCCGCGGACCTGGGCGCGGGCCGGCTGCGGCTGCTCGTCGGCAAGCCCGGCCTGGACGGGCACTCCAACGGCGCCGAGCAGATCGCGGTACGCGCGCGGGACGCCGGTTTCGAGGTCGTCTACCAGGGCATCCGCCTCACGCCCGAACAGATCGTCTCGGCCGCCGTCGCCGAGGACGTGCACTGCGTCGGCCTGTCGATCCTGTCCGGCTCGCACGCCGAGCTGGTGCCCGACGTGCTGACCCGGCTCCGCCGGACCGGCGCGGACGACATCCCGGTGATCGTCGGCGGGATCATTCCCCCCGCCGACGCCGAGGCGCTGATCAAGGCCGGTGTCGCCGCCGTATTCACCCCGAAGGACTTCGGCATCACGGAGATCATCGGCCGTATCGTCGACGAGATCCGGAAAGCGAACGAGCTCGACCCTCTGGAGGTCCCCGCATGACCACGCCCGACCCGTCGCCCGCCACCACCCCGAACCCGGGCGGCTCCGCCGCGCACCCCTCGAACCGGCTGCGTCCCCGTCGTTCCTGTCTGGCCGTGCCCGGCTCGAACCCCCGCTTCCTGGAGAAGGCCCAGGGCCTCCCGGCCGATCAGGTCTTCCTGGACCTGGAGGACGCCTGCGCGCCGCTCGCCAAGGAGGGCGCCCGGCACCACATCGTCGACGCGCTGAACAAGGGCGACTGGACGGGCAAGACCCGGGTCGTGCGGGTCAACGACTGGACGACGCACTGGACGTACCGCGACGTCATCACGGTCGTCGAGGGCGCGGGTCCCAATCTCGACTGCATCATGCTGCCCAAGGTCCAGGACGCCCAGCAGGTCGTCGCCCTGGACCTGCTGCTCACCCAGATCGAGAAGACGATGGGCTTCGAGGTCGGGAGGATCGGCATCGAGGCGCAGATCGAGAACGCCAAGGGCCTGGTGAACATCGACGACATCGCCGCCGCCTCGCCCCGTCTGGAGACCCTGATCTTCGGCCCCGCCGACTTCATGGCGTCGATCAACATGAAGACCCTGGTCGTCGGCCAGCAGCCGCCCGGGTACGGCGCGGACGCGTACCACTACATCCTGATGCGCATTCTGATGGCGGCCCGCACCCACGACCTCCAGGCGATCGACGGTCCGTTCCTGCAGATCCGCGACGTGGACGCGTACCGCGAGGTGGCGGGCCGTGCGGCGGCCCTCGGCTTCGACGGCAAGTGGGTGCTGCACCCCGGCCAGGTCGACGCGGCGAACGAGGTGTTCTCGCCCTCGCAGGAGGACTACGACCACGCCGAGCTGATCCTCGACGCCTACGACTGGTGCACCTCCGAGGAGGGCGGCAAGAAGGGCTCGGCGATGCTCGGCGACGAGATGATCGACGAGGCCAGCCGCAAGATGGCCCTGGTCATCGCGGGCAAGGGCCGCGCGGCGGGCATGGAACGCACCTCCAGGTTCGAAGCTCCGGAGGCCTGAAATGCAGTTCGGACGCACATACGAGGAATTCGAGATCGGTGCCGTCTACAAGCACTGGCCCGGAAAGACCGTCACCGAATACGACGACCACCTCTTCTGTCTGTTGACCATGAATCATCACCCGCTGCACATGGACGGCAACTACGCGGAGAAGACGACCGATTTCGGAAAGAACGTTGTCGTCGGCAACTACATCTACTCCCTGCTGCTCGGCATGTCGGTGCCGGACGTCTCCGGAAAGGCGATCGCCAACCTGGAGGTCGAGTCGCTGAAGCATGTCGCACCGACGTTCCACGGCGACACTCTCTACGGCGAGACGACGGTCCTGGACAAGACTCCGTCGAAGTCCAGGAGCGACCGCGGAATCGTTTATGTGGAGACCAGGGGATACAAGCAGGACGGCACAGTGGTCTGCGTATTCCGTCGCAAGGTGATGGTCCCCACGGAGACGTACATCAAGGAGCGGGGCGGAGAACAGCCCGGCCGCCCGGAGCCGAAGCAGCCTTCGCAGAAGAACGTGGAGAAGTAGCCATGGCCCGACTCGCCCAGACCGCCGGCCTCAACGATGTCCAGCAGGAAATTCTCTCCACGGTCCGCGATTTCGTCGACAAGGAGATCATTCCGGTCGCGACGCAGCTGGAGCACCGCGACGAGTACCCGACCGAAATCGTCGAGGGTCTCAAGGAACTCGGACTTTTCGGGCTGATGATTCCCGAGGAATACGGCGGGCTGGGTGAGTCCCTGCTCACGTACGCCCTGTGCGTGGAGGAGATCGCCCGCGGCTGGATGAGCGTGTCCGGGATCATCAACACGCACTTCATCGTGGCCTACATGCTCAAGCAGCACGGCACGCAGGAGCAGAAGGACACGTTCCTGCCCCGGATGGCGCTGGGCGAGGTGCGCGGCGCCTTCTCGATGTCCGAGCCGGCCCTGGGCTCCGACGTCGCGGCGATCACCTCCAAGGGCGTGCGGGAGGGCGACGAGTACGTCCTGAACGGCCAGAAGATGTGGCTGACGAACGGCGGTACGTCCAATCTCGTCGCCGTTCTGTGCCGGAGTGACGAGGGCCACCCCGAGGGCACGCCGCCGCACAAGTCGATGACGACGTTCCTGGTGGAGAAGGAGCCCGGATTCGGCGAGGTCCGGCCCGGCCTCACGATCCCCGGGAAGATCGACAAGATGGGTTACAAGGGCGTCGACACGACCGAACTCATCATGGACGGGCTACACATTCCGGCCAATCGCGTACTCGGCGGCGCCACCGGCCGGGGGTTTTACCAAATGATGGACGGAGTGGAGGTCGGCCGGGTAAATGTCGCTGCCCGTGGCTGCGGCGTCGCGCAGCGTGCATTCGAGCTGGGCGTTTCCTACGCACAGCAGCGCCATACCTTCGGAAAACCGATCGCCCAGCACCAGGCGATCCAGTTCAAGCTGGCCGAAATGGCCACCAAGGTAGAGGCCGCTCATGCGATGATGGTAAATGCAGCGCGCAAAAAGGACTCCGGGGAACGAAACGACCTGGAGGCAGGGATGGCGAAGTACCTCGCCTCCGAGTACTGCAAGGAAGTCGTCGAGGACGCCTTCCGGATCCACGGCGGTTACGGCTTCTCCAAGGAGTACGAGATCGAGCGCCTCTACCGGGAGGCCCCGATGCTGCTGATCGGCGAAGGTACCGCCGAGATCCAGAAAATGATCATCGGGCGCCGACTCCTCGAGGAGTACCGGTTCCAGGGTTGATCGCCCCATTCGCGGTGATTTAACCGCGAAGAAGATCACACCCTGTCATCCTCACCCGGTGCCTTCCAGACGTCCGACTCGGCTGCTGGCTTGCCCAGTTGCGGTCAGCAACCGATAACATCGCCGGAAAAGCCGCCGTCCCCCGTTGCCAGCGCGGCATCATCCGCTACGAAGGTCATCCATGCCCGACAGCCATACCTCTGCACCACGCGGCGGGGTCCGCCTTGCACGCGGAGCTTCGCCGTGGCTCCTCCCGACCGTCGCCACCGCCGCACTCAGCCTGTCCCGGGCCCGCAGGTCCGGACGCTGGGCGGCCGTGGCCGTGCCCACCACCGCGCTCGCGGCGGGCATGCTGTGGTTCTTCCGCGACCCCGAGCGCGAGATCACCCAGGGCCGCGTCATCTCACCGGCCGACGGCGTGGTGCAGAGCATCATGCCGTGGAAGGACGGGCGCACCCGCGTCGCGATCTTCATGAGCCCGCTGAACGTCCACGTCAACCGCGCGCCACTGGCCGGTACGGTGACATCGGTCGAGCACATCCCCGGTGGCTTCGTTCCGGCGTTCAACAAGGAGAGCGAGAACAACGAGCGCGTTGTCTGGCACTTCGACACCGAGCTCGGTGACATCGAGATGGTGCAGATCGCGGGTGCAGTCGCCCGTCGTATCGTCCCGTACGTCCCGCAGGGCACGAAGGTGGACCAGGGCGAGCGGATCGGCCTGATCCGGTTCGGCTCCCGAGTCGACATCTACCTTCCGGAAGGTATCGATGTCGCGGTCGAGGTCGGCCAGGCCACCACCGCGGGGGTGACTCGAATTGACCGTGATTGATCCCGAGACACAGGCGGGCTGGGTGCCCGAGGCGGATGCCGAGGACGACACCGAGGACATGCCGCTCTCGATGCGGCTGTCGATAGCGGACACCCTCACTCTCGGTAACGCCACGTGCGGTTTCATGGCGGTGTACTTCACCACCACGGGCATCCTCATCCCGCACCTCACGGGCAGCGACGAGAGCGGCATGGCCCGGCACTCCGCGGCCACCGCTGTCATCCTGATGCTCATGGCCGCGATCTTCGACCTGTTCGACGGACTCGTGGCCCGCAAGCTGCGCTCCTCGCCGATGGGTGCCGAGCTGGACAACCTCTCGGACCTCGTCAGCTTCGGGCTCGCCCCGGCGTACTTCGTCCTCGTCTACGGCATGGTCGCGGACGACGCACACCAGCGGGTCTCGGCCCTCGCGGCGATCGTCGTGCTGCTGGCGGTGGTGCTCAGGCTTGCGAGATTCTCCTGTGTGACCTTGAAGGACGGCATGTTCCAGGGCATGCCGAGCCCCTTCGGAGCGCTCACGGTCATCTCGATCGTGCTCCTGGAGCTGCCCTTCGTGCCGACGCTGCTCGCGATCGTCGGAGTGGCCTGGCTGATGGTCAGCCGGGTCGAGTACCCCAAACCGCGGGGTGTCCTCGCGGTGGCGATGCTCGGCTGGATCGTGGCCGCGATGGGGCTGCTGGCCGCATGGGCGTTCGACGCCCCGGGCGGTCAGCTGCTGCTCCAGACCGGCTGTGCGCTCCAGGTCGTCCTGGGGGCGGTCATCCCGCTGTTCGCGACCGCCCGCCGGGTGAACACCTTCCGCGACAACCGGCGCGAGGCGAGGGCGGCGCAGCTGCCGTAACGGCTCACGCACGTCATGCGAGAGGGCCCGGATGCTCCCCAGCATCCGGGCCCTCTCGCATGTCCCGGGAAGACGTTCACCGAACAGGCGCCCGGTCAGTCCACATGCTGCCCGGGCTGCCCCCGAATGACATGAACGAGCGGTCCGGTCCCCGATCCGCCGGACGGTCCCTAAGCCTGTGCTATTGACCCGGCACGCCTTGAGCGAGGGCTATTGACCGGGCAGCCCTTAGCGGGGGCTGTTTGTCGAAGGGCGCATACCCAAGGCAGTCGCAGATATTCTCCGTTCGATTCCATCACCGGCGCCATCGCCACCGTTGCCAGTCTGCCGTTCCGGGCACTCGGCCGGCATTCCTTATGCCGTGGGAGCACATCACTCATACATGCCACGGGCACGTCCCTCATACGGAAACCTCTCCACTTTCACGCCTGGCCCGGCGGTACGGTGCCGGCGCGAAGGCACCGCCCGTGACGCGGCGGGACCGGAAGAGGGGTATTCAGCGGATGTCGGACCGGCCACTGGCGATCGGCGTGCTCGGCACATTGACGATGCTGTTCTTCCTCTGCGCCGGTGACCGGTTCGTCGGCGTCATGGGCGGACGCACTCCCTGGGGCGTCTTCGGATTCGTCGTGTCGCAGATGGTGGAGAAGGGCGTCTGGTTCTTCCCCGGCTCCACCCCCGCCTGGTACGGGCCGTCGACCTACGTCTCGGCGATGGTGGCCGGCCTCGTGGGCTTCGCACGCCTCCAGCTGATCACGGCGGAGCAACGCGCCAACCCGGAGAACGACCCGTTGTCGGCGAACGAACACGCGGCTTCCACCGAGGAGCGGCTGCCGAGCTACGCCGTATCGTACGATCTGGCGGTCCTGGACCTGGCCGTGGACGACTTCCGTACCGCCACCCGCCAGAGCGTGGGACACGGCTCCCACCTCGTCCATGTCTGCACCCTCATCCGGGCCGTGAGGATGCGGTACGAGCAGCTCGGGCGGCTCCAGGATCTCGACGAGGCCCATCGGGACGGGTGAGCGGGCCGGTCGGGCCCGGGGCGCACGGCAGGCCCGGTCCGGGCGGCCGGGACGGCCGGCGGAGGGGTGGCGGGCGGCGCGGTGGCAGGCGGGGAGAGGGGTTCCAGCACATCGGTGTCCGCCGCCCTGATGTGGATCCCGGCGCTGTCCCGGACGGGCCGGACGAAGCTGCCGTCCGGCTTCATCAGCCACGCCGACTCAAGGTAGATCTCGGGGGCCTGCGGATACGAGGTGGCGTAGGACCTGGAGCAGGGTGAACGGGGACTGTCCCATCAATGCCCCGCAGCCCCTCGGACGGATCGTGCGCGATCAGTCTCGCCCGCCGCGCCCGGACCGCCAGCACGGCCGCGGCCACCACCGTCGAGATCGCTACCCAGGGCCTCGCGTGCACGATCCCCGCGGCGATGTCCGACTGCCGGGAGAAGGCCGCCGCGACCAGCACGCCGCCGACCAGCCACAAGGCCCCCGACACCCGCCTCGGAGCGGTCATCTCCGCGAGCAGCAGGAGCGCTCCGAGCAACGCGGTGACGGCCACCGCCATCGTGACGGATCACTCGCCACGAACACCCGGTACTCACCGATGTTCATCAGGCACGCCACGGTCAGCCACTTGGCCCGGCCGAAGCCGATGAGGGGCGACAGGACCACGAGCGCCAGCACCATCGCGTAGACCACCGACTCCGGTACCTGCATGGACCGACTCCCCCGCCCCGCTGTACGCCCATCAGCGCCTGCGGGAGGGAAATGCTAGTCAGGTCCGGGGAACATCGAGGTCCCCCGTTCGGGTGATTGCCGTGCCCCATGGTTTCCGCCACGACCGCCGGCCCTCACCCTCCAGTGCCAGTCGTTTTTTACGCACGAATGCAAATATTTTGCACGCCACCCGAGGCCGCCACGGACAGGACTTACCCCTCGCCGAGCCATCAGGCACCTCAGATCCCGCATTCTTCGCATGCTTGAGTCACAGATTTGAGTAACTCAAGCGAAATCTTGCGCAGCAGCATGGACTTCCTTGCGGTACTGCTCCTAGCCTGTGGGGCGTCCGAAGAGCCCCCACGAGCCGCAAGGACGACTGATACGTGACCCCACCTCCCAGACGCAAGCTGCTCAGACGCTCCATATCCGCCTCCCTCTCGCTGGCACTCGCCGCGTTCGGCACCGCTGCCGCCGTGGTCATGTCCAGCGCCCCGGCCGCCCAGGCGGCAGGGGTACCCGCCCCCTCCCCCGTGGCGGTTCCCGGCCGCGGTGCGACCGTTCCGTTCAAGGAGCAGGAAGCCGAGTACGCGGCCACCAACGGCACGCTGATCGGCCCGAACCGGCTGTACGGCACGCTGCCGTCCGAGGCCTCGGGCCGGCAGGCCGTGACACTGGACGCCGTCGGCGAGTACGTGGAGTTCACGCTCACCGCACCGGCCAACGCGATGTCCTTCCGGTACTCGCTGCCGGACAACGCCGCGGGATCGGGCCGGGACGCCTCGATCGACGTGCTGGTGAACGGCGCATCGCCGAAGGCGGTGCCGGTCACCTCGAAGTACGGCTGGTACTACGGCGGTTACCCCTTCAACAACAACCCGGGCGACACCAATCCGCACCACTTCTACGACGAGGCCCGGACCATGTTCGGGTCGACCCTCGCCGCCGGTACGAAGGTCCGGCTGCAGGTCTCCTCCACCTCCGCGTCACCGTCGTTCACCATCGACCTGGCGGACTTCGAGCAGGTGGCCGCGCCGACCGCCAAGCCGTCGGGCGCACTCGACGTCGTCTCCGACTTCGGCGCCGACCCGACCGGGGCCGCGGACTCGACCGCCAAGATCCAGGCGGCCGTGGACGCGGGCAAGGCACAGGGCAAGGAGGTCTACATCCCGCAGGGCACCTTCCAGGTCCGCGACCACATCGTCGTGGACAAGGTGACGCTGCGCGGCGCCGGCCCGTGGTACTCCGTGCTGACCGGGCGCGACCCCTCGAACCGGAGCAAGGCCGTCGGTGTCTACGGCAAGTACGCCAAGGACGGCGGGAGCAGCAACGTCACGCTCAAGGACTTCGCCATCATCGGTGACATCCAGGAGCGGGTGGACGACGACCAGGTCAACGCCATCGGCGGTGCGCTGTCGAACTCCACCGTCGACAACATCTGGATGCAGCACACCAAGTGCGGCGCCTGGATGGACGGTCCGATGGACAACCTCACCATCAAGAACAGCCGCATCCTGGACCAGACCGCCGACGGCGTGAACTTCCACTACGGCGTCACCAACTCCACCGTCACCAACACCTTCGTCCGCAACTCCGGCGACGACGGCCTGGCTATGTGGGCGGAGAACATCCCGAACGTGAAGAACAAGTTCACGTTCAACACAGTGATCCTGCCGATCCTCGCCAACAACATCGTGACGTACGGCGGCAAGGACATCACGATCTCCGACAACGTCATGTCGGACACCATCAGCAACGGCGGCGGGCTGCACATCGCCAACCGCTACCCCGGGGTCAACTCCGGTCAGGGCACTGCGGTATCGGGCACCACCACAGCGGCCCGCAACACCCTGATCCGGACCGGGAACAACGACTACAACTGGCAATTCGGCGTCGGCGCGATCTGGTTCAGCGGGCTCAACGAGCCCATCAACGCCACCATCAACATCTCCGACACGGAGATACTCGACAGCTCCTACGCCGCGATCCACCTCATCGAGGGCGCGACCAACGGGCTGCACTTCGACAACATCAAGATCGACGGCGCCGGTACCTACGCGCTCCAGATCCAGTCGCCGGGTACGGCCACCTTCACCAACGTCGTGGCCACCCATATCGCGCAGTCCAACCCGATCCACAACTGCGTCGGCAGCGGCTTCCAGATCACCCGGGGCGCCGGCAACTCCGGCTGGTACTCCGACCCGCCCGCGTGCACCGGCAACTGGCCGGCCCCGGTATGGACCAACGGCGGTGTGCCGCAGGGCGGCAACGGTCCGACCGACCCGCCGACCGATCCCCCCACCGACCCGCCGACGGACCCGCCCACAGACCCGCCGGCCGACACGGGCAACCTCGCCCAGGGCCGTCCGGTGACCGAATCGGGCCACGCTGACGTGTACGGCGCGTCCAACGCGGTGGACGGAAACGCGAACACCTACTGGGAGAGCGCCAACCACGCCTTCCCGCAGACGATCACCGTCGATCTCGGCGCGGCCAAGGCCGTCAAGCGGGTGGTCCTGAAGCTGCCGCCGGCAGCCGCCTGGTCCACCCGCACGCAGACCCTGAGCGTGTCGGGCAGCACCGACAACAACACCTTCAACTCACTGAAGGCTTCGGCGGGTTACACCTTCGATCCGTCCAGCGGCAACAAGGCGACCGTCACTCTGCCCGGCACGTCGGCCCGCTATCTGCGGCTGACGTTCACCGGCAACACCGAGTGGCCGGCGGCGCAGCTCTCCGAACTGGAGGCGTACACCAGCTGACCCCGACGCGACCGGTCGCCGGACGGACACACTGAGCGTGTCCGTCCGGTGGCCGGTCCCCGCCGTGAGGCTGATGTCGAGCCCCACCGGCGATTGAGGAGCGGGGAGGTCAGCGCAGGAAGTCCCGGGCGATGGACTCCGCCGCCCGCTCCAGCAGCGGCCCCGCCTCGGCCATGCACACCGCCGGATCCGGCTCCAGCTCGGTGAGCGCGTACGCACGGCGGATCCCGGCCCGGCCGAGCGCCTCGGGCGCCAGCGCGAGGCGGCCGCACACCGCGACGACCTCGATGCCCGCCGCACGGGCCGCCGCGGCGACGCCCGCCGGGGCCTTGCCGTGCAGGGTCTGCTCGTCGAGCGAGCCCTCACCGGTGATCACCAGCGTGGCGCGGGCCAGTGCGGGAGCGAAGCCGAGCACGTCGAGCATCACGTCGATCCCCGGCCGGAACCGCGCACCGAGGGCGACCAGCGCCCCGTACCCGATGCCGCCCGCCGCCCCGGCCCCGGGCAGTCGTGCATGGTCCGGCCCCAGCACCGAGGCGTAGTGGGCGAGCGCCGCGTCGAGGACCGCGATGTCCTCCTCGGTCGCGCCCTTCTGCCGCCCGTACACCTCCGGCGCGCCCTTCGGCCCGGTCAGTGGGTTGTCGACATCGCTCGCGAGGATCAGGTCGATCCCGGCGAGCCGCGGGTCGAGCCCGGACAGATCGGCCGTGGCGAGGTCGGCGAGCCCGCCGCCGCCGGGGCCCACCGGCTTGCCGTCCGCGTCCAGGAACCGTGCGCCGAGCGCGGCCAGCATGCCCGCTCCGCCGTCCGTGGTCGCACTGCCGCCGACCCCGAACACCAGGGTCCGGGCTCCCGCCTGGAGCGCGGCGAGCAGCAGTTCGCCCGAGCCGTACGTGGTCGCGGTGAGCGGGGCGAACACGCCCTCGGGCAGATGCTGGAGGCCCGAGGCCTCGGCCATCTCCACCACCGCCGTGGTGCCGCGCAGGGCGTACGCCGCCGTCACCGGCTCCCCCAGCGGCCCGGTCACCCGCGCCTCACGGCGCTCGAACCCGGCGGCCACCGCCGCCGCCACCGTGCCGTCGCCGCCGTCCGCCACGGGCAGGGTCTCGACCCGCACCTCGGGGGCGATGCGCCGCAGCCCGGCCGTGACCCGCTCCGCGACCTGTACGGCCGTGAGCGAGCCCTTGAACTTGTCCGCCGCGACGAGCACGCGTGCGGTCTCCATCACTGCTCCGTCCGTCACCTTGATTCCCTTTGCTTTCGAACAGGCAGTCGCGCCGCCCCGACCTTATCCGGACCGCCCGCCCCCTGCCCATGGGTGTCCGTGCCCTGGACCCGCGGCGCCCGGCGGGCTCCAGGAGTGTCCGCGAAGTAGCGTCGTCCGCCCGACGGACAGCCCTTAGGCTGCTCGCGTGACCACCGATGACTACGCCACGTATATCGACGGACTCCCCAAAGTGCTCGCGGGCGCGGCCTGCATCTTCCGCGACGCGGGGGGCCGGCTGCTGCTCGTCGAGCCGAACTACCGGGACGACTGGACCCTGCCGGGCGGCACGATCGAGTCGGCCGAGGGCGAGACCCCCCGGCAGGCGGCCCGGCGCGAGTCGGCCGAGGAGATCGGTCTCGACCTGGAGCCGGGCCGGCTGCTCGCGGTCGACTGGGCGCGCGGCACCGCGCGGCCACCGATCGTCGCCTACGTCTACGACGGCGGCATCCTCAACGAGCAGCAGCTGAAGGCGGTGCGCATTCAGGAGGACGAGCTGCTGTCGTGGAAGCTGGTCGGCCGGGCGGAGCTCGGCAGCCATCTGCCCGTCGGACTCGGGCTGCGGGTGAAAGCGGCGCTGGACGTCCTGGACTCGGGCGCGGGCACGGCGGAGCTGGAGGACGGTCTGCCCGTCGCCTGAGGCGAGGGGCGAGGGGCTCACATGCCCTGCGGTCGCGGCGGCTCATGCGGGCAGACTCCCGATCGGAACGTGGATGATCACCGCGGGACCGTACCGGGGCCCGCTGCCGGCTCGAACGGGTGAGCTCCCCGATGCCGGGTGCGGTAATGTTGATGGCTGCGAAGGGGAGTAGCCCTGCAAACCGGTCGTCGACACACTGGAACCCCCGGGTTCCCGGTGGCCGGGTTCGTGGATCGTCACGGACGGGCGAGACCTTCGGTCAGGTATGACACACCCGCGTTTTGTGGGTGCCGCCGTCATGCCGGGCCGAGTGGTCCTCCGAAAAGCCCGAGTGGCACTTCGCGGAAGGCCCCGGGGCCCGGCTCTTACAGAAAGCCACCCGGAATGCATCTCGACCCCCTGGCGATCCTCACCGCTTTCGGGCTGATCTTCCTCGCGGAGCTCCCCGACAAGACGATGTTCGCGTCGTTGGCCATGGGCACGCGCATGCGCCCGCTCTACGTCTGGTTCGGCACGTCGTCCGCGTTCATCGTCCATGTCGCCATCGCGGTCGGAGCGGGCGGCCTCCTCGGGCTGCTGCCCGACTGGATCGTCAAGCTCGTCTCGGCGTCCCTCTTCGCGTTCGGCGCGTTCATGCTGCTCCGGGCCGACGCGGGCGACGAGGACGACGAGGACGGCCCGAAAACGGTGACCGGCTTCTGGCCCGTCTACTCGACCGCCTTCATGGCGGTGTTCATCAGCGAATGGGGCGACCTCACCCAGATCACCACGGCCAACCTGGCCGCGAGCAACGGCGCCTGGTCCACCGCGATCGGGTCCGCGGCGGCCCTGATGTCCGTATCGGCGCTGGCGCTGCTCGCCGGGCGCTTCATCGCCAAGCGCGTACCGCTCAAGACGGTCCAGCGGGTCGGCGGCGTGTGCATGCTCGGCCTGGCGATCTGGACGGCCGTCGAGATCTTCACCGGCTGACGCGAGGGCCCCGTCACGGGGCACCGATGCGGGCCCGTCCGCCCGACGCGTGGGCGGGCGGACGGGCCGTCGCGCGCTCTAGAAGAGCGCCTGGACCGTGTCCCGCGTACCGTTCTCGAAGGCCAGCAGCCGCTGCTTGCGGTCGAGTCCGCCGCCGTATCCGGTGAGACTTCCCGACGCTCCGATCACCCGGTGGCAGGGCACGATGATGCCGACCGGGTTCTTGCCGTTGGCCAGTCCCACCGCACGCGAGGCCCCGGGCTTGCCGAGGATGTCGGCCAGTTCGCCGTACGAACGCGTCTCACCGTACGGAATCCGCTGGAGCTCCGCCCAGACGGTGCGCTGGAACGGGGTTCCGTCGAGGTGCAGCGGGAGGTCGAACTCCCGTAGTTCACCCGCGAAGTAGGCGTCCAGCTGCCGGATCGTCTCGTCGAAGGGGCCGTGATCGGGCTCGCCGAAGGTCTCCTCGGGCGGACGGTGCCGCTGAGCGGTCATGTAGAGGCCGGCGAGGACCCCGTCGGTGGCGACGAGGGTCAGCGGGCCGTAGGGGCTGTCGGTCACGGTGTGCCGCCGGGACGCGCCGGTGGTGGTGCGTGCTGTGGTCACGGTGAACTTCCTGGTGCGGGAAGGTGGTTGATGGGGTGGTCGTCGACGGTCCACAGATACTGGACCGCATACGCCCGCCAGGGGCGCCAGGCCGCCGCGCGGGTGGTGAGTGCGGCCGGTGTCGAGGGGAGACCGAGTTCCCGCGCGGACCGCCGGATGCCGAGATCCGTCGGCAGGAAGGCGTCCGGATCGCCGAGTGCCCGCATGGCGATGACCTCGACCGTCCACGGCCCGAAGCCGGGCAGCGCGGCCAGTTCGGCGCGCGCCTGCTCCCAGTCGGTGTCGGTGCCGAGCCGCAGCGAACCGTCCGCCAGCGCCTCGACGAGTGTCGTGAGCGTCCGGCGGCGGCTGCGCGGCAGGGCCAGCTGCTCGGGATCGAGTCCGGCCAGCGCCCCGGATGCCGGGAAGAGGTGGGTGAGACCGCCCTCCTGGTCGTCGACGGGCGTGCCGTGGGCGGTGACCAGCCGGGCCGCGTGGGTACGGGCCGCGGCGGTCGACACCTGCTGGCCGAGCACGGCCCGGACGGCGAACTCCGCACCGTCGACGGTTCTCGGCACCCGCCGCCCCGGCGCCTTGTCGACCAGCGGGGCGAGCAGCGGATCGGCGCGCAGCTGCTCGTCGACCGCGACCGGGTCCGCGTCCAGGTCCAGCAGCCAGCGGCAGCGGCTGATGGCCAGGGTGAGATCGCGCGGGTCGGTGAGCGAGAGCCGGCAGGCGATGTGGTCGGAGTGCGGGGTGAGGGCGGCGATGCCGTGCCCGTAGGGAAGGCGGAGCGTGCGGCGGTAGGCGCCGTCGCACCACTCCTCCACACCGGGGACGGCCGTCGCGGCGAGGTGTCCGAAGAGGTTGCTGGGATTGAGCGGTGCGCGGTACGGCAGCCGCAGCGCTATCACGCCCGGCGTGGACGGGGGTTTCGCCGACCGGGCCGCCCGGCCGCGCAGCTCGCCCGGGGCGAGCGCGAAGACTTCGCGGACGGTGTCGTTGAAGGTGCGGATCGAGGCGAACCCGGCCGCGAACGCCACCTCGGCCATGGGCAGCCCCGTCGTCTCGATGAGCACCCGCGCGGTCTGCGCCCGCTGCGCCCTGGCCAGCGCCAGCGGCCCCGCACCCAGCTCCGCGAGGAGCTGCCGCTCGATCTGCCGGGCGGAGTACCCGAGCCGGGTGGCGAGCCCGGGTACCCCTTCCCGGTCGACGACCCCGTCCCGGATGAGCCGCATCGCACGGGCGACGGAGTCGGCGCGGGCGTTCCACTCGGGCGACCCCGGGCTGGTGTCGGGCCGGCACCGCTTGCAGGCCCGGAATCCGGCCTGCTGGCAGGCGGCGGAGCTCGGGTAGAAGGTCATGTTCTCGACCTTGGGCGGCACGACGGGGCAGCTCGGCCGGCAGTAGATCCCGGTGGTCAGGACCGCGGTGAAGAACCAGCCGTCGAAACGGGCGTCCTTGGACCGGACAGCCCGCACGCAGCGCTCGGTGTCGGTGTGCATGGTTCAAGCATGGGGCACCCGGCCGGGCCGGGGCTGGCGAGAATCCGACATCAGCCCCGAGCCACCCGCACCTGCGCGATCCCGGCCTCCTCTCGCCCCGTTCCGGACTTCGCACGAGAATGGGACAGGGCGGGGCCGCTGCGGCGAGCGACGAGAAGGAGGCCCGACGATGACGGACGCACAGGCGACACCGATCTGCTCCCACCTGGACCAGGTGCGGCAGGTCACCCCGGACAGTGCCGACTCCTGCACGGAATGTGTCGCGAAGGGCGACACCTGGGTGCATCTGCGCGAGTGCCCGACCTGCGGACACGTCGGATGCTGCGACTCGTCCCGCAACAAGCACGCCACCGCGCACCACTCCACCACCGGGCACCCGCTCATCCGCTCCTACGAGCCGGGCGAGACCTGGTGGTGGTGTTACGAGGACGAGGTGACCTTCGATGTCGAGGGAGCCGGACCGGCGCGGACCGCCTGAGGGCGAGCGGTCCGGGGCTCCCGGCGCCCACTCCGCCCGCACCGGTCAGTAGACATCGCGGACGTACCGCTTGTCGGCGGCCAGTTGCTTGACGTACAGAGCCGCTCCGTCGTGATCGAGACCGCCGTGTGCGACGACGATGTCGCGCAGCGCCCGGTCGACGTCCTCGGCCATGCGCGCGGCGTCGCCGCAGACGTGGAAGTGGGCGCCGTCCCGGAGCCAGGACCAGAGCCTGGCGCCGTGTTCGCGCATCCGGTCCTGTACGTAGACCTTGGCACGCTGGTCGCGCGAGAAGGCGGTGTCCAGCCGGGTGAGGGTCCCGTCGGCGAGGAAGGCCGTCAGCTCCTCCTCGTAGTAGAAGTCGGTGGCTCGGTGCTGTTCGCCGAAGAAGAGCCAGTTGGGGCCGCGATGGCGGCGAGCCCGGCGCTCCTCCAGGAAGCCGATGAACGGAGCGACTCCGGTCCCCGGGCCGACCATCACCATCGGGGTGTCGGGGCCCGCCGGAGGCCGGAAGTGCGGGGCCCGCCGCACGGTGACCGGCACCGGGGCGTCGGGGGCCGCGTCCGCGAGGAAGGCTGAGCACACCCCGTTGCGGGGGCGGCCGTGCGGGTTCTCGTAGCGGACGACGGAGACGGTCAGGGACACCTGGTGGGGGTCGGTGAGCGGGCTGGACGATATCGAGTACAGGCGGGGCTGGAGCCGTTTGAGGACGCCGGCCCATTCCTGCGGCGTGGCACGGACCGGGTACTCGGCGAGGACGTCGACGGCCTGGCGGCCCCAGGACCAGCGCGCGAGTTCGCCCTTGTTGTCGGGGCGCAGCATCTTCTTCAGGGCTCTGTCGCCGGTGCGCTCGGTGATGAACCCGAGCAGGGCGGGGGTGAGCCCGGTGATGTCCAGGTGGCGGTGCAGTGCGTCGGACAGCCCGATCGCGCCGAGGCCGGTGACGTCGACTGTGGTTTCGGGGTCGAGACCGGTGACGGTCAGCCATTCGCTCACCAGGTCCGGGCTGTTGACGGGGTGTACGGCGAGGGCGTCGCCGGCCTCGTAGTCGAGTGGGCCGTCTGCGCTCCGGGTGTCGAAGGTGAACCGGCGGACCTCCTTGGCCGCGCCGGGGAGGCCGAGGAGCCGGTTCCCGACCAGCCGGGCGGCGACGGGCACCGGCCTGGCGCCGCGCACCGGCGCGGCGGCGGGGGCAGGGGCGGAAGGAGCGGCGGGCGGCGGGGAGGCGGTCGCCGGCTGTGCGGTGAGGCCGGCGAGGACCTGGTCCAGCCAGGCCAGGGCGGAGGGCTCGTAGTCGGGTTCGCAGTCGGAGCGCGGGGCCAGCCGGACCGCCCCCAGCTCGTCGAGGCGCCGGTCCAGACGCCGGCCGTGGCCGCAGAAGTCGTCGTACGAGGAGTCGCCGAACGCCAGGACGGCGTACCGTCTGCCGTCCAGGGGCGGGGTGTCGGCGGCGGTCAGGGCCGCCCAGAACCCGGAGCCGTTGTCGGGGGCGTCACCGTCGCCGAAGGTGCTGGTGATCAGCAGGAGGTCGGCGGCGGTCGGCAGGGCCCGCGGGTCCGCGTCGTCCATGCCGACGAGCCTGGCCCGGTGTCCGGTCGCGGTCAGCCGGTCGGCAGCGGCCGTGGCGAACTCCTCGGCGTTGCCGGTCTGCGAGGCCCACAGGACGACCACCTCGCGGCCGGCGGAGGGGGCCGTCGCAGCGGGCTCCCGCGCGGTCCGCGGAGCACGTGAGTACATCCCGGCGAGGACGCCGTTCACCCACCGCGCATGCTCCCCGGTGAACGGCGCGCCGGGCGGCAGGACGGGAACGCCGGGCGGGCCCGACGCAAGTCCGGCGAGGAACCCGGCCAGGTACTGGCGTTCGTGCTCCGCGAGCACGGGCGGCGGCGTGTTCTCCAGCCCCAGCACGGCCGCTGCGCCGGGCGCGGCGGCGGCCGGCAGGAGCGGCGCCGGCTCCTCGGCGGGGGCGGCACCGGGCGCCCGGGAGGCACCGGGCGCGGGGGCGACCTTCGAGAGGGTCACCGCGCACATCTTGAACTCCGGCTGGAAGGAGACCGGGTCCACGGCGTCGCTGGTCACCGCGTTGACGCAGCGGTACTCGCCGAACAGGTCGTTCCAGTGGAAGGGCGCGAAGCAGCAGCCCGGCCGCACCCGGTCCGTGACCACGGCCGGGAGCACGGCCCGGCCACGCCGGGACGCGACCTCGACCGAGTCGCCCTCGGCGATCCCGAGCCGCCCCGCGTCCTCGGGATGCAGTTCGACGAACGGGGCCGGATCGAGCCTGTTGAGCCGGGCGACCTTCCCGGTCTTGGTGAGGGTGTGCCACTGGTGCTGCAGGCGGCCGGTGTTGAGAACGAACGGGTAGTCGTCGTCCGGCATCTCCGCGGCCGGGACGTGCGGGCGCGCGAAGAAGACGGCGCGTCCGCTCGCCGTCGGGAACACCGGACGGCCGTCCTCGGCGAGGTAGCGGATCGGGTTGCGGTCGGGACCGTCGGCCGACGGGGCGGGCCACTGCACGGGCGTGGTGCGCAGCCGTTCGTACGTCACCCCGCGCAGGTCGTAGCCGGTGCGCGGATTCGCGGCGCGCTTGAGCTCCTCGAAGACGTCCTCGGCGCTGTTGTACGTGAAGGCGTCGGCGTATCCCAGCTCGCAGGCGATCCGCGCGATGATCCGCCAGTCCGCGAGCGCCTCACCGGGAGGGTCCACGGCCTGGCGGGCGAGGGTGAGGTTGCGTTCGCTGTTGATCAGTACGCCCTCGCTCTCGCTCCACAGTGCGCCGGGCAGCATGACGTCGGCGTGGGCGTTGGTCTCGGTGTCCGCGAACGCGTCCTGGGTGATGACGAGTTCGGCCTTCTCCAGGGCTTCGATGACGGTCCGGCGGTTGGCGACGGAGGCGACGGGGTTGGTGCAGATGATCCAGCAGGCCTTGATCTCGCCAGCCGCCATCCGCTGGAACATGTCGACGGTTCCCTCGCCCGAGCCGTCCTTGCGCACGGTGCCGGGTGCCAGGCCCCAGAGGTCGTCGGCGAAGGCGCGGTCCTCGTCCACGAGCACCGACCGCTGCCCCGGCAGACCGGGCCCCATGTAGCCCATCTCGCGACCGCCCATGGCGTTGGGCTGGCCGGTGAGCGAGAAGGGTCCGCTGCCGGGGCGGCAGATCGCCCCGGTGGCCAGATGCAGGTTGATCAGGGCGTTGGTGTTCCAGGTGCCGTGCGTGGACTGGTTCAGCCCCATGGTCCAGCAGCTCATCCACTCCCCCGCGCCGCCGATCCACTGCGCCGCCCGGCGGATGTCCGCCTCCGGGATGCCGGTGATCTCCGCGACGGCGGCGGGCCGGTAGTCCGCCAGGAACTCGGGCATCGCCTCCCAGCCCTCGGTGTGCCCGGCGATGAACGCGGTGTCCGTGTGCCCGTTCTCGTGGAGGAGGTGCAGCAGGCCGTTCAGGAGCGCCAGGTCGGTTCCGGGTCTGATCCGGAGGAAGAGACCGGCCTTGTCGGCGGTGGCGGTACGGCGCGGGTCGACGACGATCAGTCCGGCGCCCGCCTTCACCCGTTCCATCATGCGCAGGAAGAGGATCGGGTGGCAGTCGGCCATGTTGGAGCCGATGACGAGGAAGACGTCCGCCTTCTCGAAGTCCTGGTAGGAGCCGGGCGGGCCGTCGGCGCCCAGGGAGAGCTTGTAGCCGCTGCCCGCACTCGCCATGCACAGCCGCGAGTTGGACTCGATCCGGTTGGTCCGGACAAAGCCCTTGGCGAGTTTGTTGACGAGGTACTGGGCCTCCAGGCTCATCTGCCCGGACACGTAGAAGGCGACGGCGTCCGGTCCGTGCTCGTCGATGACCGCCCGCAGCCGTCGCGCCGTTTCGGTGATCGCCTCGTCCACGGCTGCCGGTACGGGCTCGGCGCCACGCTCGGGACGTATCAGTGCGGTGGTCAGCCGTCCGGGCGCGGCGAGCATGTCGGCGGTCGTCGCGCCCTTGGTGCACAGCCGGCCGAAGTTCGCGGGGTGGGCCTTGTCGCCGGACGCTTTGAGGACCTTGCGGTGGCCGTCGGGGCCGGAGCCGATGTCGAGCACCATGCCGCAGCCCACCCCACAGTACGAGCAGACCGTCCGTACCGGAGTGACGGCGGCCGACGAGCTCTCTGGGGGCACCGGGGGACCTTCCCGTGGATCGGATCGTGGCCCCGACGGTACGAATGGCCCATTACGCCGGTGTGACCCGGGCGGATCATGGGCGGTAACGCTCGCCGCACACGCGCTGGACCGGCGCTGTGAGATGAATCAGACTGGTGCGGATGCCAGGCATGGGGCGGTTTTCTCCCCGCGGTGGGCGGGCACGGCGCGGTGCTGGGCGTCGACGTGACACAGGCGATGCCCGGCGCCGCCGCCCGCACCGGACGCGCCCGTCTCCCGCGCAGGGCCGGCCGGCGCCTCGTCAGGCACGACGACGCCGATTCCCGCTTCCTCGCCCTCGCGGACCCGCACCGCCCATGAGCCGGAGGGTCACCTGCGGGACGGACCCGACTCCCGCAGCCGGCGCCATACCGCCTTCGCCGCGTGGTGTCCGGACATGCCGTGCACACCCGGTCCGGGCGGAGTCGCCGACGAGCAGATGAAGACCGCCGGATGCGCCGTCGCGTACGGCACCCGGGCGAGCCTGGGGCGGATCACCGTCTGCAGCCCCGAGAAGGCACCGCAGGCGATGTCCCCGTCCACGTAGTTCGCGTTGCGCGCGGCGAGCTGGGGAGGTCCCGTCACCGCGCGGGCGAGCACCAGGTCACGGAAGCCGGGGGCGAAGCGCTCCAGCTGGCGTTCGATGACCTCGGTGGCGTCGCCCTCCCAGCCTGCCGGGACGTGTCCGTACACCCAGAACACCTGCTTGCCCTCGGGGGCGCGGGACGGGTCGACGAGGCTGGGCTGGGCGGTGATCAGGAACGGCACACTCGGGTCGTGGCCGGTGACCGCGGCGTGCAGGGCGGAATCGATCTCGCCGGCCGTGGGGCCGATGTGCACCGTGCCCGCCCGGCGGGCCTCATCGGCGGTCCAGGGGACGGGGCCCGACAGGGCGTAGTCGATCTTGAAGCAGGACGCGCCGTAGCGGTAGCCCCGATAGGCGTTGCCCAGTCCGGCGATCCGGGCCAGTGCGGTCGGCGAGGTGTCGAAGATGTAGGCGCGGGCCGGCGGGAGTTCGTCCAGGCGCTTGACCTCCGTACCGGTGTGGATGACACCGCTCTGTTCCCGCAGGTACGAGGCGAGGGCGTCGGAGATGGCCTGGGAGCCGCCGCGCGGCACCGGCCAGCCCTTCTCGTGCGCGGCCAGGGCGAAGAGCAGCGCGATTCCGCCGGTCGCGACACCGCTGGTGGGGGCTATGGCATGGGCGGCCAGTCCGGCGAAGAGGCCGCGCGCCTTCTCGCCGCTGAAGCGGCGGGACAGGAGCGTGGCGGGCTGGATGGCGTCCAGACCGAAGCGCACCCAGCGGTACGGGTCGTGCGGCAGCCCGTCCCACGGGGTGCGCAGGAAGTCCTGGGCGAGGCTGTCCCAATGGCCGAGGAACGGTGCGAGGAGTCTGCGGTACGCCCCCGCGTCACGCGGTCCGAGCGACATGGCGCTCTCCCCCACCGAAGCGGCCAGCACGGCGGCGGACCCGTCCGGGAACGGGTGGGCGAGGGCCAGCCGGGGCTGCAGCCACTCCAGGCCGTGCCGGGCGAGCGGCATCGCGTCGAAGGCGGGCGAGCCGATGCCCAGCGGGTGGACCGCCGAGCAGGGGTCGTGGCGGAAGCCGGGGAGGGTCAGCTCCTCGGTGCGGGCTCCGCCGCCGACGGTCCGCCCGGCTTCGAAGACCTCCACGGCGTAGCCGCGGCGGGCCAGTTCGACTGCGGCGGTCAGCCCGTTGGGGCCTGCCCCCACGACGACTGCGTCAAGCATCGACGGCACCTTCGGACTCCTTTGTCAGCCGACGGTCGGAGTCCCCAGGGTATTCGCAGGCGCCGGCGCTCCGGGCGCGGGTAGGGTTCCCGCTCGATGACCACTGCGAACCCGGCGCGGCCGCCGCGCCCCACACCGCTCCCCGGCTCCGGGGCGGCCCCGGAGGATTCCGGGCCGTACCGGTCGATCGGCGCCATGGCCGAACGGCTCGTCGCCGTGCCCGGGATCCGGGCCGTCGTCCTGGGCGGCAGCCGGGCCCGGGGCACCCACCGCCCGGACTCCGACTGGGATCTGGGCCTCTACTACCGCGGCGTCCCGGACCTGGCCGCGCTGACCGCACTGGCCCGTGAGGTGCAGGGTTCGCCGGTCGAGGTGGCCGGGCCCGGCGGCTGGGGGCCGTGGGTCAACGGCGGGGCCTGGCTCCGGGTGGACGGCACGCCGGTGGACTGGATCCTGCGCGATCTGGACCGGGTCGAGGCGGTCTGGTCCGACTGCCGACAGGGGCGCTACGAGGTGGGCGTCCAGCCGGGCCACCCGCTCGGCTTCTGGTCCCCCGCCTATCCGGGCGAAGTCGCTCTCGGGCGCGTACTCGCTGACGCACAAGGGGAATTGACGGAGCTTCAGGCCGAGACGCGCGACTATCCGGAGCCGCTGCGCACGGCCCTCGCCGACGCGGCCTGGGAGGCGGAGTTCTCGGTGGCGTCGGCCCGCAAGTCGGCTCCTTCCGGCGACCGGCTCCATGTCTCGCTCTGCCTGTCCCGGGCGTTCGGCATCCTCGCCCAGTCGCTGCACGCCCATCACCGCACCTGGTGCCTCAACGAGAAGGGCGCGCTGACTGCGGCCGCCGCCCTGCCGGACACGCCGGCGGACTTCGCGGACCGGGCCGGCGAGGCGCTGCGGGGGCTGGACGCCGCGGCGGTGGAAACGGCCGCGGAGGTAGTGAATGACGTACGGGCGGTCCTGGCCGGTACGTCCGCCCCGGACTCCGACCGCGCCTGAGCCGTCGGACAGGCCCTACGATTCCGCCATGATCGCCGAACTGCAGTGCGTGGTGCTCGACTGCCCCGACCCCGCCCGTCTCGCCGGGTTCTACCACTCGCTGCTCGGCGGGCGCGTGAACCGGGTGGACCGCCGGTGGGCGCTCGACGAGAACTGGGCGACGCTGCACACCGCTGCCGGGCTGGTGCTCGCCTTCCAGCGGGTGGCGGACCACCGGCCGCCGCGGTGGCCCGATCCGGAGCGCCCGCAGCAGTTCCATCTGGACTTCGGGGTCCCCGACCTGAACGCGGCCGAGTCCGAGGTGCTGGCGGCCGGTGCCGCCGTACTCGACGACGGCGCCGGGTCCGGGCGGCCGTGGCGTATCTACGCCGACCCCGCAGGGCACCCGTTCTGCCTGGTCAAGCATGGTACAAGCGTGAACTGAGGGGAACCCGCCCAGTCCCGCTGGACGGCCGTGACGCAACGGGACGGTCGCGGCGAGGCCCGCGCCTGCCTCGCCGCCCCGTCCGCTCAGCCTCCGGCGCGCAGCGCGGCCAGGACGATGTCGGCCGTCGCCCGGTCGCGGGCAGCCGTGAAGGGCAGGTCGTTGCCCCCGGCGATACGGAACGGGACACCGGACAGCGTGGCCTGGGCGCCGCCCGCCTCGGTGACCAGCAGGAGGCCCGCCGCGTGGTCCCAGGCGAACTCCCAGTTGAAGGCGACCGCCTCCGCGTCGCCGCGGGCAACGCCGAGGTATTCGAGACCGGCCGAGCCGCAGGGGCGGGCGTCGATGCCCTCGGTGCGCAGCCCCAGCAGTGCGCGCTTCTGGGCATCGGTGGTGTAGTCGGGGTGCGACATCGCCACTCGCAGGACCGTGCCGGGCGCGGGCGAACCGGCGTGCAGGGGCGCACCGTTGAGTGTCGCGCCCCGGCCCCGGACGGCCACGGCCATCTCGTCCAGGGCGGCGGCGTACGTCCAGGAGGCCAGGGTCTCGCCGTGGTGCGCGAGGGCGACCAGGGTGCAGAAGCCGGGCTCACCGCGCACGAACTGGCGGGTGCCGTCGACCGGGTCGACGATCCAGACGGGCGCCTCGCCGCTCAGTGCCTCGTACACCTTCGGATCGGCGTGGACCGCCTCCTCACCGACGACCACCGATCCGGGCAGGAGCCGGCTCAGGGAGGCGGTGAGGTGTTCCTCGGCGAGGCGGTCGGCGGTGGTCACGAGGTCGTGCGGACCGTTCTTCTCGACGATCTCGTGTGCGGCGAGCTGCCGGTAGCGCGGCATGATCTCGGCGGCGGCCGCTGCGCGGACCGCCGCCTCGACCTCGGTCAGGTCCCCGGCAAGGAAGTCATCGATCATGCCCCCAGCTAAGCACGTGGGGCCGGGGTGACGACGACCTGGTCATGACGGGTGGATGGCCGGCCGGGGTCCGGCCCGGACCGGCCCGGTCGTGGCCGGGTGGCGGCGCCGGGTGGCGGAGCCGGTCAGCGGCCGACCGCGTACCCCTGCATTCCCCGCGGGTTCGCGGCCGCGGACAGCACCCCGGTCCGCGGGTCGCGGGCGACCGCGCACATCCTGCCCTCGGACCACGGGTCACCGACCGTGACGTCATGGCCTCGGCGACGCAGCTCGGACACGACCTCCGGGTCCATTCCCTCCTCGACGGTGACGCTGCCGGGGCGCATGCCGCGCGGGAAGAAGGAGCCGGGGAAGCTGTCGTTGTGCCAGTTCGGGGCGTCGATGGCGCCCTGGAGGTCGAGGCCGCCGCGGACCTCGGCGCGCAGGGCGACGGCGAGGAAGAAGTGCAGCTGCCACTGGTCCTGCTGGTCGCCGCCCGGGGTGCCGAACGCCAGCACCGGAACGCCGTCGCGCAGGGCGAGGGACGGCGTTAGGGTGGTGCGGGGACGCCGCCCGGGGGTGAGGGAGTTCGGCAGGTCCTCGTCCAGCCAGGCCATCTGGAGGCGGGTGCCGAGCGGAAAGCCGAGCTCCGGCACGACCGGGTTGGACTGGAGCCAGCCGCCGCTGGGCGTGGCGGAGACCATGTTGCCCCAGCGGTCCACGACGTCCACGTGGCAGGTGTCGCCGCGGGTGGCGCCGTCCGCGGCGACGGCCGGTTCACCGACGCGGTCCACGGTCGCCGTCGGCTCCCCGGCACCGTCCTTGGCGACCGTCGGCTCGCCGGTACCGGCGGCCGGTATACCCATCGCGTCGAAGCCGGACTCGCCGGCGGCGACGGCGTGGGCGTGCGCGCTCAGGACGGGGGTGCGTCCGTCGGGGCTGCCCGGTCGCAGCTCGTGCGAGGCCTCGCCGGTGACGAGGGCGCGGCGGGCGGCGTTGTACGGCTCGGAGAGCAGGGTGGCGAGGGGGACCTCGGCGGCGTCGCCGTACCAGGCCTCGCGGTCGGCCATGGCCAGCTTGCAGCCCTCGATGAGCAGGTGCACGTACTCGGCGGAGCCGTACCGGGGCAGTTCGGCGGGGAGCAGCGCGAGCTGTTGGAGGAAGGCGGGGCCCTGGCTCCAGCCGCCGGCCTTGGCGAGTGTCCAGCCGTTCCAGTCGTACGTAGCCGGGGCCTCGTACGACGCGGACCAGCCGGCCAGGTCGGCGGCGGTGAGGGTGCCGGTGTGGCGTTCACCGCTGGTGTCCATGGTGGGGACGGCGGTCTGGCGGACCAGGGCCTCGGCGATGAAGCCCTCGCGCCAGATCGCGCGGGCGGCCTCGATCTGCGCGGTGCGGTCCTGGCCGCCGGTCTCCTCGGCCTCGGCGACGAGCCGGCGCCAGGTCGCGGCGAGGGCCGGGTTACGGAAGAGCTCGCCCGGCTTCGGCGGCATGCCGCCGGGCAGGTACACGGCGGCGGAGGACGGCCACTCGTTCTCGAACAGCTCGCGGACGGTCTCGACGGTCCGGCCGACCCGGTCCACGGGCGCGTGCCCGTCCTCGGCATAGCCGATGGCGTACCGCAGTACCTGGGCGAGTGTCCTGGTGCCGTGGTCGCGCAGCAGCAGCATCCAGGCGTCGAAGGCTCCGGGTACGGCGGCGGCGAGCGGTCCGGTGCCGGGGACCAGGTCGAGGCCGAGCGAGCGGTAGTGGGCGACGGTGGCACCGGCGGGGGCCGGGCCCTGGCCGCACAGCACCTGGACCTCGCCGTCCGCGGGCGCGAGGATCACCGGCACTTCGCCGGCCGGTCCGTTGAGGTGCGGTTCGACGACGTGCAGGACGAATCCGGCGGCGACGGCGGCGTCGTAGGCGTTGCCGCCGTCCTCCAGGACCGCCATCCCGGACTGCGAGGCGAGCCAGTGGGTGGAGGACACCATCCCGAAGGTGCCCTGGAGGGTGGGCCTGGTGGTGAACATACGGGCTCTCACCTCGCTGTTTACGTGCGTCGGACGGTCGAAACTTCACTCAGGATCGAACCTGGGAGTATCTGGGGAGTTCGGACCGAAGCTCTCCTCCGCCCGCTCCCCCAGCAGGCTATCGATTGCCCTGCACCCCTTCTTCCCCGCCTCCGGCATGAAGTGCGCGTAGTGATCGAGCGTGATGGCCGGCGACGAATGCCCCAACCATCCGGCGAGGGTGACGACCGACTCTCCTGCCTCCAGCACGATGGATGCGTACGTGCGCCTCAATGCGTGGAACCCGTCCTTCGGTGCGGCTTGCCACTGCCGAGGTTTCGCCCCCTTGGCACGCGGAGGGATGACACCTGCCTTGGCCGGCGCAGGCTTCCAGATCTCGGTGTTCCACGTGTGGGCGGCGATCGCGTTCCCGTACTTCGTTGTCAGCACGAGGCCGAACTTCTTCCGCTCCCTGTCCGATTCAGGGCCACCCCAGGGAAGCTCGACCTTGTCGCCGGGGTATGCCCTGGCATGCTTCACCAGCTCGTCGGCCACGGAGCGCGGCATGTCTGCAACACGCGTTTTACCACCCTTTGGAAGGGCAAAGCATTTGTGGCCAACTGACACGATCAAGCCGACACCACCCAATCAAGTTCAGTAGCAATCGAGAAAGCACCCGTCGCCCCTGGCCGCACCCCCGGCACCGGCACCGCGCATCACCTACGGCGCGGTATCGCCGCCGAAGCAGCCCAAGACCCGTCAAACCCGGTTACGCCGCCCGCTCGTTTGACAGACCCGTCAGGTGCCGTTTCGGCTGATAATCCTGGTCAGTTCCGTGCTGAAGTTCTTTAGTTCGGGAGAGACTCGTTTGGTACCCCGGACGAGTTTTCGCGCTTTTCTTTCCTGCTCACGCACGCAGGCTTCGGTCGCCATGAAGTGGCCGATCGTCATCGCTTGTTCTGCTGCTTCGAGTGCGGGTTCCTGCCCAAACGGATCCATATACGTCATCTTCGGGATCTCGATATGCGAGCCGTCGGCAAGGCGCAGGATAATTGTGAAGACGTAGACTTGCGGCAGATTTCCCTCGTAGGCCCGTTCCGGGCCGACGGTGAAGGCGACTCGCTCCTGCGCGTGGGGCGGGAAGGTGTACTTCATCTTGCGGACCTGCTTCATCGGGGCGCGGGCCTCGAAGGGAACCTTGATGTCGTACCGGGCCTTCACGCCAGTTCCCCCCGCCCCGTACGGGCAGCCTATTTTAGTGATCGCGCTAAAGCGGAACTCAGCCTGCGACACCAGTGCGGGATTATCTCCGCTATTCCTGAGGATCACGGTGACTAAAGATGATTTCCAGTCAGCTGTCGTCCGATGCTCACCCCCACCGCTAACCACGTCCGCCTGGATACGATCTTCTTTGTCAAGGTCGAAGTCCACCAAATCCACGCCAGGCTCGGGTTCCGGGGTGGGCTCGGGCTGCAAGTCCGGAAGAAGCAAGAACACCAGTCCTAAAATTCCCCCGAGAACACCTACGAAACCGCCGACCACAGCGAGCACACCTTGCGGTCGCTGCAAGAAGGGGCGTTCCTCCTCCGCCGTCGGCTCACCCCCCTCCCCCCGTGATAGTGGCCGATCATCTCCGGCGTCGGCACCCCCAGCGCCCTCCGGCCTGTTCTGGTCTGCTGCCATGTCGCACCCCATCCCCGGACGCTCTGGTCTTGAACCACCCATCACAGTGATCCTTTTTCAACGATCAGATCGGCGATGGTCAAACAGAAGCAAACCTCGGATCCCACCGAGCGGAATTCCCTCGTGATGCCCGAGAGGACGGCCTCGTCTACGAACGCCCTGCCTGGTCCGGGACCACCGCCGACCGGCTGATCGCCGCCGGTGCCGTGTTCCTCGCCAGGTGGCTCCCGCTCGTAGCGCTGCTCGGGCCCTTGGCGGCCAGCGTCGCGGTCGCCGTGCCCGGTGCGTCCCTGACCGTCGTGGTCACCCGCGCTTACGCGAGCACAGACGCTCTTTCCCCAGTGGTCCGCACCAGCGAGGCGTACGCGTGGCTCATCCTGTCGATCGGCGTCGGACAGTCCGCCGGTACCGCCCTGGCCGGGCACCTCGCCGAGCAGCCGCTCGCCAGCGCGGCGCTTCCCGCCGCAGGAGCCGCTGTCGCTCTCGCCGTCCTGTTCGCCGCCCGCCGACGCCTGGAACCCACCGGGCAACTGCCGCGCGGCCGACACCGCCGCCCCCTTCGAGGCTGGCACAAGACGCCCTGATCAGGGCGCACCTCACGACTTTCCAACCCTTCTGAGGAGACCCATCTATGGCCGTTGCTGGTACACCGGGATGTTCCAAGATGCGGAATGCTCCATCCCTCGCTCGTCGTGTCCCCTGCCAAGAATGCTCGGCGGTGCGCGCTCCCCGGCGACGCGAACGGCCCCGTCGCGCTCGATCAAGGCCCGGAGATGGCCCACAGTCTCGACCGAGACGATCACGTCTGTCATCAGGTGTCACTTCCTGCTCGGAGATCCGCCGTTGGCCGTACAGACCCCGATGGCTCGGTCTCTAATGAGCAGAAAGCTGCAGTCGATTCGGCGAGAGGCGTGGTGTATATGGGCGACAGGGCAATTGAGGAGGTTCTCGACGATCGCTACGAGGTCAAGGGGGTCGCGGGTGAGGGCGGAATGGGGCGGGTGCTGCGGGTCCTGCACCGGCAGTGGGGAATCGATCTGGCGGTCAAGACGCCGAAGCCGGAGATGTTTGCGACCGATAAGCAGCGCGAGCGGTTCGTCACCGAGGCCGAGGCGTGGGTCGCGCTCGGGCTGCACCCGAACATCTGCGGGTGCCACTACGTGCGCGTGGTCGATGATGACGTCCCTCACGTCTTCGCCGAATACGTCGGCGGCGGCAGTCTGCACGACTGGATTGCCGACCGCCGTCTGTACGAGGGCGGCCCGGAGGCGGCCGTGGCGCGCATTGTAGACCTGGCGATCCAGATGGCCTGGGGTGTGGGCCATGCGCACGCTGCGGGCTTGGTGCACCGGGACGTCAAACCCGCCAACGTCCTGCTCGACATACAGGACGGCGACATCGTCGCCAAGGTCACCGACTTCGGTCTGGTTCGCATCCGGGCGATCGTCGCCGAGGACGACGGGGACCTTCCACACGGCGTCAGCGCCCCGGTCTCGGCGGGCGAGCGGACACCGGAGTACGCCTCGCCGGAGCAGTTTTCGAACGGGGATGTCGGAAAACAAACGGACGTCTTCAGCCTCGGTGTCACGGTGCTTGAGATGTTCACCGGTGGGCCGCGCTGGGGCCGGGGGCCGCTCGCGAACGACACGATCCGAGAGCGCCACGGGATCGAGTCATACGGGCCGGGCCTGCCGCCGCTGCCGCAGGATCTGGCCGATCTGCTGGAGCGCTGCCTCGCCAAGGACCCCGAGGAGCGGCCGGGGTCGATGGCGGGAGTCGCCCGGGAACTGGCAGAGATCTACCTGCGGGTCACCGGGGAGCGGCACCGGCGCCTGGAGCCGAAGGCCGCCGACCTGCGCGCTGACGAGCTCAGCAACCGGGCGCTGTCCCTGCTCGACCTCGACCGCGACGAGGAGGCCGCCGCCGCGTTCACTGCGGCGCTGACAGCCGACCCGCAGCACGCCGAGGCGACCCTGAACTCGGGGCTGTGGCGTTGGCGCGGCGGCGAGATCACCGACGAAGAGGTGGTCACCGACCTCGACGCCGTCCGCACCGACACCGACGACGACTGGCCGGCGCGGCACGCGCTCGGCCTCGTCCACCTCGAACGGGGCGATCTCGCCACGGCCCGGCCGCTTCTTGAGCGCGTCGACCGCGAGCGGCCCGGGCTGCGGGACGTGGGCGAGGCGCTGGACATGCTCGGCTCCGGAACCGTGCCGTCCGCGGACTGCATCGCGATCAACGAGATCCGCTGGAACCCGACCGCCGACGGGAAACCCGACCCGATGCTCCACATCGACGTGTCCGCGGACGGGCGGACCGCCGTGACCGGCGGGGACGACGAACACGTCCGCGTGTGGGACGTGCCCACGGGCCGGTGCCTGCGTACGCTCCGCGGCCACAAGGCCAAGCTGCGGTCGGTCCGGATCACTCCCGACGGGAGGTACTGCGCCTCGGTGGAGTACAGCACGGTCATGCGCATCTGGGACCTGTCCGACGGCAGGTGCCTGCGGACCATCAGGGCGGCGAGTTCCTTCGACTGGGCGGCGGTCAGTGTGCAGGAGGGCATCGCCGTCGCCACGGAACCGGTCTGGAAGGACGATGTGCACGGCGTCGACCTCGTCGTGTGGGATCTGCGCCGGCGCCAGGTCCGCTGGCGGCTGCACGGCCCGCTGGCGCAGTTCCCGGAAGCCGAGCTCAGCCCCGACGGCCGCTGGGCCCTCGTGGCCGGGTACGAGGACTGCATCGCCCGCCTCTGGGACCTGCGCACGGGGGAGTGCGCGCAGGTGCTGGCCGGGAAAGGCGTGAACCAGCCCGTCCTGTGCTTCGACACCGGCAACGGCGTCGCGGCGATCGCCGACAACCACGATGCCATCGGCATCTGGGATCTGCGGACAGGGCGGCGGGTCCGGACGCTGCGGAGCTCCGTCAAGTCGCTCGCGCTCAGCGCCGACGCCGCGAAACTCCTGGTCGGTGCCCGCGACGGCGCGGTCCGTCTGTGGGACTTGGGGACCGGCAAGTGCCTGCGGACGTTCCGGGGCCACCGAGGCGAGGCGGGCCACGTCCGCTGGGGAGCAGGCGACCGGTTCGCGCTGTCTGCGTCGCTCGACAACACCGTGCGGCTGTGGCGGATGCCAGGCTCCCCCGCCGTTCCGTTCCAGGTGTGCCGGCCCCGCAAGCACGGCGTACTGAACCTGTTGGAAGAGAAAGTCAAGACACTGCTCGAGACCGCGGCGGCCCAGGAGGCGGCGGGCGACCGCGCCGCTGTGCTCGACGCGCTCCGGAAGGCCCGCGAGGTCCCCGGGCACGAGCGCGCTCCCGATGTGATGGCCGCATGGCATGCCCTCAGCCGGTCACTGGTCCACACCGACATTCGTGCGATCTGGCCCGCCCGCAGTTTCGCGGCGCACCGATCGGGCGTCCATTCGCTCGACATCAGTGCGGGCGGAGATGTCATGGCCACCAGCGGCGGCGGTGAGATCCGGCTCTGGGACCCGGGCACCGGAGCGCTCATGCGGACCATCACCTACGAGGGCAGCGAGCGCTTCGGCCCCTCCGCCGGCATCGACAAGGTGCAGCTCAGTGCCGATGGCGGCACCGTCATGGCCTGGGGTCGCAGCGGATTGGCCAAGGCCTGGTCGACCGGCAGTGGCGCGGAACGGTACTCGATGTCCGACGACCGGCTCATCGGCACGGACGCCGTGTCCGAGTCGCTCAGGTGGATGATTCCCATGGGCATGAGTCCCGACGCGGCCCGGTTCACCGCCGACGGGCGCCGCGCGCTCATCGGCGGCGACGGCAACGACCAGCGGTTCCGGCTCTGGGACCTGGAGACGGGTACCCTCCTGCGGAAGCTCGAGGGCCACACGGGAATGCCTCGGGCGGTGTGGCTCGGCCCTGGCGACCGGATCGCCGCCACGGGCGCGAGCGACGCGACGGTCCGTCTGTGGGACCTCCGGACCGGCCGCTGCGATGCCGTACTGCGCGGTCACACGCATTGGGTCATGGCCGTGACGATGAGCGCCGACGGGAGCCTGGTGGCTTCCGCGGGCGGATACGATGATCTATCGATCCGCGTGTGGGACACGGCCACCGGCGCCTGCACCGCGGTGCTCGAAGGCCAGCGCGGCAACGCGCGGAGGATGCGTTTCACCCCGGACGGCCGCTTCCTGCTCTCGAGCCACGACGGCGAGGAGATGCGGCTCTGGGATCTGGCGACCGGCACCTGTTTGCGAACGGTGGAGGCCCAGCCCGGGCAACTGGGCCAGCTCGCTTTGACGGCCGAAGGCGAATACGCGGTCTCGGGAGGAAGCGACGGGCGCGTACGCATGTGGACGCTCGACTGGGAGCTGGCGGAACCGCGGCCCTGACCTGCTCACAGCCCCCAGCGCTCGCGGTACCGGCGCGCGACTTCCTTCGCGTACTCGTTCGGGTACGAGTTCTGGGTGTCCGTGATCTCCAGGACCTCGTCGTCGGCGACGAAGAAGATCCCGCGTCCGATCCTCATCTCGCCGTTGGGGACCGGCGCGTAGACCATCCATCCGCAGTCCACCCGGTCGGCCACGAGGTCCGCAGCCCGGTAATCGGGGTTGTCCAGGTCGTGGGCGAGCATGTAGCGGCGCACGATCGCGATCGCCTGGTGGCGGGGCAACTGCGGCAGGTCGGTGCGGTGCGCGACGCCCGCCATCACCAGCTGGTGGTAGGCGCCGTCCAGGTCGGCGCCCTCGTCGTTTCCGAAGACCTCGGCCAGCATGCCGCGCTCGGCGAATCCCCCTTCGGCGGCTGTGACCAGGCGCAGCGCGGCCGTCTCGGTGTCTCGCGTAACGCGCTGGGCCAGCTTCGACACGATGCCGGCGACCGTTTCGCTGGTCCAGACCCCGGGAATCGCCGTCGCGAGCTCTTCCGCTTTCGGTGATTCGCCCCGCAGCCAGCGCCCGCTCTCCCACCAGTAGCAGAACGACATCAGACCAGCCTTGCCCCGTTCGTCGAGCAGCGCATCGGCGACCCATGTCGGCGCCCCCGCGAACAGCTCGGGGTGCGGCGCGTCGCCGCGATAGGCATCGGCCAGGTTGGGCGCGTCCCAGACGCCGCCGGAGAGGACGGCTCGGCCGCCCGCGAGCATCCACAGTGTCGAGCCGCCGCGTGTCGTGCCCTCGAACCGTGCGTGGGAAGGCTGCATCCGCGGCCCCGATTCGGAACCGGCTGCGACGAACGCTGCCGACAGGACGGCCCAGCGCGCCCAGGTCTCGGTGAGGCCGGGCATTTCCTTCGGCGAGACACCTTGTGCGGACCGTGCGCCGTGCGTGTCGGCCGGCACCGCGGCCTTCCGCGGGCTGCGCGTTTGTCTGCCGCCGTGGCTGACAAGGGCGGACAACCAGGTCGGGAGCTTCTCCGCCGACCAGTCGAAGGCTTCGAGGTCGGCCCGGTAGTCCTCGGGTGCGAACAGGTGCTCGTCGGGGAACGGCTCGTCACCGTAGTCGAAGTCCACTTCGATGCTGCCGTCAACGCGCAGGTCGAGCGTCATGCGCCACCAGGGCCCGCGTGGCAGCCGGACAGTGGTCCGGCGCAGCTCGCGGGCCAGTTGGAGCGCACCGGGGCTCGGCGCGGCGTCGGTGGAGTCTCGGTCGGTCGAGTGGAGGACGCGTGAGGCCTCTGATGCGAGTGTCAAAGCGAACACCGCGGTGATTCGTAGGCAGTCGGACGGAGCTTCGGCAATGAGGCACTCGACGAGGCGCAGGGTCTGCCGGTCCGCAAGGGCGAGGAGCACCGGATCGGCAACGGGCTCGGGGATGAGTACGTGGCTGGGGTCGGCATCGAGCCCTGGGAACGCTTCGTGAAAGGCCTCCGGGAATGAGGCGCCGTCGCCGGTCATAGCGGCCATGTCCTTCGCAGTTTGTCGACCAGGGTGTCGGGGCCGAGGGCACGCTTGAGCTGGAACAGGTAGCCGACGGGCGACTCCTGGGCGATCTCGCGGCGCTTGCGCCGCCATTGGAGGGGCGCGCCGACGATGCAGCCGGCGACCACGGCGGGGACGGTCAACGCAGGGTTGATGCCGACCGCGTTCGCCGCGATTGCGGCCAGCGGCGGGAGGGCCACGGACCTGACGTTGGCCACGGCTCGAGCGGTTTCGAGGCCGGCGCCACGCATGCGGTCGTCCAGATCGTTGAGCCGCGTGCGGACCTCGCGGTCGACTTCGGTGTGCAGGTACTCCTGGTAGAGCCCCGCGTCCCGCACGTCTTCGATGGCGCCGAGCTGCTGGACCTGGTCGGCCACGAACTCCCGGAACCCGTCCAGTTCGGGCCCGAACTCGGCGCGGATTTCGAGGATCTTCTCGATCGGGACGTTCCGCAGGTCTGCCGGGATCACGGTCGCGAACGCCAGGAACGCGAACGCCTCCTCGGGCGCCGGCCGCGCTGCGGAAGCCTCTGCCGGGAGGTTGCCGAGGAGCGCTGCCGCGAGCCGCTCGAAGGTCCAGCCGGACATGGCGGCGTGCGGCAGCGTCTGGTCGGTGATCGGGTGCAGGCAGTTCTCGGTGGCTATCTGCTCGGCCAGCGCGAGCATGTAGACGGTGGCCAGCTGGGGGTGCATCGCCACCCAGATCCCGCCGCGGCCCGGGCGGACGAGCGCGAGCCCCTGGTCGACGGCCGAGTCGAGGAGGTCCCCGCTGATGCGGTCGGCGTGGATGTACCCGAATCGCTGGTTGAGCCAGGTCGGGCTGTCCTCGGTGGACTCCTCCCCGCCCGCCGAAAACCCGCCGCCGCTGCCGAAGCAGGCGTCGGCGATCGGCAGGCCCCAGGTCTCGATCCGGTTGAGGCCGAAGCGGTACCGGAGGGCGGCGCCGTGTTCGTGAAGCAGTTCCAGGAACGGCTCGGCGACTTCGTCGGCGGCCCGACTGGGCGGCTCGAAGTCGAGCAGCCAGCGCGCGGCGTGGAGTTCCCGCGCGGCGGGCGAGTCCTGGAGCGGGTAGCCCGGCGGCCGGATCCGTGCCATCTTGGGCCAGTACAGGGCGGTGTACTTGAGCCAACTGTCGTCGCGGACGTGGATGTGCGGGTAGTAGAGGGCGAACCGGTCCATCAGGTATTCCCTCCGTGCCGCGCCTCGTTGAGGTGCCGGAGAGCATGGGCCGCCTGCTCGTAGTTGCCCGTCAACCGGAAGAGCCTCGCGGCTTTGGTTGCGTAGGGGACCGCCCGCTGGTACTGGCGCAGATGGTCGACCAGGATGCAGGAGATGCTCAGCATCGCCAGGGCCTGTACCGCGGTCTTGCCCGCACTGAGCGCCTTCGCTGCGCTCGCTTCGAAGATCTGGATCGCGCTCTCGTACGCCTTGAGCTGCCACTCGCAGACGCCTGTGAGGATGCGGCACTGCAGTTCCTGTTCAACATCCCCGAGCTCGGTGAAGATCGCCGCCGCCCGAAGGTCGACTCGCAGCGCGTGGGCGAAGTCCTGCCGTTCGCTGAGTCCGAATCCGAGTCGCAGCAGTGCCATCGCCGTCGCCCGGCGTTGCGCTGCGGGACCGCTGATCGCGGCGGCCCGCAGCAGCGGTTCGATCGCGTCGTGGAGGCGGCCTTTGTCGGTCAATGAGGTTCCCAGGCCGAGTGGCGCTTCTTCCTCGGATCGGTTCTGCGGTACCACGGTCCCCCACAGTGATCGGAATCAGTCTCATGACCCTGCCACATATCGGAAGCACTTGGGGTTCAACTTCCTTGTTTTCGGGGCCATCCCGAACGTCGAGGGCGGTGTCCAACGCCCAACCAAAGGGCAGTGCACGGCCACTTCCGCCGGGCTGGTCATCACCTGCCGGGCCGCTTTCGACATCACCGCCGGCACGACGCCCGACGCGCCCGGATCCGCGACTTCAATTGTCCCGGAAAGACCTGAAATTGCCGCTCTCCAGCTTGGCCCCCAGAGCTCACCCGAGCGGGCTATCGAGACAGCCCAACGGCTGACGTGGACCGCCCGGTCGCCGCTCCGGGAATGACCGATCGCCCTCCAGGAGCAGCACTCACGACACCCCGTTATATCGGGGGTTCTTGGTCCATCCCGAACAGGTCGCCTCGCCCTCTTCGACCCGCGGGGCGGCCTCGCAGGGAGGCGCGATGATTCAGATCACTCCAGGCAGGGGCAGCCCTACGAGATCGCCCGCGGAATCCGGGGGATGCCTGGATCGCGCGTGAACGGAAGCGGTTCACGGTCGTCAACGGAGCGGAATCATCCGCCAGGCCATGGAGATCGACCGGATTGTCGACGTCCCCGGTGGGCGACGGGGGGCGTTGTCACGTTGTTGGGTGTGTGGGTGTCTGACCGCGTCGAGGTGTGGCGGGGCCGGGTGCCGGCCTGGGCTCAGGCCGCGGTAAGTCGGCCGGTGACACCGGTGATCTGCTCCCGGGTGGTGAAGCGGATGGTGATTTCGGCTCGGTGTGGATGCGGTCATCAGGTGGCGTCGGGGCCGGAAATGGGGTCAGATGCCGTTGAACGCGGACAGGAACCACTGAGCCCCGCCCACGCTGCGGAAGTCCTTCCAGGATCCCGCACAGCACCCTGCGACTGCCCAGACGCTTACGACCAGGATGCCGCGGATCACGCGGGACAACCGGGAGCAGTGGCTCGATGCGCGCCCACAACTCGTCGTCGATCTCCCACGGCCTGGCAGTGGTCTTCCTCATCTCGACCGGCTCGCCCTCTTCGGCCGGCATCAACGAACCGCCGCCAGGGCAACCGCTTTTCGGCGCACGAGGACCTACCTCCCGCCAAGGGGTGATCAAGGAATATCGCAGACCGCATTTCGCATACAGTCCGCAAGGCAAGAAGGGCACCCACATGGCGGACGGTTTTTACTGACGATCGGCTAACGGCGGGGGCACTCAGGGCTGGCTGACGAGATTGGCCACGTTCGACGAGGAGTTGGAGGGACCGCCGCGCCCGTTGATGACGTGGCGGATCGTTCCGGTGCCGCCGAGCGAGACGGTCACCATGCTCTGGAACCGGATGTTCGGGTTGTCCGGGACCTCGAAGGCGTGCTCGGCCGTCACCGCCGGGTTCGAGCTGAAGAAGCAGTAGCTGCCGAGCCCGTACGCCTGGTGGCTGGTGACCGAGTCCGCGACCTTGTAGGCGGCGTAGCCCTGGGTGGAGCCGTTCATCCAGGACGCCTGGTCCGGCACGTCGTACGGCATCTCGTTCTGGTAGAAGTACGTGCGCCCGCCGTTGCCGTTCCAGATCGTCTGGTGCTTCTGGTAGTGCTCGACGAAGAGTCCGTACATCGTCACGTCGTCTCCGTTGACGACGAGGCCGGTGTCCGCCTTGTTGCTGTTCCAGCCGATGCCGCTGCCGTGATCGCCGCGCCAGATCCACATGTGGTCGCCGATGACGTGGTCGCTGTTGACCACCAGGCTGGTGGTCGCCCGGCCCACGGCGGCGCCGCCGACCCGGAAGAAGACGTCGTGCAGCGAGGTCGGATTCGCCGCGTGCCCGGCCGAGGAGCCGGCCGGGCCGACCTCCATCAGGGTCGGGGAGTTCGTCGTACCGGCGTCGAAGAGGACGCCGGCGACCTTGACCCCGTCGACGTCGGCCACCGTCATCGCGGTGACCCCGTTGTCCGGGATGAACGTGGCGAGGCCGAGCCCCAGGACGACGGTGTCGGGCCTGGTCACCTTCAGCGTCTGGTCGAGGTGGTAGACGCCCGGGGTGACCAGCAGGTTCTTCCCCTCGGCCAGCGCGGCGTTGATCTGCGCGGCCGTGGCTCCCGCCTTCACGACGAAGAACTTGTCCATGCCGATCGAGGTGCCCGCGGCGTTGCCGCCCGCCCAGGTGGTGCCCGAGGCGTTGCTACGGACGGCCGGCACGAACACCTGGTAGGCGCCGCCGCCGTCCACGTACAGGAAGGGCTTCTCCCGGATCACGGGCGCCTGGTTCACCGTGGTGTAGGGCGGGTTGGGGAAGCTGGTGGCCGGGACACCCTGGCTGCCGACGAAGACCATGTTCCAGTTGGAGCCGGTCCAGCTGCCGAGCGTGGAGTTGCGGGTGATCCACTGCTGCTGCGTACCGGACCGCACCTGGCCGTCGATCTTGGTGTCGGCCATGAAGCCGCCGCTGGCCCAGCCGCCGTCGTCCAGGGCCAGATTGCCGCGCACGTGCATGCGCCGGTACGGGGCCGCCTGGGAGACGGCCCAGCGGTCGGTGCCGCCGGTCGGGTTCACCGAGAGGTTCTCGGCGCCGCGCCAGAAGTTCTGGGTGGCGTTCTGCGGCGGGAACCAGTCCGCCTCGGCGTGGACGGCGCCGTTGATCGTCACCGAGTCGGGCGACTGTCCGAGTCCGAGGACCTGGGTGTAGAAGCCCACGTTGACGTCGTTGCTGTACGTACCCGGCTTGAACATCACCGCGTAGCGCTGGTTGCCGAACTGATTGGTCTCCTGCTGCCGGAAGATCGAGTCGAGCCGGCCCTGAATGGTGGCCGACGGCATCGACGGGTCGAAGACCACCACGTTCGGCCCGAGGTCGACATCGCCCGGCGCGACGGCGACCGGTGTGACCTGGAACCGCTGGGCCGCGGTGTTGTTGCAGGTGTACTGGACGAGCTGGACGCTGTCGGCCGTCGAGGCGGCGGGCACGTCCAGGCACTTGCCGCTGTTGCGGTTGACGAAGTGGTAGGCGCCGCCGCCCTCGTCGACCGGCTGCCACTGCTGGTTGGTGCCGCCGCCGTACGTCCAGAGCTGGACGGCGGCGCCGTCGGCGGTGGACACATCGCTGACGTCCACGGCCTGGCCGGCGTCGTTGCGGTTGTTGATGCGCACATAACCGCCGGAGGTCGCGGTCAGGCTCCACTGCTGGGCCGTGGAGTTGTTGCACGTGTACTGCTGGACGGCGGTGCCGTTGACGGTCGCGGCGGACCGGGCGTCCAGGCACTTGCCGCTGCCGCTGTTGACGACGGTGGCCCAGCCGGACGGCAGCGCGGCAGCGGCCGGGGCCGGGGTGGCCGGGACCGCGGCCGGGGCCGGGGTGGCGGCCAGGACCGACCCGGCCAGGGCGCCGGCCGCGAACACCGCGGTCAGCGCCCGCCGTCGGCGGGTCGGCGAGAGGCCGGCTCGGCGGCCCCCGGTAGGCTTTCGGACAGATCTGAGCACGGTTGTCTCCTGTGCGGGTCGGACGGCGCGACGGGCAGTGCGGTCAGAACGGTCAGGCGGCGTACGGGCCGGTCAGCCGGCGTACTGGGCGAACACCTTCGTGAAGTCCCAGGGCTGCTGGGAGACGCCCGAACAGGTGTCCGCGCCGCCTCCGGTGCACGGGCGGTCCCGGTTGACCGACCAGAAGGTGAGCCGGGCCAGATGGCGCTGCTGGGCGTAGGCCAGGATGGTGCGGAAGTCCGCGACCGTCACCGTCTCGTTGTCGTCGGTGATGCCGTTCATCGAGGAGATCCCCGTGTGCCGGTACGCCTGGTCGTCCGTGTATCCGTAGGCGCTCTTGACGACGTTCTTCAGCCCTTCGGCCGCGCTGACGGTGAGGTTGCCCATGTTCTGGCCCGCCCCGCCGAAGTCGAACGGCATGATCGTCCAGCTGTCCACGGTCAGCCCGGAGGCCGACGCCTTGCGGACCATGCTGTCGTCGGGCCCGCTCTGGCCGGTACCGAAGGTGACGTACACCTTGATGCCCGGGTTGTTGGCCTTGACGGTCTTCAGCGCGTCGACCGTGCGCTGCTGCACCGTGGCGCTGGCGTACGCGTCGGCCTCGATGTCGATGTCGATCGCCTTCAGGCCGTAGGCGCTGATCACCTTCTGGTACGCCGCCGCCAGCTCGCCCGCACTGGAGCACGAGCTCTCCAGCTTGTTGCCGCTCCAGCCGCCGAAGGACGGGATGACATCGCCGCCGGCACCCCGGACCGTGTTGATCGTCTGCTGGTCGACACCGCCGGTCAGCGGCCTGCCGCCGTCCCACTGCGGGTTGCAGTAGCCGTTGCTGAGGACGAAGGCGAGCGTGAACCACTTGACGCCGGTGGCGTTCATGACAGTGGTCGGGCTGGGCGGGCTGCCCCAGCCGTTGTAGAGGTACGGCGCGACCGCCATGGCCCCGGGAGTGGCCGGGTCTCCCCCGCCTCCGCCCTCGACGGCGGGCGCGGTCCACTTCTGGTTGGCGGCACCGGTGCAGGTCCAGATCTGGAGCCGGGTGCCGTTGGCCGAACTGTTCCCCGTGGCATCCAGGCACTTGTCCGCCTGCGGGTTCACGATGTCGTGCGCACCACTGACAGCCCACCGCTGGGCCGCCGAGCCGTTGCAGTCCCACAGCTGAACGACGGTCCCGTCCGCCGTACCGCCCGACGCGACGTCAAGACACTTGCCCAGCGCCTTGACCGTCCCGTCGCTGCCCAGGCTCCACTGCTGGGCAGCGGTGCCGTTGCAGTCGTAGAGCTGTACGGGAGTGCCGTTGGCCGTGGCACCCGCGGCGACGTCGACGCACTTGCCGCCGACCCCGGTGATCTGTCCGGTGGCCGTCGCCGCGCCCAGGGCGGGCGAGCCGGTCAGCCCGGCGAGGAGGGCGGCGGCGGCCACGACTCCCAGGGCGCTCCGTACGGCGGGGGCGTGCCCGCGCAGCAGCTCTCGGCGCATCAACTGTTCACCGTCCACTTCTGGTTGGCGGCACCGGTGCAGGTCCAGATCTGGAGCCGGGTGCCGTTGGCCGAACTGTTCCCCGTGACGTCCAGGCACTTGTCCGCCTGCGGGTTCACGATGTCGTGCGCACCACTGACAGCCCACCGCTGGGCCGCCGAGCCGTTGCAGTCCCACAGCTGAACGACGGTCCCGTCCGCCGTACCGCCCGACGCGACGTCAAGACACTTGCCCAGCGCCCTGATCGTCCCGTCGCCGCCGACGCTCCACTTCTGGGCGGCGGTGCCGTTGCAGTCGTAGAGCTGTACGGGAGTGCCGTTGGCACTGCTCGCCGCGGCCACGTCGACGCACTTGCCGGCCAGGCCGGTGATGGTCCCCGAACCGGCCGGGGGCTGGGTGTCGTTGGCGGTGACGCGTACGTGGTCGACGACGAGTTGCTGGGGGAAGGTGGTGTTGTTGTCGGGGTCGCCGGGCCAGTAGCCGCCGACGGCGAGGTTGAGGATGAGGAAGAAGGGCTTGTTGAAGGCCCAGGTGTTGCCGCCGGTGTCGGCGGGGGTGCGGTGCTGGTAGACGTTGCCGTCGACGGACCAGGTGACGGAGTCGGGGGCCCAGTCGATGGCGAAGGTGTGGAAGTCGTCGGCGAAGGCCTGGCCGCCGGGGAGGGTGTATCCGGCGCCGATGCCGGCGGAGCCGGAGTAGCCGGGGCCGTGCAGGGTGCCGTGGACGGTGGAGGGCTCGAAGCCGACGTTCTCCATGATGTCGATCTCGCCGGAGTTGGGCCAGCCGACCTGTCCGATGTCGTCGCCGAGCATCCAGAACGCGGGCCACATGCCCTGTCCGCGCGGGACCTTCATCCGGGCCTCGACGTGACCGTAGGCCTGGGTGAACTTCCCCGAGGTGTTCAGCCGGGCCGAGGTGTACTGACAGGTGCCGTACCAGCACTGGTAGTTGTTCGGGTTCTCCTTGCGCGCGGTGATGACCAGATGGCCCTGGCCGTCCAGCGCGGCGTTGTTGTTGCCCGCCGTGTAGTACTGCCGCTCGTGATTGTTGACGTTGTCACCGGTCTCGATCTGCCATCTGGAGCCGTTGACCGCCGAGCCGGCCGAACCGTCGAACTCCTCGTCGAACGTCATGGTGGCCGAGGCCGCGGCGCCCGAGAGGGCGGGTGACCGCGCCGGGGCGCCGCCGCCCACGAGGGCGGACGTGACCAGGGCGAGGGTCAGAGCCGAGAGTGCGGAGCGCAGCAGACGCCGCGACAAGCGTGGGGAGTCCATGACTCTCCCTTCCGGTGCATGAGGGGGAAGAGAGCCTGACATGAGATGACATGACAGACCAGGGCGCATTGGGGCATGCCGAAGCTGCGCCGACCGGGGCGGGGTGCCGTTCAGGAAGTGGGGCGAGTGCGGGTGGGGATGCAGGCACGTGCTGTGGAATTGCTGTGGGGGCACGGTGGGACTGCTGTGCACGGACACTTAATTCACTACGTGATTTAAGAAGTGAACCAATGGACTGTCAAGACCCTGGTCTGTACCAGTGCACGCCCGCGCCCTCACCCCGTCCGGCTTGGGCCGACATGCCTCAGGTGTCCATGCCGTCACTCCCGGCGAAGTGACGACGGGCGCCGCGCGGACAAGAGTCAAAGGCGCCACGCCCGATCCGGGGCCGCGACCATCGGCCTCATGACGTCTGTTTCGTCACGGACCCGCCACCCCTTGCCCCTTGCCGCCCATCAGGCCGGGCCGCCGGCGTGCCGCACATGCAAGTGGCCGTCCCTCGGAAAGGAGGGCGGCTGGGCCGGAAGGACCTGGCGAAACTCGTACCGGGCCTTCTCCGCGACGCGGCACGAGGCGAGATTGTCCACCTGGTGGAGCAGCCTGACGCTTTGCAGGCCTTCGGCCGCGAAGGCCTGCAAGGCCCAGCCGGTGAGGGCCTCCAGCGCACGAGGAGCCACTCCGCGCCCCCGGGCGTGCGCCGCCGTCCAGTAGCCGACCTCTGCGGACTCCCGGCCGTAACCGGCCTCCTTGAGGGCCACGCTGCCCACCAGCCGGCCCTCGCCGGGGCCGGGCTGATCCTCGTGGACGGCGAAGCCCAGCCGTTCGCCGGTGACCCAGCCGCGCCGCTGAAGCTCCAGCCACCCCCGCACCTCCTCAGGGGTCTCCAAGGGGCCGCCCGCCCCACGGCGCAGCGCGGGATCGCGGAACGCCTCGGTCAGCGGCTCGATGTCCCCGTCGACCCAGGGGCGCAGCAGGAGCGCGGGGGCGGACGGCGTCGCGTCCACCCGCAAGGTGATGTTCATCAAAGTCCTCCCGGGACGGCCCACTTGCTCGTCCCCCATTCGATGAGCTGTGCCTCGTACGGTCACACGGTCGCGGCGTCGGCGGAACGCGGCGCGCGGGCCGTCGCCGTCGAACCCCCTCGGCCACCCACACCGGAAGCGCCCCCAGCGATTCTCCGCAGCGCGTCGCGCCAGGGCGACACATGACCATGAAAATAAGGTTAGGCTTACCTAACTTGAATCCGTTTCGCAGGGAGCCCCCTTGAACACCGACGCCGACGCAGACACCACCCCGACCGGGCCGACCGACGCGGAGCAGGTCCGCACGGTACTGTCCCGCGCGACCTCACTGTCCCTCACCACGACCGGACAGGCGTACGACCTGATCGGACTGCACTCGGTCAACACCAAGGGGCAGGTCACCCTCCACCCCCGCCCGGACAGCCGCCTGACCCAGGAAGCCGCCGACGCGCCCCTGCGCAGCCTTGCCGCCCTGCTGGAGTTCACCGACATCGCCCCCACCCCGCTGCGCGACCGCGTCCGCGCCAGGGTGACGCTCTCCGGCCGGCTGACACCGGCGGGCGGCGGCGCACTGCGGCTCGACGCGGCGCGGGTCTCCCTGCGGACCCCGGCGGGTGCGACGGACGTCGGTCTGGACGGGGTCGCCCTCGCCGAGCCCGACCCGCTGGCGGTCGAGGAGGCCGCCATGCTGACCCATCTGGCCGACTCCCACGAGGAGTTGATGGCCGACCTGCTCGGACTCGCGGGTTCCCGTCTGCCGCGCGGCATGATCCGGTCACTCCCCCTCGCCCTGGACCGCCACGGCATCACCCTGCGCTGCGAGTACGAATCCGGCCACTGCGACCTCCAGTTGCTCTTCCCGGCACTCGCGCACGACGCCACCGACGCCGGCGAGCAGATCCGGCGGCTCCTCACCGCACCCCGAAGCTGCCCACACCAGCACCACCCTTCACACCCGTGACAGCCCTGACAGCCCTGACAGCCGTCAACTTAGGTTAGGCTTCACTAAGTTTCATTGAATCCTCGCGCCACGGCCGGATCACCGGATCATCAGGGGAGGGGCCGGTCATGGGCCTGCCAGTCATCGAGTCCTACGAGATGCCCGACGGTACGGCCCTCCCCCGTTCCTGGCCCTCCTGGACCATCGACCCCGGGCGGGCCGCTCTGCTCGTCCACGACATGCAGAACCACTTCGTGCGGGCGTTCCCGGCCGGGCGCTCCCCGGTCGTCCAACTGGTCGAGAACATCGCCACGTTGCGGGAACTCGCCGGAACGCTCGGCATCCCGGTCGTCTTCAGCGCCGAGCCCGCCGCCCAGTCGCCCGGCGGGCGGGGGCTCGTCGCCGACGTGTGGGGTCCCGGCATCGGCGACGGACCCGGGGATTCCGCCGTCATCGAGGCCCTGGCGCCCCGGCCCGGCGAGCACGTGCTGCCCAAATGTGCGCCCCATCGCCTTTCTGCACAGCCATCTCGGCCGGCTGCTGCGCTCGACGGGCCGCGATCAGCTGATCGTGTGCGGCGTGCACTGGGCGTCCTGCTGACGGCCGCGGACGCCTTCATGAACGATATTCAGCCCTTCGTCGTCGCGGATGCCGTGGCCGACTTCTCCGCCGAGGAGCACTCCATGGCGCTTCGCTGGGCGGCTCGCAGTGCGGTGGTCCGCACGACGGACGGCCTGCTGCGCGATCTGCTGCTCGGCCGGGTCCACCACGACGCGTGACGGCGTCCCCCTCAGGCCTCAGGAGAGACGGAACAAGATGACCGTACGGGTCGCGACGGCCGGAGCCGGCGTCCATGAACAGTCACCGCGGCTCGGGAGCGAGACACAGCCGCGCCCCCGCACGGGTCCCGCCGCGCCCAAGGAGCTGCGGAGCCGGGTCGTGGTGGTCAAGTTCGGCGGCAACGCCATGGTGGACGCATCGCTCCAGGAGGCGTTCGCCCGCGACGTCGTGGAGCTGTGGCACGCCGGCCTGTCCCCGGTGGTCGTGCATGGCGGGGGCCCGCAGATCAGCGCGATGCTCGACCGCCTCGGACTGGAAGTCCGCTTCGAGGGCGGTCTGCGGGTGACCACCGAGGAGACCCTCGACGTGGTGCGGATGGTGCTGACCGGGCGGGTCCAGCGCGAACTGGTCGGTGCCATCAACGCACATGGCCCCTTCGCCGTGGGCCTGTCGGGCGAGGACGCCCACACCATGACGGCGGTGCGCAGGTCCGGCCGGGTGAACGGGCTGCCGGTGGACATCGGCCTGGTCGGTGACATCGTGAACGTGGCGCCGGACACCGTCCGTTCACTGCTGGAGCTGGGGCGCATCCCGGTGGTGTCACCCCTCGCACGCGGCACGGAGGGGGAGGTCTACAACGTCAACGCCGATCTCGCCGCTTCGGCCCTGGCGGTCGCGCTCGGCGCCGAGCGGCTGGTGATGCTCACCGATGTCGAGGGACTGTACGCGGACTGGCCGCACAGCACCGAGGTCGTCGAGCGCCTGACGGCGGCGGAGCTGGGCGGTCTGCTGCCGGGGCTGGCGAGCGGGATGCTCCCGAAGATGGAGGGCTGCCTGCGGGCGGTCCGCGCCGGGGTGGGACGGGCACACGTACTGGACGGCCGCGTGCCGCACGCCGTACTGCGTGCCGTCCTGGACGGGAGGAGCCCCGGGACCACCGTCCTCCCGGACGCCTGACGCACACATGGCGGCGGGTCCCGGGGCCCGCCACCCGTCGTCACAGCGTGCGGGCCAGAACACGCGCACCCCGCCGGGGATCCAGGGTGCGCGCCCAGGCGCGCGGAGCCGCAGCCGGACGGACGGGGGCGAAGCCGTGGCGGAGGAAGAGGCGCCCGCTGCCGGTCGTCGCGGTGAACAGGGCCCCCAGCGACTGCGCCCGCGCCCCGGCGAGTGCCGCGCCCAGCAGCCGTGCGCCCAGACCGCCGCCCTGCCGCTGCCGGGCGACACAGAAGTTGTACAGGACCCCCGCGGCCGCCGGGCCGTGATCATCCGTGTCGGGGTGGACGCGCAGCGCGAGGCAGCCCCGCAGGGCGCCATCGGGCTCCTCGGAGACCAGGAAGTCGGCAGCTCGGGCCGCGTAGACCTCGAAGGGCCGCCCGCGCAGCGCACCCGAGCGGACGAACGGCTCGGAGAGTGCGACGAGTGCGACGGCGTCCCCGGGGCCCGCCCGGCGCAACCGGAGCGCGTCGGGAAGGGGCGCGTCCGGGGTAGGCGTCAGCGCGGCGGCGGGGTGCGGCGTGGCGGTGATCAAGGCAGTCCTTCCTCGGGTTCCACCGTGTGCGAAGGGCGGCCGGATCGCCGCACACCCCGGTGAACCATGAAAGCTAGGTTAGCCTCGCCTAAGTTGATTTACCAAGTCGACGCTCCGGTGCCGGTGTTGCTCCGGCGCCGGAGCCCTCAGCGCACGCTGCGGCCGGTCTCGGCCATCAGGGATTCGACGGGGGCGCCGGGGCCCTCCCGCCGGGTCGTGCGGTCCTCGGGAACGTACCGCTGCGGCGCGGCAGGCACCATCAGGGGCGTGCCGGTCTCGGGGTCGTCGATGATCCGGCAGGGCAGCCCGAACACGTCCTCGACCAGTGCGGCGGTCATGACGGTGGCCGGGGCGCCCTCGGCCGCGATCGTGCCGCCCGGCCGCATCACGATGAGGTGGGTGGCGTAACGGCACGCCTGGTTGAGGTCGTGCAGCACCGCCACCACGGTGTGCCCCTTGCGGGCGTGCAAGTCGGCGCAGAGATCCAGCACTTCGACCTGGTGGGCGATGTCGAGGAAGGTGGTGGGCTCGTCCAGGAGCAGGATCGGGGTCTGCTGCGCCAGCACCATGGAGAGCCAGACCCGCTGACGCTGACCGCCGGAGAGGTCGTCGACCGGGCGGTCGGCGAGATCCAGCACACCGGTCTGCCGCATCGCCTCCAGAACGGCCGCCTCGTCGTCGGCGGACCACTGCTTCAGCATTCCCTGGTGCGGATAGCGGCCGCGCGCCACCAGGTCCCCCACGGTGATGCCGCCGGGCGCGGTCGAGGACTGCGGGAGCAGGCCCAGCCGGCGGGCGACCTCGCGCGAGCGGTAGGTGGCGATGCCCGCGCCGTCGAGATACACCTGTCCGGAGCGGGGTTTGAGCATCCGTGCGAGCGCCTTGAGGAGAGTGGACTTCCCGCAGGCGTTCGGCCCGATGATGACGGTGAAGGAGCGGTCGGGGATCTCCACGCCGAGCGAACTGACCACGGTCCGCTGCTCGTAGGAGAGCGTCAGGTCCTCGGCCCGCAGTCGCGCGACCGCCGCCGGGGATGTCCCGTTCATACAAGTCCCCTCCGCCGTCGCGGAGTCCGCGCTCGGACCGGTCGTCTCGGACACGCGTGTCGTGCGTGGCGTCTTTCGGGTCATGCGCGGCTCTTTCGCGACTCGGTGATCAGCAGCCAGATGAGGTACAGCCCGCCGATGGTCCCGGTCGCCGTGCCGACCGGGAGCAGCGAGGGGGCGAAGAGGCGCTGCGCCAGCAGGTCGCTCGCGGCCAGCAGCAGGGCGCCCATGAGCGCGGCGGGGACCAGCGCGGGGCCCGATGCCCGGGTCAGCCGCCGGGCGAGCTGGGGCGCCGCCAGCGCGATGAACCAGATGGGCCCGGTCACCGCCGTGGCGAAGGCGGCGAGAGCGACGCTGATGACGAGCAGCAGCGCCCGGGTGCGCGCCACGTCGACGCCGAGCGCCATGGCCGTGACGTCACCCATCTCCACCATGGAGAGCCGGCGGGAGAGGAAGAAGGCGGGCGGGAGCAGGACGAGGACGGCGATCGCGATGGTGTTCGCCTGCTGCCAGCCCCGGTTGGTGAGACTGCCGATCAGCCACGCCTGCGCCTCCAGTGCCTCCTGCCAGGTCGCCCGGGTGATCAGGTACGAGTTGACGGCGAGCAGCAGTGCGCTGACACCGATGCCGACGACGACCAGCCGGAAGCCCTGAAGTCCTCTGCCCAGCATGAGGAGGTACATGGCGGCGGCGGTGGCGAGGCCGCCGATCAGCGCGCCCACCGCGATCTGGGTCATGCTGCCGTGCAGCACGATGATGACGAGGAGCGCCCCGACGGCCGAGCCGTTGGTGAAGCCGATGATGTCCGGGCTGCCGAGGGAGTTGCCGGTCAGGCTCTGCAGGACGGCTCCGCTGACGGCGAGGGCCGCGCCCACGCACATCGCGGTCAACAGGCGTGGCATACGCAGAGTGTTGACGATGAAGTCGGCGCCGCCGGAGCCGTGGCCGAACACGGCCCGCACGACCTCACCGACGGAGAGTTCGAAGTCGCCGGTGGTGAGGGTGACGAGCGCGACCGCGACGAGGGCGACGAGCATCACGGCCGTCACCACGAGGACGCGCCCCTGGACCCGGACGGACAGCCCGCCCGGCCGGGTGCGCAGCACCAGTCCGCTGACGACCCGCGGCTCCCCGGTGTCCGTACCGGTGCCGGACGGTCCCTTCTCCCGTACGGCGCTCACAGCATGACCAGCTTTCGGCGGCGGCACAGGGCGATGAACAGCGGCGCCCCGAGGAACGCGGTGATGATCCCCACCTGGACCTCGCCCGGCGCCCCCAGCACCCGGCCCAGGACGTCCGCGCCGATCAGCAGGACCGGGGCGAGCAGCATCGAGTACGTCAGCACCCAGCGCTGGTCGGGGCCGACGACGAACCGGGCGACGTGCGGCACCGCGAGGCCGACGAAGCCGATCGGTCCGGCGGCGGCGGTGGCGGCGCCGCACAGCAGCATGACGGCGACGGCGCCCAGCACCCGGGTGCGGCCGACGTTCAGGCCCAGGGCCCGGCCGAGCTGGTCGCCCATCGCGAGGGCGTTGAGCGAGGGGGCGAGGCCGAGGGCGATCAGGAGGCCCACCGCGATGAACGGCAGGATGACGTGGATGACGTCGTAGTACCGGCCGGCCAGGGAACCCACCGTCCAGAAGCGGTACTGGTCGAAGGCGCGCGGATTGAGCAGCAGCACCGCCGAGTTGAAGGCGTACAGGACCGCGGTCATCGCCGCCCCGGCCACGACCAGCCGGTCGGGGGTGGCCAGGGTGCGGCCCGATGAGCCCAGGAGGTAGACGGCGACCGAGGCGACGGCCGCGCCGATGAAGGCGAACCACACATAGCCGAGGACCGAGCCCACCCCGAGGAAGGCGATGGCCACGACGACTCCGGCGGAGGCGCCCAGGCTGATGCCGAGGATTCCCGGGTCGGCGAGCGGGTTGCGGGTCAGTGCCTGCATCAGCGCACCGGACAGGCCGAGGGCCATGCCCACGAGCAGTCCCAGGAGCGTCCGCGGAATGCGGTAGTCATGGATGATGATCGAGGTCTCGGAGCCGTCGGGGTGCCAGAGCACGCTCCAGGTGGCGGTGAACGGGATACCGCGGGTGCCCACCCACACGCTGAGCAGTCCGACCAGGACGAGGGCGCCCAGCGCAGCGAGGAGCCCCAGGGCCCGCAGGGTGTTCGCGGTCCGGGCGGGCGGCGGGGCATCGGGGGCGACGGCCCGGTCCTCGGGAGCCGTCCGGGTTTCGACCGACAACGACAACTCCCCCTGACGGCGGTTCGGGTGCACCGCGAGCGATAGGGCGCCGGAATGTGACGCAGAGACCCCGGGATGCAACTTAGGTGAGGCTAACCGAACAGTGCCGCACGGTCAACGAGCGTCCCCCGCCCGCGAAATGGCGCACACCGCCGTGACCGGGGGCATCGCGGGCGACAGCACATCGCGACCACTCATTTAGAGTAGCCTTACCTAACTTTCTCAGACTCTTCGCGGAGGCCCGCATGCCAGGTGGAGGACCGACCGGGGGGAACGTCCTCCGCAGGGCGATCAGGGGGCAGCGGCGGCGAGTCGCCACCGCGTCCCTGCTCGGCGCGGTGCACCAGGGGTGTGAGGCCCTGGTCCCCGTCGTCATCGGCGCGGCCATCGACACGGCGGTGGCCACCGGCTCCTCCCACGCGCTACTGCGCTGGCTCCTGGTGCTCGCGGGGCTGTTCCTGGTGCTGTCGAACTGCTACCGGACCAGCGCCCGGCTCGCCGAGGGGGCGGGCGAACGCGCCGCGCACCGGCTCCGGATGGAGCTCGGCGCCCGGGTGCTCGACCCGCGCGGCGGCGCCGACGCGAACCGGCTGCCCGGCGCGCTCACCAGCATCGCCACCAACGACGCCCGCCGGGTGGGCTCGGTGGCGACGGTCCTGGCGTACGGGGTCGCGGCGACCTCGGCGCTGGTGATCAGCTCGGTGGCGCTGCTGAGGATCTCCGTCCCGCTCGGACTCCTCGTCCTGCTGGGCATCCCCCCGCTGCTGTGGCTCGGGCACCGCATCAGCCGGCCGCTCGAACGACGCAGCGAGACCGAACAGGAACGGGCCGCGCACGCCTCGGGCGTCGCCGCCGACCTGGTCGCCGGACTCCGTGTCCTCAAGGGCATGGGCGCCGAGTCGGCCGCCGTCGCCCGCTACCGCACCACCAGCCAGGACTCGCTCGCCGCGGCGCTGCGGGCGGCCCGCAGCCGGGCCGGTCACGAGGGCGCCGTCCTCTCGCTGACGGGCGTCTTCATCGCGGTCATCGGCATCGTGGGCGCCTACCTCGCCATGCGCGGCAGCATCAGCATCGGCGACCTGGTGGCGGCGGTGGGCCTGGCCCAGTTCCTCCTCGGCCCGTTCCAGCTGCTCACCTACGTCAACGCCGAGTTCGCCCAGGGCCGCGCCTCCGCACGCCGGATCGCCGAGGTGCTGGACTCGCCCGCGGCCGTCGAGGGCGGCGAGTCCGCGGTGTCCGACGGCGCCACCGGACATCTGCGCCTCAGCGGGGTCCGGCTCGGCTCGCTGCGCGGGGTCGATCTCGACATCCGGCCGGGCGAACTGATCGGAGTGGTCACCGGGGATCCGTCCGCGGCGGCCGATCTGCTGCTCTGCCTGGCCAGGGAGCGGGACCCCGCCGACGGACTGATCGAGCTCGACGGCGTACCACTGACCGCACTCGGCCCCGACGGGCTGCGCCGCGCCGTCCTGGTCGCCCACCACGACGCCGACCTGTTCGAGACCAGCCTGCTGGACAACGTACGGGCCGGCGCCCACGACGACGCGGCCCCGGTCGACGAGGCCCTCGCCGCTTCGGCGGCAGACGAGGTCGCCCGGCTGCTGCCCGACGGCGGCGACACCGTCCTCGCCGAACGCGGCCGGTCCCTCTCCGGCGGCCAGCGACAGCGCGTCGCACTCGCCCGCGCCCTCGCCGCCGACAGCGCGGTACTCGTGCTGCACGACCCGACCACCGCCGTGGACACCGTCACCGAGTCCCGGATCGCCGCCCGGCTGCGGGAGATCCGCCACGGGCGCACCACCGTGCTGATCACGACCAGCCCGGCCCTCCTCGCGGTCACCGACCGGGTGGTGGTCCTCGACGAGGGCACGGTCACCGCGGACGGCCACCACAGCGAACTCGTCGCGGGTGACGAGCGGTACCGGGCGGCGGTGCTCGCATGACGTCCACGTACGAGGACCGCGCGCAAGACACGGACACGCACGCGGAGGAAGAGGGGGAAGCGGTCATGAGCACACCCGGCGGGGACCGTGAGCTGCTGCCGACGGCGAGCGCCGCGGAGAGCCTCACGGCGCTGCGCGTCATGCTGCGCGGCCACCGGCGGCTGACCGCGGCCGCCGTCACCGTGCTGGTCGCCGGGACCGGAATCGGTCTGCTGACCGCTCCCCTGCTCGGCCACATCGTGGACCTGGTGGTGGAGCGGCGGGGTTCGCGGGCGCTGACGGTGCCCCTGGTGCTGCTCATCGTGGTGGCCCTGGTGCGCGGCGGCGCCGCCGCGGTCGGCAGCACGCTCGTGGCCCGGCTCGGCGAGACCGTACTCGCCGCGGTGCGCGAGCAGTTCATCGAACGGGCGCTGCGGCTGCCGCTGGAGCGCGTCGAGGCGGCCGGTTCGGGCGATCTGGTCTCCCGGGTCACCAGCGATGTCTCCATGATCGCGAAGTCGGTGCGCCAGGCACTGCCCGAGTTCACCCGCTCCGCGTTGACCATCGTGCTGACCTTCGTCGGACTCGCCGTGCTGGACTGGCGGTTCCTGGTGGCGGCGCTGCTGGCGACGCCGGTGCAGGTGCTGTCCGTGCGCTGGTACCTGCGCCGGGCCGCTCCGGTGTACGCCGAGCACCGCGTCGCGACCGGCGCGCTCCAGCACCAGTTGCTCGACAGCGTCGGCGGGGTGCGTACCGTACGGGCCTTCCGGCTGAACCGCGCGCACACCGCCCTGCTGGAGCAGCGCTCCGCGTCGGCACGGAACCTCGCGCTGGACGGCATCCACATCGTCACCGGCTTCTTCTCGCGGCTGAACCTGGCCGAGTACATCGGCCTGGCGGCCATGCTCGGCGCGGGCTTCCTGCTGGTGGACAACGGCTCGGTGAGCATCGGTACGGCCACCGCCGCCGCGCTGTACTTCCACAGCCTCTTCAACCCCGTCAACGCCACGCTGTTCCTCATCGACGACGCGCAGTCGGCGGGCGCCAGCTTCGCCCGGCTGGTCGGACTGTCCGAGCTGCCCGCCGAGCGGACCGCGCCGGGCGGCCGTGCTCCGGCGGACGGTTCGGTGAAGGTGAGCGCGCTCAGCTACGCCTACGGCGCCGGGGCTCCCGTGCTGCGGAAGGTCGATCTGAAGGTGCGCGGCGGGGAACGGGTGGCCCTGGTGGGTGCCAGCGGCGCCGGCAAGACGACGCTGGCCAAGGTCATCGCGGGCGTCCACGAGCCGCACGGCGGGACCGTCGCGCTGGGCGGGGTCGACGCGGCCGAGCTGGGCGCCGCGGGGGTGCGGCGCGCGGTGACGCTGATCAGCCAGGAGGTGCACGTGTTCGCGGGCCCGCTGGCCGAGGACCTGCGCCTCGCCCGCCCCGGGGCCACCGACGAGGAGGTGCGCGCGGCGCTGTCCCGGGTCGGCGCCCTGGAGTGGGCCCAGGCGCTGGCCGACGGACTGGACACGGTCGTGGGCGAGGGCGGACACCGGCTGACGGTGACCCAGGCGCAGCATCTCGCGCTGGCCCGGCTCGTCCTCGCGGACCCGCCGATCGCGATCCTCGACGAGGCCACCGCCGACGCGGGCAGCGCCGGCGCGCGGGTTCTGGAGGAGGCGGCCCTGCGGGCACTGGAGGGGCGTACGGGCCTGGTGGTCGCGCACCGGCTCCCCCAGGCGGCGACCGCCGACCGCGTCGTCGTCCTCGACGAGGGCCGGATCGTGGAGACCGGCAGCCATGACGAACTCGTCGCGGCGGGCGGCCGGTACGCGGCGCTCTGGGAGGCGTGGTCCGACAGCCGCCAGGAGCCGGCGGACGTGCGGTAGCCACGCGGACGTTCGGGTGCTCCGTACGGTCGCGAGCGGCACCGCCTTCCTCAGGGGATGAACGCGATGTCGGGGTAGCGCGGGGACGGCCCGGACAGCAGATGGCCGTCCCTGCCCCGCAGATGGAGGTCGAAGAACGCGCGCAGGTAGGCGCGTTGGGCGGCGACGGCCCGGCCGGCGTCGATCGTCCCGATGGAGTTGGTGAGGGCGGCGACCGCCTCCGGCGGCAGCGGGAGCGCCCTTTCCAGCTGTTGCGCCAGCGGGGACATGTCCGTGTAGGTGAGGTGTGCGGAGTCGCGCAGCCGCAGTTCGAGCCGCCAGCCGCGCAGGTGCGACCAGAAAGCCGTCCAGGACGGGTCGTTGTGGCGCCCGTGGGTGGCATTGCCCATCAGCAGGAACGGGCGGTCGAGCCCGGTGTCCTTGACCGTCCCGTTGACGCTGCCGTCCAGGTCGACGCCGGCGAGGATGCGGCGGTCCCGTGCCATGGCCCCCGCCGCAGTGTCGCCGCCGATCGAGTGCCCGAACATCCCGGTCCTGGACAGATCGAGGGAACCCCGCAGGCGGTGGGGCAGCCGGCGGCCCTCGGCGTCGGGGTTCCTGCCCGCGTTCAGCCGTTCCAGTTCGTCCAGGACGAACCGGGTGTCGTCCTGGCGGACCCGCAACGCATCGAGCGGGTCCGGGTCCGGGCCCACCTCCACCCTGCCGCCGGGGAACTCCACGATCGAGGCCTCATGGGTGTGGTCGATCGTCACCACCGCGTACCCGTGCGCGGCCAGGTCCTCGACCAGCGAGGTGCCCATGGCTCGCATCGTGTTGAGGCCCGGGGAGAAGAGCACCACGGGATGGCCGTGGCGGCGCACCTCCACGGGGGCGTCCTGCCGGGCATGCGTCACCGGGAAGCCGACGTTGTCCATCGGCGTCCGGAGGTCCTGGCCGACCTTTCGCCTGTACAGCGCCGTCGCCGCCGGCGGGAGCCAGGGGGCGCGCCGGTGGCCGTGGGTGTCCGACGCCGGGTACCACACGCTGATCATCAGTTCGCGGGGCGAGGCGGGTGAGACCCACGGGTCCCGGCGCGAACGGTCGATCAGATGCAGCGAGGTGGTTCCGATCCGCCGCGGACCGGTCGGCACCGGCAGGGTGAGCCGCACCCGGCTCGTCCCGGGCCCGGCGGCCGAAGCTGCTCCGGCCGGGCGACCGGCCGCCCGTGCCGTCCCCGCGGTGGCGAGCACGAGACCCGCCGTCCCGGCCGCGGCAAGCACCGACCGGCGCGATATGTCCCCCATCCGGATTCCTCACCTGCGCTCGACGACTGGTTGACCCGTCCACCGAAGATGGCACCCCCGCGGCGACGGCGACAAGCCGCGCGGGCGATTTCAGGGTAGGTACAGGGGCATCCCCGACCCCGCCTCCGGGCACGGGTCAGCACACCGGACGCGCACGCACCGCCGCCCCCCGGTGAGACCGAGGGGCGGCGGTGTACCTGCCGGTCAGCCCTGGAGGGCGACGAGGCTCGCCGGTCGCAGGTCCGTCCAGTTCGCCTCCACATGGGCAAGGCACGCCTCACGGGTGTCGGCGCCGAAGACGGTCCGCCAGCCGGCCGGCACCTCGGCGAAGGCGGGCCACAGCGAGTGCTGGTTCTCGTCGTTGACCAGGACCAGGAAGCTGCCCTGCGGGTCCTCGAACGGGTTGGTCGTCATGCGTTGTCACTCCTCTTGGACGGTGCGGTGAACAGCCCGGACAGCGGCTGTTCCGGATGAGTCACCACGCGGTGCAGCAACTCCATGTATTCATCGGCCAGTTGCCCGGCCCTGTCGGAGCCCAGCAGATCGGTGTCGTGGATCAGCCCGCAGTGCACCGGGCCGTCGCCGCGCGGCTCGTAGAAGCTGAGGGTCAGCTCGGCCCGGGTGACGCCGGTCGGTACGGCGGCGAGCGAGCCGATGCCGCCCTCCAGCTGCCGCGCGTCGGCCTGTTCGTGGTGGATCACCATGACCTGCGGGCCCCGGGGAGGCAGTCCGGTGGCCCGCACGACCGCGTCGAACGGGACGTCCTGCCGGTCGAGAGCGCTCAGTGTCGTCTCCCGTACCCGGGTCAGCAGTTCCGCGAAGCTCGGGTCACCCGCCGTGTCGGTGCGCAGCACCACCGTGTTGAAGAAGCAGCCGACCAGATCGGCGAGCTGGTCGTCGGCGCGTCCCGCCACCATCGTGCCGATCGGCAGATCGGTGCCCGCGCCGTACCCGGTGAGCAGCGCCGCGAGGGCCGCGTGGAGCACCATGAACATGCTGGTGCCGGTGGCCCCCGCGAGCCGGTCCACGGCGGCGTGCAGCTCCTCGTCGAGGACGAACCCGACGTGGTCCCCGGGCCGGGTGGCCGTGTCCGGGGCGGCCCGGTCCGGGCCGTCGGCCGGCAGGGCGAGGCGCCCCGGCAGTCCGTCGAGCGTCCGGCGCCAGTAGGCGAGTTGCTGCCCGCCCCTGCTGTCCGGGTCGGTGAGGTCGCCCAGGGTCTCGTGCGCCCATTGGGCGTAGTCGGCGTAGCCGACCGGCAGCGGCTCCCAGCCGGGCGCGAGGCCCCGGGCGCGTGCCGTGTGGGCGGTGACCAGGTCGCGGAGGAGCGGGACCACGGACCACTCGTCGACGGCGAGGTAGTGCAGGGTCAGCAGCAGTGCCTGGCCGCCGTCGGGGCCCGTGAGCAGATGCGCCCTGATGGGGGCCTCCGCGGCCGGATCCGTTGCCAGGCCCGCGAGTTCGGCAAGGCGGGCATCCAGGCCGGCGCACGTTTCCGTGGTCAGGACGGGGGCCTCGGCGGGCCGGTGGTACAGGATGCCGTCCCGTTCGGTGAACGCGGTGCGCAGCGGCTCGTGCCGGGCCACCACGTCGGCGAGCGCGGCGGCGAGTACCTCGGCGTCGAGCCCGCCCGTGGAACGCAGCGCCAGCGCGTGGTCGACACCCCGTCCGCCGCGGCAGGACTGCCACTGCCAGTCCTGGACGGGCGCCGCCCGCGGCGGCTCGGCCCGCCGCTCGACCGGACGCAGCGCGGGGCGGGCGGCGGCCGCGCCCTCCAGCGCGGCGGCGACACCGGCGACCGTCAGCGCGTCGAAGACGTCCCTGATGCTCAGTTCGACGCCGAACTCGGCGCGGATACGGCCCAGCAGCCGCATCGACGCCATGGAGTGGCCACCGAGCGCGAAGAAGCTGTCGTGCACACCGACGTCGTCGAGCTTGAGGATCTCGCGGAACAGTGCGGCGATCCTGGTCTGGGTCGCGGTGGCCGGCCGGGTGTCGCCCGTCATCGCCGACCAGTCGGGGACGGGCAGTGCGGCGCGGTCCAGCTTGCCGTTGGGCGTGAGCGGCAGCGGGCCGTCCAGCGGCACCACCAGGGCCGGAACCATGTACTCGGGGAGCAGCCCGGCCAGGTGTGCGCGCAGCTGCCGCGGGTCCGGTGCGCCGGACTCGGGCAGCGCGTAGGCGATCAGCCGGACGATGTCGCCGTCCCGGTCGGGGACCACCGCGGCCTGGGCGACGCCGGGGTGTCCGGCGAGTGCCGCCTCGATCTCGCCCAGCTCGATACGGAAGCCCCGCACCTTCACCTGAGTGTCGGCCCGGCCGAGGAAGTCGAGGTTGCCGTCCCGGCGCCGGCGGGCGCGGTCGCCGGTCCGGTACATCCGGCTGCCCGGCGCCCCGAACGGGTCAGCGACGAATCGCTCCGAGGTGAGGGCCTCCTTGCCGAGGTAGCCGCGGGCGAGCCCGCGCCCGGCGACGTACAGCTCGCCCACCACACCGGGTGGCACGGGCCTCAGTCGCTCGTCGAGCACATAGGCGCGGGTGTTGGGGTCGGGCCGGCCGATGGGCACCCGGCCGGCCGGGCTGCCGCCGTGCTCGCGGGCGCGCCACAGCGTCGAGTTGACCGTCGCCTCGGTGAGCCCGTAGGCGCAGATCAGGTCGGCGGTGGCGCCGAAGCGGTCGAACAGGTCCGGCGGCACCGTCTCGGTGCCCACCAGGACGGTCGATCCCCCGGGCAGTTCGCAGCCGGGCGGGAGCGCCGACACCAGGGACGGCGGCAGGATCATGTGGGTGATCCGCTGGTCCGCGAGGAAGTCGGTCAGTTCCGGTCCCGCGACCCGTGCCTCGTCGGTGATGAGGACGAGGCGGCCGCCGTGGCACAGCGCCATGGAGAGCTCGAAGACGAAGACGTCGAAGCCGGTGGAGGCGAACTGGAGCACCCGGCTGTCGCGTCGCAGGTTCATCCGGTCGACGGCGGTGGCCACGAGGGAGGAGATTCCCTCGTGGGGCACGATCACGCCCTTGGGGCGGCCGGTCGAACCGGAGGTGTAGATCACGTAGGCGGCCTGGTCCAGGCCGGCGGGCCCGTCAAGCACGGCGGGCGCGTCGGTCCGGGGCGGCGCGTCCAGTGCCGCGGCGGTGTCCGGCGCGTCCAGCAGGACCACCGGGACGCCCGTCACCCCGGGGATCTTCCCCGCGACCGGTTCGGTGCCGACGACCAGGGCCGCCCCCGAGTCCTCGATCATGTAGGCGAGCCGGTCCCCGGGGTGGACCAGGTCGAGCGGCAGGAACGCGGCGCCCAGCTTCAGCACGGCGAGCACGGTGGCGACCATGTCCACGGACCGGGGCACGGCCACCCCGACCACGCTCTCGGCCCCCACTCCGTGCGCGGCGAGCAGCCCGGCGATACGGCGGGCGCGGTCGTCGAGCTGGGTGTACGTCACCGAGCGGGAGCGGTCCACCACGGCGACGGCGTGGGGCCGCTCGGTGAGCCGCCGCGCGAACATCGCGGGCAGGCTCTCCTCGTCGACCTCCCGGTCGGTGGAGCCGAAGCCCTCCAGGACGGTCCGCAGCTCCGGTCCGGAGAGGATCTCGGCCCGGGACAGCGGCTGTCCGGGCGCGGCGACGAGTGCGGCGACCAGGATACGCAGCCGCTCGCCGAGCGCCTCGGCGGTCTCCCGGTCGAACAGCTCGGTGGCGAACTCCAGCCGGCAGCCGAGCGATCCGGCGCCGCCGTCGGCCGCGATGTGCTCGGTGAAGCTGAACACCAGGTCGAACTTGGCGGAGCGGATCCGGAACGGCACGTACTCCGCCCGCAGTCCCGGCAGTTCCAGTTCCCCGCCGGTGCGGGCGTGGTAGCCGACCATCACCTGGAAGAGCGGGTTGCGGGAGAGCGAGCGCGTCGGGTTGAGGGCCTCGACGACCGACTCGAAGGGGACGTCCGCGTGGGAGAACGCCGCCAGGTCGGTTTCGCGGACCCGGCCCAGGAGTTCGGTGAAGCTGGGGTCGCCGCTGATGTCGGTGCGCAGGACGAGGGTGTTGACGAAGAACCCGACGAGTTCGTCCAGCGCCTCGTCGCCGCGTCCCGCGATGGGGGAACCGATCGGGATGTCCGTCCCGGCGCCCATCCGGTGGAGCAGCGCGGCCACGGCCGCGTGCACCACCATGAACATGCTCGCGCCGGACTCCCGGGCGAGCCTCTTCAGCCCTTCGTGGACCGGGGTGTCGAAGGCGATGTCGAGTTCGGCTCCGGAGAACGCCGGGCGGGCGGGCCTGGGCCGGTCGGTTGGCAGCTCCAGCTCTTCCGGGGCTCCGGCCAGGGCCGTACGCCAGTGGTCCAGCTGCCGGGCGGCCAGGCTGGTCCCGTCGGCGGGGTCGCCGAGCAGCCGGTCCTGCCACAGGGCGTAGTCGGCGTACTGGACGGGCAGCGGCTCCCAGTCGGGGGCCGTGCCGTCGAGGCGCGCCGCGTAGGCGGTGGCCAGGTCCCGCAGGAACGGCCGGTCCGACCACTCGTCGGTGCTGATGTGGTGCAGCAGCAGCACGACGACGTGGTCCTCGGGCGACAGTTCCACGACCGTGGCGCGCAGCAGCAGTTCGGTGGCGAGGTCGAACGGCCGGTTGACGGCCGTGTCGATGATGCCGGGCACTTCCGCCTCGGTGGCCCGCAGGCACTCCACCACGGGGTGCGCCTGCTCCGCGGGCAGCACCCGCTGGCACACCTGGCCGTCGGGGGTGGCGAAGAAGACAGTGCGCAGGGCCTCGTGACGTGTCGTCACATCGACGAGTGCGCCGCGCCAGGCCGCCAGGTCCAGCGGGCCGCGCAACCGCAGGGCCAGCGAGAAGTTGTACGCGGCCGAGGTGCACTCGATCTGCTGGATGACCCACAGCCGCTGCTGGGCGTGGGACAGCGGCAGCCGGTCCGGCCGGTCGCCGGCGGTCAGCGCCGGACGGGCCGCGCCGCCGGCACGGGCGGCACGGGCCACCAGTTCGGCGACGGTCGGCGCCTCGAAGAGATCCCGGATCGCCAGCTCCGCGTCGAGCGCGGTGCGGGCCCGGCTGACCAGCCGGGTGGCCAGCAGCGAGTGCCCGCCCAGATCGAAGAAGTCGCTGTCGATGCCGACGCTGCCCGCGGGCAGTCCGAGCACCTCGGCGAACAGGGCGCAGAGCGTCTCCTCCCGCGGGTTACGGGGAGCGCGGCCGGTGTCCGTACCGGCGAGGTCGGGTGCGGGCAGCGCCCTGACGTCCAGCTTGCCGTTGACGGTCAGGGGCAGCGTTTCGAGGGTGACCAGCGCGGCGGGCACCATGTAGTCCGGCAGTCCGGCCTTCAGATGGTCGCGCAGCCGCCGGGTCAGCGCGTCGCCGGTCCCGGCGCCCTCCTGCGGCACCACATAGCCGACCAGGCGCTTGGTGCCCGCCCGTTCCGACACGACGACCGCCGCGTGCGCGACCTCGGGGTGCGCGGACAGGGCCGTGGAGATCTCGCCCAGCTCGATGCGGTAGCCGCGGATCTTGACCTGGTCGTCGGTGCGGCCGAGGAAGTCGATGAGGCCGTCGGGGCGTTGGCGTACCAGGTCGCCGGTGCGGTACATGCGCTCGCCCGGTTCGCCGAACGGGTCGGCGACGAACCGCTCGGCCGTCAGCGCGGCCCGGTCGTGGTAGCCGCGGGCCAGGCCCGTACCGGCGATGTACAACTCGCCGGGGTTGCCGGGCGGGACGGGGCGCAGCATCGGGTCCAGGACATGGGCGCGGGTACCGCGGATCGGCACGCCGACCGTGGAGGTCGCGCTGTCGGCGGTGGACCCGCCGAGCGTGTTGATCGTGTACTCGGTCGGCCCGTAGAGGTTGTACCCGTAGGTGTCCTCGGTGCGGCGCAGCCGGGTCCAGACCGTGTCGGGGACGGCCTCGCCGCCGAGCAGGACCAGTGCGGGCCGGTGCTTTCCGGCGGCCTCGTCGCGGTCGAGCAGGCCCTCCTCGATGAGCAGCTGGGCGTAGGTGGGCGTCACGTTGACCACGTCGATGCGGTGGCTGTCGCAGTACGCGACCAGCGCCTCGGCGTCGCGGCGGAGCTCTTCGCCGCAGACGTGGACCTCGTGGCCCTCGACGAGCCAGAGCAGTTCCTCCCAGGACATGTCGAAGGCGAAGGACACGGTGTGCGCGATGCGCAGCCGCCGTCCGCCGGCCGAGGCGATGGCCGGGTCGAAGATCTCCTTCTGGTGGTTGAACTGCATGTTCGTCAGTCCGCGGTACGGGGTGACGACGCCCTTGGGACGGCCGGTCGAACCCGAGGTGTAGATGACGTACGCGGGGTGGTCCAGGCGGCCCGGCACGCCGTGCGCGAACGCGGGCCGTTCGGCGTCGGTGATCTCGCCGCTCGCGAGCGCGGCCAGCTCGGCGGCCACGGCCGCGTCGTCCAGCAGGAGTTCGGGGGCCACGGGCCCCTCGTCGTCCCGCAGGGACGGGGCGACGGCGGTGGTGGACACCAGGCACAGCGGTCCGGTGTCGCGCGCCATCAGGCGGAGCCGGTCGGCGGGGTGGTCGAGGTCGAGGGGCAGATAGGCGGCGCCGGTGCGCAGTACGGCGAAGAGTGCGGCCACCATCTCGATCGAGCGCGGCAGGGCGAGCGCCACCACCTTCTCCGGGCCGGCTCCCCGGGCGAGCAGCAGCCGGGCGAGCCTGTTGATACGGGCGTCCAGCTCGGCGTAGGTGAGGGCCCGCTCGCCGAAGACGAGCGCGACGGCGTCCGGGGTGCGGGCGACCTGGGCGGCGAGCAGATCGGCGACGGTCTCGTCGGGCACCGGCTCGCGGCCGGTGCGCCGCGCGGCGGCCATGGCGGTCCGCTCGGCGGGCAGCAGCAGGTCGACACCAGCGGTCCGGGCCCCGGCCGGGTCTTCGCTGTCGAGGCCTTCGGCGAGCCGGCCGAGCACGGCCGTGAACCGGTCGAGGATGGTGGTCGCGGCCTCGGCGTCGAACAGGTCCGGCCTGGCCGCCAGGGTGATCCGCAGCCGGCTGCCGGGGGTGACGATCAGGGTGAGCGGGAAGTGGGTGCCGTCCACGTTGGACATGGCGGTGACGCCGTGCCGCCACCGCAGTTCGGCCGCCCGGTCCTCGCCGTCGGCCGAGCGCAGGACGAACAGGGTGTCGAAGAGCCGGCGGTGGCCCGTCTCCTGTTGCAGGGCGCCCAGTCCGACGTACTCGTACGGCATGACGGCCGCGCGCTCGGACTGCATCCGGCGCATCAGGCCGAGCAGCGGCTCGTCCGGGGTGAACGCGACGCGCGCCGGGATGGTGTTGAGGAACATCCCGATGATTCCGGCCGCGTCCGGGACGTCCGCGGGCCGCCCGGCGACGGCCGTGCCGAAGGCGACGTCGGCGCGGCCGGTCATCGCCGAGAGGACCAGCCCCCAGGCCGCGTTGAGCACGGTGTTCAGGGTGAGCCCGTGCCTGCGGGCCGTGGCGCGCAGCAGTTCGCCGGCCCGCGCCGTCAGCACGGTGTCGTGGTCGGCCGGGATGACCGGGCCGGTGTCGCGACCGGACGGGGCGAGCAGGGTCGGCTCGTCGAAGCCGGAGAGCGACCGGCGCCAGGCGGCGAGCGCGGCCCCGGTGTCCTGCTCGTCCAGCCAGCCGAGGTAGTCGCGGTACGAGCCGGGGACCGGAAGCCCGGTGTCGTCGCCCGCGCGCTCGTACAGGGTGAACAGCTCCTCCAGGAAGAGCCACGCGGACCAGCCGTCCCACAGGATGAGGTGATGGGTGATCACGAGCCGGTCCCGGCCGTCACCGAGCCGGATGAGCAACAGCCTGCACAGCGGGGGCGAGGACAGGTCGAAGCGCTGCCTCCGGTCGGCGGCCAGCAGTTCCCCGGTCCGGCTGTGCTGCTGGGCGGCGGACAGTCCGGAGAGGTCCTCCTCGACGAGCGGGATCTCGGCCCCGTCCACGATGAACTGGACCGGGCTGGGCAGTCCGTCGGCGGTGAATCCGGCCCTCAGACCGGTGTTGCGGGCCAGCAGCGCCCGGCAGGCGGCGCGCAGCCGGTCCGGGTCGACGCGCCGGTCGAAGTCCAGGGTCTCCTGGGAGAGGTAGACGTCGAGCGCCTCGCCCGAGTCGTAGGTGGCGTGGAAGTACATGCCCTCCTGGAGGGGGGAGAGCGGCCAGATGTCGGCGACCGGGAGTCCGGCGGTGGCGGCGACGCGGCCGGTCTCCTCCGGTGAGAGCACCAGACCGCCCAGCGGGACGGCCGGCTCCGGCTCCGGCGGGGTGCCCGCGGCGGTCAATTGGACGAGCAGGGCCCGCAGGGCGGGGTCGACGTCGGCACCGGACCGCTCCTGAAGGGCCAGCACGGCCTGGAGGGCGGCAGCCGCCTGCCCGGCCTCGGCAGCGGGCACGGTCACGGCGTCGGGGGTGGCGGGGACGAGCGTGGTGGCGGCCGGTTCGGGGCCGGAGGGGACGAAGGGGCCGGACGGATCGGGGGCGGCGGTCTGCGCGGCGGCGGCCAGCGCGGCCGGGGTCCGGCACTCGAACACGTCGCGGGGGCCGATCGTCAGGCCCCGCGCACGGGCCCGGGTGGCGACCGTGATCGAGCTGAGGCTGTCGCCGCCGAGGACGAAGAAGTCGTCGTCGGCGCCGGTCCCGGGTAGGCCCAGCACCTCGGCGAAGATCTCGCACAGGGCGCTCTCGCGCGCGTCGCGGGGGGCCCGGCCGCCGGTGCGGGCGGCGGGTGCCGCGGACGGCAGGGCGTTCTGGTCGAGCTTGCCGCTCGGGGCCAGCGGCAGTTCGTCCAGGGCCAGGACGGTGCCCGGCACCATGGGCGCGGGCAGCACGTCCGCGAGCGCCGCGCGCAGGGCCTCGGTGTCCAGGACCGCGCCGGCGCCGGGCACGGCGTAGCCGGCGAGTGCGCCGTCGCGGACGATCACCGCGGCACGGGCCACGCCCGGCAGGCCGGCCAGAGCCGCCTCGATCTCGCCGAGTTCGATGCGGTTGCCCCGGATCTTGACCTGCCGGTCGGTGCGGCCGAGGTACTCGACTGCGCCGTCAGTGCGGCGCCGCACCAGGTCACCGGTGCGGTACATGCGCTCGCCCGGTCCGCCGAACGGGTCGGCGACGAAGCGTTCGGCGGTCGTACCCGGCCGGTCGTGGTAGCCCCGCGCCAACTGCACACCGGCGAGGTAGAGCTCCCCCGGCACCCCGTCGGGCACCTGGCGCAGGAACGGGTCCAGCACGTGCAGCCGGGTGTTCCACACCGGGCGGCCGATGGCGACGGCGGGTCGCGCGTCGCCCTCGTGGTCGTGGTCGTAGTCGTAGGAGGTCACGTCCACCGCGGCCTCGGTGGGCCCGTAGAGGTTGTGCAGCGGCACGGGGGGCCGCCCGGAACGGGACGTCAGCTCCGACCAGTCCCCGGCCTGGGCACCAGTGAGGGCCTCGCCGCTGCTGAACACCCGCCGCAGGCTCGCCGCCCAGTCCGGGTGGTCGGTGGCGGACTCCAGGGCCTGGGTGAACGCGGCCAGCATGGACGGCACGAAGTGCAGCGTGGTGATCCGCCGCTCCCGGATCAGCCCGGCGAGGTAGCCGGGGTCGCGGTGGCCGCCGGGGCGGGCGAGGACGACGGTCGCGCCCTCCACCAGGGGCCAGAAGAACTCCCACACGGAGACGTCGAAGGCGGCCGGGGTCTTCTGCAGGACCCGGTCGTCCGCACCGAGTCCGTACTCCCCCTGCATCCACGCGAGCCGGTTGACGACGGCCCGGTGGGTGACGGCGACGCCCTTGGGGCGCCCGGTGGAGCCGGAGGTGTAGATCAGATAGGCCGGGTGGTCGGGACCGGCCGCCCGCACGGGCACATCGGGGACATCCGTGGTGCCGGGGTCGTCCGGGTCGACGACGAGGAGGAGGTCGAGGTCCGGTACGCCGGGCAGCCGCCCGGCCGCCTCGGCGGTGGTCACGACCGTACGCGTGCCGGAGTCACCGAGCACGAACACGACGCGCTCGGCGGGGTAGTCGAGGTCGACCGGCAGATAGGCGGCGCCGGTCTTGAGGACGCCCAGCAGCGCGACCATCAGTTCGGCCGACCGGGGCACGGCCACCGCGACGTAACGCTCCGGCCCGGCGCCGCGCGACCGCAGCCGGCGGGCCAGTGCCTCGGCCCGCCGGTCGAGCTCCGCGTAGGTCAGCGTGGTGTCCTCGAAGACGACGGCGGGGGCATCGGGGGTACGTGCCGCCTGCGCGGCGAACAGCGAGGCGAGCGTGGCCTCGGGGACGGGCCGCGAGGTGGCGTTCAGCTCGGCGAGGTGTGCGTGTTCCCGCCCGGACAGCAGCCCGGTCCGGGCCACGGTGCGGCCGGGCCCGGACACCAGGGTGCGCAGCAGTGCGGTGAACCGGTTGGCGAGTACGGCCACCGTGACCTGGTCGAAACGGGCGGCGTCGTGCTTGAACCGCAGCAGCATCCCGGCGCCGCCCGGCTCGACGACGAGCGCGAGCGGGTAGTGCACGGCGTCGCGGACCTCGTTGCCGGTGATGCGCAGCGCGTCGGGTCCCCGGTCGGCGGACAGCTCGGCGGCCGGGTGGTTCTCGAACACCACGAGTGTGTCGAAGAGTTCGCCGCCACCCGCGATCCGCTGGATGTCGGCCAGGCCGAGGTGCTGGTGGTCCAGGAGCGCCGTGTGCTCGTCCTGGACGCGGCGCAGGAATTCGGTGAGCGGCTCCTCCGGGCGCAGGCCCACTCGGGCGGGGACGGTGTTGATGAACAGGCCCACCGCGGCGTCCAGGCCCGCGACCTCGGTGGTCCGGCCGGACACGGTGGTGCCGAAGACGATGTCGCGGCTGCCGGTGAGCGCGCCGAGCAGCAGCGCCCACGCGCCGTGCACGACCGTGCTCAGGGTGAGGCCGTGGGCGCGGGCGTACGCGGTGAGGGCCGCGGTGAGCTCCTCGGGGAGCCGGGTGTCGACCTGTTGCGGCCTGGCCGGGGCCCGCTCGTCGTCGGCCGCCGTGGAGAGGGCGGAGAGCCGGGTCGGCCCGTCCAGGCCGGACAGCGCCCGGCGCCACGCGTCCCGTGCGGTGTCCCGGTCCCGGGTGGCCAGCCATGCCAGGTACGGGCGGGGGGAGGCCGGTGCGGGGAGTTCCTCGCCCCGGTAGGCGGCGGTGAGTTCGCGCAGCAGTACGGAGACCGACCAGCCGTCGGCGACGATGTGGTGCAGGGTGAGCAGCAGCCGGTGCCGGTGGCCGTCCCGGACCAGGGTGGCGCGCAGCAGCGGTGGCCGGGCCAGGTCGAAGCGCTCGGCGCGGTCGGCCCGGAGCACCTCATCGAGGCTGGTCCCGGCGGTGTCGGCCTCCCGCCAGGGCAGGGTGACCTGGCCGGCGAGGCGCTGGACGACCTCGCCGCCGGGGAGCTGGCGGAACGAGGCGCGCAGCAACGGGTGCCGGTCCAGCAGCAGTTGCAGGGCTCCGCGCAGCCGGTCCGGGTCGGCGAACCCGTCGAGCTCCAGCACTTCCTGGACGAGGTAGAGGTCCGCGGAGCCCGCGTCGAACGCGGCGTGGAAGAAGAAGCCCTCCTGGAGCGGGGAGACGGGCAGGGCGTCCTCGTCCAGGACGTCCGCCGCGGCCGGGGCCCGCGTCGTTCCGGCGGCGCGGGCCAGGGCCTCGACGGTGCGGAGCCGGAACACCTCGCGCGGACTGATGGTGAGACCGGCGTCGCGGGCCCGGTTCACCAGCTGGATCGCGACGATGCTGTCGCCGCCCAGCTCGAAGAAGCTGCTCCGGACGCCCACGGACGGCAGGCCGAGCAGCTCGGCGAAGAGCGCGGCGAGCACGGTCCCGGCCGGTCCGGTGGGTGCGTCGGTGCCGCTGACGGCCGTCCACCGGGGCTCGGGCAGGGCGCGGCTGTCGAGCTTGCCGTTGGGCGTGAGCGGGAGGGGGCCGTCCAGGACGACGACGGCGGTGGGCACCATGTGGTCCGGCAGCGCACCGGCGACCTGGGCACGTGCGGCGGTGACGGCCGCCCCGGTGGCGGCCGCGTCGTCGCCGTCCCCGACCAGATAGGCGACGAGGCGCTTGACGCCCCGGTGGTCGTCACGGACGAGGACGGCGGCCTGGGCGATCCCGGGGCCGGCCATGAAGGCGCTCTCGATCTCGCCGGGTTCGATCCGGTGGCCGCGGATCTTGAGCTGGCCGTCGGCGCGGCCCAGGAACTCCAGGTTGCCGTCGGCGGCCCAGCGGACCCGGTCGCCGGTGCGGTACATCCGGGTGCCGGGCTCCCCGTACGGGTCCGCGACGAAGCGCTCCGAGGTCAGGGCGGGACGGCCCAGGTAGCCGCGGGCGAGGCCGCGCCCGGCGACGTAGAGCTCCCCCTCGACGCCCACCGGCACCGGGCGCAGTGCCGCGTCCAGGACGTAGGTGCGGGTGTTGGGGTCGGGCCGGCCGATGGGTGTGGGGCCGGGCCGGCCGGAACGGGCGAGCCACAGCGTGGAGTTGACGCTCGCCTCGGTCAGTCCGTACGCGACGACGACCTGGAGCCGGCCGGACCAGCGGGCGATCAGCTCGCTCGGGACCGCTTCGGTGCCGACGACGAGGACGGCGCCCTCGGGCAGCTCGCACTCCTGCGGCAGCGCCGAGACGAGCGACGGGGGCAGGATCATGTGGGTGGCGCGGTGGTGTGCGATGTAGTCGGTGAGGGCGGGGCCCGCGACCCGCCGCTCGGCGGGTACGACGATGATCCGGCCGCCGGCGCACAGCGACATGATCAGGTCCCAGACCGTCACGTCGAAGCCGACGGAGGCGAACTGCACGACGCGGCTGTCGGAGGTGACACCGATCCGGTCGGTGGCCGTGGCGAGGAGGCTGCCGACGCCGTCGTGGGTGACGATCACGCCCTTGGGGCGGCCGGTGGAGCCCGAGGTGTAGATGACGTAGGCGGCCTGGTCCAGGGCGACCGGGGTGCCGGGGTCGGTGTCGTCCTGCGCGGCGAGGGCGGCGGCGGTGGCCGGTGCGTCGAGCAGGAGGTGGCCGGCGTCCGTCGCCGGGAGGTGGTCCGTGAGTTCCCGGACGGTGAGCACGGTGGCGGCCCCCGCGTCGGCCAGCATGTAGGCGGTCCGGTCCCGGGGGTGGTCGGCGTCCAGCGGGAGGTAGGCGGCTCCGGCCTTCATCACGGCGAGCAGTGCCACCACGAGTTCCGGGGAGCGCGGGAGGGCCACGGCGACGACGTCGGCGGCGCGCACGCCGCGGGAGGTGAGGAGCCGGGCGAGCCGGTTGGCGGCGGCATTGAGCCCGGCGTAGGTGAGTTCACGGTCCTCGCACACGAGCGCGACGGCCCCGGGCGAGCGGCGCACCTGTGCCTCGAAGGCGGCGGGCCAGGACAGTTCGGCCACCTCGCGCGGAGAAGTCGCGAACTCACCGAGCAGCCGGTCCCGTTCGGCGCCGGAGGTGAGCTCGATCCGGCCCACGGGCCGGTCGGGGTCCTCGGTGAGGGCGCGCAGCACGGTGAGGAAGCGGCGTTCATGGTCGCGGAGGGTCTGCGCGTCGCAGAGGTCCGCGTCCGCGTCGAGGTGGACGGCGATGCCTCGGCCGCCGCGGGTCTCGGCGAATGCGAAGGCGAGGTCGCTGACCGGGCCGAGCCACTCCGGGCGGAGTTCGGCGTCCAGCCCGTCGAAGCCGAATCCCTCGCCCCTGGGCAGGATGTTGACGGTGGGGCCGACGAGTTCCGCGCCGCCGTCGACCAGTCCGAGGTCCCTGGCCAGTTCCTCGGCGCGGTGGCGCCCGTGCGCGACCGCTTCGGAGATCTCCTGGCGCACGCCGTCGACGAGGGCCGCGCCCGTGGTGCCGGGGCGGACGGTCAGCCGCAGCGGGACGATGTTGGAGACCATGCCGGGGACGACGGCCGACACGGCGTCCTGGCGTGCGGCGACCGGCAGGCCGAGGACCAGGTCCTGTTCGCCCGTGACCCGGTGCAGATAGGCGGCGACGGCGGCGACCAGCAGCCGGGACGGCCGGACGGCCGCGTTACCGGCGGCGGTGCGCAGCCGCTCGGCGTCCTGCGGGGTGAGTTCGACGGTGCGCCGCAGCCGCCGCGCCATCAGGGACGGGGCGCGTTCGACGAGGCGTACGGGTTCGGGCCGGCCGGCCAGGTGCTCCCGCCACCAGGCGCGGTCCTGCTCGTGCTGTGCGCAGGCGCGGTGGTCCCGGTCGGCGTCCACGAGCCGGGTGAGGGACCAGTCGGGGCGGGCGGGGGCCCGGGTGCCCAGGGTGTACAGCTCGCCCGCCCGGCGGGTGATCAGCGTGACGCCCATGCCGTCGAGAACGATGTGGTGGTAGCGCTGGTACCAGCGGACCCGGTCGTCCGCGAGCCGCAGCAGCGCCTGGGCGAAGAGCGGTGCCCGGCCGAGGTCCACGGGCCGTTCGCGTTCGGCGGCCGTCCAGTCGGCGGCGGCCGCCTCGGGGTCCGGGGCGTCGCGCAGGTCGACGACGGGCACCTCGGCCAGGACGGCTGCGGGGGTCTGGCGCGGGCCGCCGTCCCCGGGGGTGAACTCGACGTGCAGGCAGTCGGCTTCCCCGACGGCCTGCCGGACGGCGGCGGTGAGCCGGCCGAGGTCGGTGGCACCGTACAGGTCCAGGGCGAAGACGATGTTGTAGGCGGAGCTGTCGGGCTCGATCTGCTGGGCTGACCAGATACCGGCCTGCCCACCGGTCACGGGGGTTCCGGCAGTGGATGTCCGGTCCGACTCGGCGTCAAACATCGTACGAAATGGCCTTTCCCTGATGATGTACGGCAAGGAGAGGACGTCCCGTCCGACGGTGTGCCGGGCCGGCACGCCGTCGGACGAGCACCCCTGTGCGGTCGGGCTGAGGTGGGGCGGTGCGCTACTTGACGGCCGTCAGCAGCGGCACGATCTCGTCGATCGCGTAGGGGATCGAGAGGACCGTGTTGAAGGAGAACGCTGCACCGATGTCCGGGCCCTGGTAGGGCACGAACAGGTCGCGCTTGTCCTTGCTGACCTTGAGGTTCCTGTAGAGCGGCTCGGCCTTGATCCGGTCGTCGGCGTCGGTGCTGGAGGTCACCCAGACCAGCCGGTCGACGTCGAGCACGTTCAGCTTCTCGGCGCTGAGTTCGGCGGCGTTCCAGCCTGGCTTGGCCAGCTTGTCGATCTCGGGCTTCAGCTTGAAGCCCAGCTCGGAGAAGAAGATCGTCTTCGGGTCGGTCTTCGTGAACGCCGAGTACTTCCCCGCCTCGAAGCTGTCCGCCACGGCGAGCGTCTTGGTGGCGAACTCGGGGTGCTCGTCACGGACCTTCTCGAAGTCGGCGTCAATGCCGGTGATCAGCTTCTCGGCCTGTGCCTTCTTCCCGAGCGACGTGCCGATCTGCCGGGTCATCACCTGCCACGAGGCCCCGTAGTCGGGCAGACCCTTGGGCTGGGCGACGACCTTGGTGAACTTGGAGAGGGTGTCGTACTGCTCCTTCTTCATCCCCGAGTACTGGGCGATGACCAGGTCCGGCTTGAGCGCGGCGATCTTCTCCATGTTGTACTCGTCGCGCTCGCCGACGATGTCCGGCTGGTCGGACCCCCACTTGTCCTTGGTCCAGGGCCACTTGCCGTACGGCTTCTCCTTGAACCAGTCCACCGAGCCGACGGGCTTGACGCCGAGCGCGAGGACCGCGTCCTGGTCCGAGAGGCCCAGGGTGACGATCCGCTCGGGCTCCGCCTCGATCGTCGTGCTGCCGTACTTGTGCTGGACCGTCACCGGGAAGGCGCCGGACTTCCCGCCCGCCTCGGCCGAGGCACTGGACCCGGCCTTGTCGTCGCCGCCCCCACAGGCGGCCAGAGCGACGGCGGCGACGGCCGCGACTGCCACTCGGGGAGCGAATCCGACGAACCGCGTCAGCGCGGGGCGTGTACCAGTGGACACGGATGTTCCTTTCAAGGGGGTTTTCACGTGCGTGCCGGGCCCGCGGCGTACAGGGGTACGACCGGCGGGCGGGGCGGTATGTGGGGGGCGGACCGATGACGGACCAAAAAATGGGAGTGGCTAAGGCGTGGCGACGCCGTCGGCGAGCGGGCGGGGCATTTCCGGGGCGTGCTTCAGGCCGCGCTCGACGATCGAGTCAAGGATCTCGCCGACCCTGATCGCGGTGTTGGAGAGCAGGGACGAGGTGATGCCGTGGGTGTGCTCGGTACCGCCCTGGAGGTAGATGCCGCAGCGCAGTTCGTCGTCCGTGGCGATGCGGTAGTCGCGCTCGACGCGGACGCGGCCCTCCTCGTCGCGGTGGCAGTGCCGCGCGACGTCTCCGAGGAGGCCGAGGGGCTCGACGGGGCTGTACCCGGTGGCGAGGACCACGACATCGGCCTCCAGCGTGCTCTCCTCACCGGTGACCAGGGACGTGACGGTGGCCCGGACCTTGTCACCGGTCTCCTCGACGCCGGTCAGCCGGGAGATGTTGACGAAGCGCAGCCGTTCGGTGCCGAGCACCTTCTCCTGGTACGCCTGGCGGTACAGGTCGTCGATCAGATCGATGTCCACCACGGAGTAGTTGGTGTTGCCGTGGTAGCCCATCAGCTTGCGCTTGATGTCGTCCGGGGCGGTGAAGTACTCGTCGACTGCCTCCGGGTCGAAGATCCGGTTGGCGAAGCTGCTGTCGTCGGCCGGGCTGTAGCCGTAGCGGGAGAAGACGGCACAGACCTCGGCCCGCGGGAAGCGGCGGTGGAGGTACGCGACGTTCTCGGCGGCGCTCTGGCCGGCGCCGACCACGACGAACCGGGTGGGGTCGGTGCCCTCCAGGGCGTCGACCTTGGCCAGCAGATCGGAGTTGTGCCAGACCCGGTCCGTGCGCTCGACGCCCTGCGGCATCAACGGGCGCAGCCCGGTGCCGACGACGAGGTTGCGGGCGCGGTGGACCACCGTCTCGGTACCCGCGCGGGCCGTCACATCGACGTACTCCACGACTCCGTCACGCAGGACGGGCTCGACGGAGATCACCTCGTGGCCGTACGAGACCATGTCGTCGACCTTCGCCGCGGCCCACTCGAAGTAGTCGTGGAACTCCACACGGAGCGGGAAGAGGTTCTTGCCGTTGACGAAGTCGATCAGCCGGCCCCTGCTCTGGAGATAGCGCAGGAACGTGTACTCGCTGGACGGATCCCGCAGCGTCACCAGGTCCTTGAGGAACGACACCTGCATCGTCGCGTCATCGATCAGCATGCCGCGGTGCCAGCCGAAGGCGGGCTGGCGCTCGAAGAAGTGCGCCGTGACCGCCTCCTGCCTGCCGACTCGCGCGTTGTGCTCGCTGAGCGCGATCGCCATGGCCACATTGGACGGCCCGAAGCCGATTCCCATGAGGTCGTGGATCAGAGGTGCGTCGCCAGGATCAACCTGTGACATGTCACTCCCATCGTGCGGGACAGCCGCCTGTCAGGCGTGGACGAAAAGAACGGGACGCGGGCCCACCGAGAGCGGCAGCCAGTCGAACTTAGGTAAAGCTAACCTGACTTTCACGGCCCTGTCGACCAGACAAAACCGGACCAATGGCCAATCGCTCTACCCAACACACCTGAAATCAGGGCCCGTTGCGTGATTAGGTAAGGCTTGCTTTACTTGGTGCCGATCAGTCGCTCACCTGAGGAGGAACCCATGCGGGTCGCCATGTTCGGTTACCAGACCTGGGGCCACCGCACCCTGCAAGCCCTCCTGGACTCCGAACACGACGTGGTGACGGTCGTGACGCACCCCAAGAGCGAGCACGCGTACGAGAAGATCTGGAGCGATTCGGTCGCGGACCTGGCCGAGGAACACGGCGTCCCGGTGATCATCCGCAACCGGCCCGACGACGAGGAGCTGTTCCGGCTGCTCCAGGAGGCCGCCCCGGACATCATCGTCGCCAACAACTGGCGCACCTGGATCCCGCCGCGCGTCTACGGCCTGCCCCCGCACGGCACCCTGAACGTCCATGACTCGCTGCTGCCCAAGTACGCCGGCTTCTCGCCGCTGATCTGGGCACTGATCAACGGCGAGAGCGAGGTCGGCGTCACGGCCCACATGATGGACGAGGTGCTCGACGCCGGTGACATCGTCGACCAGCGTGCGGTGAAGGTGGAGCCCGCCGACACCTCCGTGGACCTGTTCCACAAGACCGTCGAGCTGATCGCCCCGGTCACCATCGGTGCGCTGGACCTGATCGCCTCCGGGCAGACCGAGTTCACCCGGCAGGACCGCTCACAGGCGACGTTCTTCCACAAGCGCGCCGAGGAGGACATCCGCATCAACTGGGACTGGCCCGCCGACGCGCTGGAGCGCCTGGTCCGCGCCCAGACGTCGCCGTACCCGAACGCCTTCACCTTCCACCGCGGCAATCGGCTGGAGGTGATGTCCGCCGTCGTGTCCGAGGGCCGCTACGGCGGAACACCCGGCCGCGTCTTCTACCGCGAGGGCGAGGGAGTCGTGATCGTCGCCGGCGCCGACGCCCGCACCGGCCTCAACCACGGCCTCGCCCTCACCCGGGTGCGGACCGAGGACGGCCGGGAGCTGCCCGCGACCGAGTACTTCACCTCGATGGGCGGATACCTCACCGGCCACCCCTGAGCAACGGGAGACCCCGGCCGGCGCACCGCCGTCCGGGGCCCGGCGTGCCCCGGGGACGGCCCGCACGGGATGGCTGACGGAGAAGCACGCTATCCGTGCGGCCGTCCGTCCCCGCCGCAGCCAGCCTGCATGCGTCGCTCGACTCCTGAACTCACAGGGCCGGCTGCAGCCCTTCGAAGCGCACCGTCCAGCGCCGGTCTGCCGGAAAGCCCGGCGCGTGCCGGTCCGGTGCGCCGTCCCAGCCGGCCGCCATGAACGCGATGGCGTACAGCAGCGCGGCGTTGCTCGGGAAGTACGGGAACGGCCCGCCGGTCGCCAGGCCCGCGTCGTCGAACTGGAAACCGGCGGCCGGGTGCAGCAGGAAGTCCACGGCGTCGTCGGGGCGTCCGAGCCGCGCGGCGCACATGGCGAGCATCGGGAAGTCCCATCCCCAGGTCCGGTCGAACTGCCAGCCGGTGAAGACCTTCTCGGCGGTGCGGGCCATCGTGGGGACGTCGACGCCGTCGCCCGGCAGCCAGCCGAACGCGCCGATCAGGGCCGGGTGCTCGTAGTTCCACCGTGTCCACATGTCCTGGACGCCTTCATGCAGGACGTACGTGCCGCCCTGCACCGGCAGCGGCGCGAGCCCGTCGTGGACACGCTGCCACGCCTGGTCCCTGTGCAGGCCGAGCCGTTCACGCCACTGCTGCGCGACCCGCAGGCCGAACCGCCAGTAGGCGAGCTCGAACGTCGGGTTCCGCGTGGTCTTGGGATCGGTGTTCTCCGAGACGATGTGCATGGGCGGGCCGAGGATGTAGCGACGCGTGTCCTTGTCCCAGAAGGCCCAGGAGGAGAGAAAGTCGGCGGTGTCGAAGACGATGTCGCGCCACTTCTGCAACGTGCTCGCGTCGGGATGCGCCCGGTAGTCCATCTCGGCCAGGAAGATCGGGTGCGGCTGTTGCCACATCAGCAGGGCGTGGATGACGTGCGGTGACTCACGCCCGTCGGCCGTCGTGCACTTCGGCCAGCGCGCTCCGCGGAAGCCCTGGGACTCCGCGCGTTCGCGCGCCGACCGGTGGAAGCGTTCATAGACGTCCAGGCTGCGGTCCAGCACCGGCCAGCGGTTCCACAGCGCCCAGTGCGCACCGTGCCACCAGTACATCTCCATGTGGAACTTACCGTTCCAGCCGTTGTTGACCAGCCCGGACTCCTGCGGCGGCAGCGAGCCCGCCTCGTTCGCGCGCATCAGGTACTGGGAGAGCACCACACGGCGCTCCAGTTCCGTCCAGCGCGGGTCGGTGCTCGCGGAGAGGTCGATCGCTCCGCCGGAGAGCCAGTACTGCCGCCAGGCCCGTGTGCTCGCCGCGAAGGTCGCGCTCGATGTCGGCACCGACCCGGACGGCGTGGGCGTGAACGTGCAGGTGAACCTCAGCCGATCGGCATGGTGGTCGCCGGCGAGCCGGTAGCGATGCCGGTTGGCCGCTGCTCCGATCGACAGGTCCTGGTCGTCGGGGACGACGATGTCGTGGTCCTGTCCCGCGTACGTGTAGCCGAGCACCAGGCGCTTGGCCAGGCCGGGCGCCGGGTCGCCGAGGTTCAGGTAGTTGACGAGGAGGAGGAGCGAATTGTCCGCGACCAGTCGTGCGAGCTTGCCGGTGACGTCGGCCCAATGACCGTCGGCTCCGTACCGCGCAGTACGGATGACGAGTTCCCCGGAGGCGGAGTCCGGGCCGGTGAACACCCCACGGCCTTCCCAGGCGAGCGCGGCGTGGTACTCGGTGGAGTCCATGCGGTGAGTGATGTCGGCGCGGTTGCGCCCGCGCACCGTCACCGTCGTCTCGTGGGCGTCGGGGGCACCGTAGGTGCCGACATACGCGGCGAACTCCTGCTCATCGGCGTAGGGGAAGTCGAGAAAGACCGCCAACCGCTCGGCAGCGACGAGCGGCGAGTCGATTTCCACAGCAACCGTGTCGTGATCGGGATGGCAGCTGGTGCGGACGTGCACCGGTTCACCGGCGATCTCGAACCGGCTGTCGACGACGCCGGTCCACAGGTCGAGTTCCTGGTGGATTCCCGTGATGTCGCCGGCGACGGCCGCGCGGCCGTCGGGCATGGCCAGCTCAAGACCGATACGTCCGAGGTTGATGCGAGCCGGGTTGGCGTAGAGCCACGACGACAGGTCGGGCTGGTCCGGATTCGGGATGGGGTAGTCGACGGCGCGGCCGTGCGTGTCCCAGGCCTGGCCGCGGAAGTCCGACGGCTCCTGGCCGGGCGGCAGCGGGAAGCTGTGCCACCCCCAGTCGGACATGGTGTTGAAGGGGACGAACGTCTGCAGCCCGGTGACGTCGACACCGAATGCGAACCCGCCGTTGCCGACCTGCAGCGGGCTCTGCGTGTCGAGTTTCCCGCGCACGACTCGATGGCGGGCCACGACGGACTGCCGGTCGATCGGACGCACCGACGTGGCATCGGCCGGTGTCCGAGCCGCGGCGGCGGGCTCCGAAATGACGCTGACAGCCGCTGCGGCCGCCGAGCCGGACAGGAACGTTCTACGCGTGACCATGCGGTGCTCCCTGACTGTGAGATGGAATGGCCACCCGTCTCGGCCAAGTGGGCGAGATACCGGTGGTTGTTTCTGTGCTCACCACGGGACCTGATGTGGCATCAATGGATGGGCGGGTGTCCCGGTCCGCCCCTCACGCACTCGGCAGGAGACTGGTCGGCCAGTCAGCTGACCAGTGCTCGTCGTGCTCGTTCACCGGCATCGAACACTGGACCGCTCACCGAGATGACGGGGCGTCGTTGATTCGATTCAAACCTGCGACAGGCTAAGCCAGTTGTCTCGATTCAGGCAATGCGCAGGAAGCAAGTCATCTGAGCCGCCCCCCGGCGTGCAACCTCACCCGGCCGCGACTGACGCCATTGAACGTTTCAATCTCTCCGTGATCTCCACCTGGTCCGGACGTGGCCGCCGGCCGGCCCCAGGCCTTCACAGGCCGTGGGCGGTGTACCGATTCCGGTGCAGTCTGTTTACAGACTCCGTTCCGACCGGTAAGCAAGCACCAGCACTGTGCGAATTCGTCCGGTGCTGTTGGTAGTTGGTCGGTTCCGATACGGAGGACTGAATGAGACGACGAAACCTGCGCGCCGGTCCCATGGCGCTGACGGCCGCGGCAGTCAGCGCCGCGCTTGCCCTGGGTTCGGCCGGCCAGGCGAGCGCATTGGCTGACAACGTTGTCGACTCGCATTCCGGTCCTTCGGCCACATCATGGACCGTGCAGCGCGGCGGACCCACCGCAGTCGTCGCCCTCGACCGGACCGACGGCTCGCTCGACTTCTCCGTCAAGCGGAACGGACGGACGGTCCTCGAACCGGCGCCCGTCGGTGTGGTCACCGATCAGGCGGATCTGACCTCGCGACTTCACCTGCTGCACCGTGCCGACCGGGTGGTCAACGAGAAGTACACGACGACCGTCGGCAAGCAGCTCCGGCGGTCCGTCCACATGAACGAGTCACGCTTCGCCTTCGAGGGGGAGAACGGCGCACGCCTCGATCTGGTGGTCCGGGCCGCCGACGACGGCGTGGCATACCGCTATGTGCTACCCGGCAAGGACGGCGTGACCATCGAGCACGAGGCCTCCGCCTTCCAGCCCCCGGCCTCCTCGCCGGCCTGGCTCAGCGCCTACGCCGCCCCTCACGAGCAGCCTTACGACCGGACCACCGCGGCCTCCGCGGGCAGCGGCGAGTACGGCTACCCGGCGCTCTTCCAGGTGGGCGACCAGAACGTCGTACTCGCCGAGTCGGACCTCGACGGCCGGTACTCCGGCAGCCGTCTGGTACACGAACAGGGCACTGGACGCTACGAGTTGGCGCTGGCCGACAAGGAGGTCCACTCGGACGGACCGCTCACCACTCCATGGCGCACCGCCGTCATCGGCGATCTCGCGTCCGTCACCGAGTCCACCCTCATCGACGACCTGGCGCCGCCGTCCCGGATCCGCGACACCTCCTGGATCAAACCCGGGAAGGTCGCCTGGTCCTGGCTGGCCGGGTTCAGCGAGGCGCAGCGCAGCCTGGAGACGCAGGAGAAGTTCGTGGACTACGCAGCGGCGCACGGGTGGCAGTACGCCCTCGTCGACGACGGCTGGAAGACCACGGACTGGATGCCCCAGCTCATGGACTACGCGAAACGACGCGGAGTGAAGATCCTGCTGTGGATGCCCTGGACGGACCTCGACACCGCCGCCGAGCGGGACACGCAGCTGAACAAGGTCAAGAAGTGGGGCGCCGCCGGCCTCAAGATCGATTTCATGGACTCCGACACCCGTGAGCGTTATCAGTGGTACGACGAGATACTCAAGGCCACGGCCGAGCGCGAACTCGTCGTCGACTTCCACGGCTCCACGATCCCGAACGGCATCCAGCGCACCTGGCCGCAGGTGATGACGATGGAGGCGGTGCACGGCGCCGAGCAGGGCGACGTCCGGGCCGACAACATCGCGACGCTGCCGTTCACCCGTAACATCGTCGGGTCGATGGACTTCACCCCGATGGGTTTCCAGTTCGGTCAGCGCAACACATCCGATGCGGCGGAACTGGCCCTGTCCGTCATCTTCGAGTCGGGTCTGCAGAACTTCGCGGGCAGCATCGAGGAGTACCGGGCCCGCCCCGAACTGGCCCGCTTCCTGGAACAGGTGCCGACGGTCTGGGACGAGACGAAGCTGCTGAAGGGCAGCGCACCCGGCCGGAGCGCCGGCTTCGCACGGCGCAGTGGCGACCGATGGTTCCTGGGTGAGATGGCCGCAGGTGCGGCTCGTACCCACCGAGTGCCGCTGGACTTCCTGAGCGGCGGGAAGTGGCGCGTCGATGTGGTCCGCGACGGCTCGGACGGCCTGGTCCGGGAGAGCCGACTGCTCACTCGCCACGACACCCTGAAGGTACCGGGGGTGGAGAACGGCGGATTCACCGCGATCGTCTGCCGTGCCGTGCCCGGCCGGTCCCGTTGCGACGAGCCCGTACGCCGTGTCCCCTCGGGCACGCTGACCGTGGACCCGCGGCAGACCGCGGCGGATCCGGGCACGGAGGTGACGCTCGACGGCAGCTTCACGATCGACGAGTCCGGTCCGGTCACCGATGTGACGCTCAGCGCGAAGGCCCCGGAGGGCTGGAGCATCGAGGGGCCGGGGGCGACCGCAGCCGAGCTGGCCACCGGTCAGCCGCTGACCGCGGGCTGGCGGATCACTGTGCCGGAGCATCCCGCCTACGGCTGGACGGAAATACCGGTGACCGTCGCCTACCGGGACCCGGCCGCGGGCGCAACGGCCCCGGAGCTGAGTCTGCGGACGCAAGCCCGGGTCTTCGTGTCACCGCCCGGCATCGACTACGTCAGTGATCTCCCCTTCTCGGCCCAGAGCAACGGCTGGGGACCGGTCGAGCGGGACACGTCCAACGGCGAGTCGTCCAAGGGCGACGGGGGCCCGCTGCGCATCGGCGACCGGACGTACGACAAGGGGCTCGGCGCGCACGCGCCCTCCGAGGTGACGGTCGACCTGGGGGGTATCTATGACCGTTTCAGCGCCGACGTCGGCATCGACGAGGAGAAGCCGGACAAGGGTTCCGCAGTCTTCGAAGTCATCGGCGACGGGAAGGTGCTGGGCACGAGCGAGGTCATGGGCCCGAACGACGCCGCCCATGTCTTCGACATCGACGTCACCGGCGTGCAGCGGCTGACCCTGCGCGTGACGGACGGCGGCGACGGCAACGACTCGGACCACGCGGACTGGGCCGACGCACGGCTGCACATCGCCGCCGGCACCGACCGCCGGTAACCGGGCGGGCCCGGCGAAGGTCGCTGAGCAAAGCCGCAGGTGGCGGCGGACGAGTCGGGCTGCATGCGGGTTCTGTTCGGCCCGCGGGCATACGGCGGGCCGGACGGTCGCGCTTCCGCTGCCGCTCCAGCGGCATCGGGCGCTTCCTTTCCGCTCCCCGCGAGCGAGCATGAGTGTGATGCGAAGTATGTGCGCGTCCATCCGCGACCGTGATGTTCGGCCTCACCTCCGAAGGTGTCGCCGTCGCCGTGCGCCGGCGCACGCCACCGACCCGGTGGCCGTTCGTCCCCGAGGGAGGTGACCGGATGTGCCGCGGCGGCACCCGTTCCCGCCGACAGTGGCGCGCGACGAGGACCCGGGGGACGCTGAGCGGGGGGGGGCTGGACCAGAGCGAGGAGGAGCACATGGCTGACGGGCAGATACCTGGCATCGATCCGGGCGTCCCGCCGAGCGGTGAGGGCTGCGATGAGTGCCTGGCGGGCGCCGACCCCGGCTGGTGGTTCCACCTGCGCCGCTGCGCTGCCTGTGGGCACATCGGCTGCTGCGACTCCTCCCCGGCGCAGCACGCCACACGGCACGCCCGTGAGTCCGGGCACGCCTTCCTGACCAGCTTCGAACCGGGCGAGGACTGGTTCTGGAACACCGGGACCCAGGAGTACTGCGACGGCCCCGGCCTGGCCCCGCCCAGTTCCCACCCGGCCGCCCAGCCCACCCCCGGCCCCGCGGGCAGGGTGCCCGAGAACTGGGAACGGCTGCTGCACTGACCCCTGTCCGTCGTCGGCTGTCGCCTTCGGCCTGACCCCATCGACACGCTGGGAGGCTTTTCCGTGAGCGAACGTCGCAATGCGTGGCCGCCGCTGATTTATGAGGATCTGGCGCCCCTGGTCGGATACGTCAACCGGTTGGTACAGCTCGCAGGTAAGTACACCCTCGACGAGCCCTTCGAAGTCGGCTGGGGAAACGTCGTCCTCGACGTCACTCCACGCGGGCTCAGGACACCGACGTTGCGGCAGCGAGGGGTGACCTTCTCGGTGCACTACCGCCTGCTCGACGGCGACGTGGTCATCGAGGCCGACGCGGGCTCGCGGACGGTGCCCTTGTCAAAGGGATCAGTCGCCACGTTCTATGCGGCGTTCTGTGACGCGGCGGCCGAGCTGGGCATACACCGGCCGCGTACCTTGCTGATCTGCGAGATTCCAGATTGCGCGCCGACTTTCGAGGATGATCACGTCGAACGCAGCTGGGATCCCGGCGCGGCTCTGCTGATGTGGGAAGCGTTGAACCTCGCCGCCGACGGGCTCGAAACGTGGCAGGCGCCCTTCCTGGGGCACCGTCCCCGGGTCGGTGTGATGTGGGGCGGCTTCGACCTGTCCGCCACGCGGCATCGGATGCAGCCCACTGAGCCACCACCCGATCGTCCGACGTTTATGCGGAACGCCCAGCTCGAAGGATATGTGGCGGTGGGATTTTCCTTCGGGGACGCCACCGCGCCCGGCGTCGGTATGTACGCCTACATATGGCCTCGGCCGGACGGTCTCGAGGGCCGGTCCTGGGGTGTCGACGGCGCGGTCTGGAACGCCGATGCCGGTCTGGTTCTTCTGCCGTGGGACAAACTCAGGAAGGCCACCGACCCGCATCAGGCCATCGTGGCGTTTGGTGACGCCGTCTACGACGCCGCTGTCGAGCTGGCAGGCTGGCCGTCCGACCTCATCGGGCCCCGCGTCAACGGTTGGTACATGAGCAGGACACCGCCGGAGGCCGTTCGGGCCCAGCACCACTGACCTTGTGAGCCCTGTTCGCACCACGGGGAGTGGGACTTCTGCCGCAACGGCAAGTACACGAGCGCGGTATCACTGGTTGGCGCGGCTACGACGGTTCCCCACGCTGGTGCATCGAGCTGGAGTACGCGATCCGGGTGGGCCCGCTGAAGCCGGTCGTACTCGCCAAGCCGAAGCCGAGACGGAAAGGGTGCGTGGGCCGCAGTTCAGCCGCTCATGCTCCGGCCGGGCACGCTCTCAGCCACGGTGCCGCGAGTCACCCTTCCGGATGCGGACATCCGCAGCCTCCCGCAGGATGGCAGAGGCACTCAACGTCCGCGGGGTAAACGTCCTGGCACCAACCTTCGGAGGCTGACTCACCATGGCAGAACCGGAGCAGCGCAGCATCACTTTGGCCGTGACCGCGGTGCCGGCGGTACCCGCATGCCGTACGCGCTGGGTGCTGTGAGCCGGATCGCGCAGGGGCAGTCGTCGTCGCACGTGGAGCGGGCCTCGGATGTGTGCCTCAAGAAGCGGCGGCCGCTCGTGCGGTGCGTGCGTGAGACCCCGTTCAACTTGATCCACCTACGGAACATGACGCAGGTGACGGAAGCCGGGGCGGTCGTGTACCCGATGATCCCGACGTACGGCATCAGGACCGGATACGCGGACGGGCTGATCGGTCGGGCCGCCGGCATCGCGCTCAAGGAGCGCCGACGCCTCGTGCTGGTGCCGCGCGAGACCCCACTGAGCGAAATCCACCTGGAGAACCTGCTCGCCCTGTCGCGGATGGGCGCGGTGACGCTATCGCCGATGCCCGCCTTTTACACCATCCCCCCCTCGACCGGCGACCTCGTCGAGCACACCGGCACCCGGATCCTGGACCAGTTCGCGCTGCCGGCGCCGCACGCACGGCGCTGGAAGGGGCCGGCCGCCGCGCGCGCCGACCTGAATGCCCTTTCCGCAACCGGAGGACTGACCGGTCGGGCGGCTTCACCGGCTCGGACGGTACCGCTCCCGGCACCGCACGACCCAGGCGGGGCCGCATTCCACCGATGACCCGGCCCCGGCACCCACGCCCTCAACTCAACGGAAGAAGAGCCAACCATGGAGATCACGATCGTCGGTGCGGGCAACATGGCCCGCGGCATCGCCACCCGCGCCCTCGCGGGCGGCCACCGGGTCCGCCTCGTGGACAGCACCCGGGCCAAGGCGGACGCCCTCGCCGCCGATCTCGGCGCGGGCGCGAGCGGCGCGGACTTCGACGCGCTGGACGGCGCGGACGTCGTCGTGCTCGCCCTGCCGTTCGAGGGGGCGAAGGCCGTGGCCCGCGAGCACGCGCAGGCCCTCGCGGAGAAGGTCGTCGTGGACATCTGCAACCCCGTCGACTTCTCCACCTTCGACTCACTCGTCACCCCGCCCGGCGTGGCCGCCGTCACCCTGGTCGCGGCCGAGGCGCCACGGGCCCGCTTCGTCAAGGCGTTCAACACGACCTTTGCCGGCACGCTGGTGGCGGGTGAGGTGGGCGGGCAGCCCCTGGATGTGTTCCTCGCGGCGGACGACGACGCTGCGAAGGCGACCGTCACCGAACTCGTCAAGAGCGGCGGCCTGCACCCCATCGACGCCGGACCGCTGCGCCGCGCCCTGGAACTGGAGGCGTTCCAATTCCTGCACATGACACTGCAGGACCGGCTCGGCCTGAACTGGTCCAGCGCGATCAAGATCATTTCCCAATCCTGAGGTGCCCCCATCATGTCTGATATGTTCGAACGGGCAGCCTCTGTAAGGGACTTGGGCTCAGCCCGGCCATGATGTTCGAGAACGGGATGGGCTACCCGGGCGTCGGCATCGTGGTCGGCCTGCTGGCCAGCCGCGCACGCGTCGGCATCATGCCGGAGTCGGAGTCGCACCAGCTCACCCAGCGCATGGCCGAAGCCGTGCCCAACCCGATCGGGCCGGTCTTCGTCACCGCCGAGGCGGCTCCCTGCCAGGAGGTCGTGCACAAGGCCGGCGACGACGGCTTCGACCTCCGGACGCTGCTGCCTGCGCCCACCAACACCGACGAGGACGCGGGCCCGTACTTCTGCGAGGCCCTGGCACTCGGCTCGGACCCGGAGACCGGCGCCACACCGACGTGACCCTTGACCGGCTGTGCGTGCGGGGCAAGGACGAGATCTCCACCTTCTTCGCACCCGGCCCTTCCGAACGTGCGGGTCAAGGAGGACCAGAACAGCGGCACCCGCCACGCCATGCCCGAGTTCCCCGGCTGCGGCGGCCCCGCCAACCCCGCCCTTCCCCTCATCGAGGTCAAGGCGGTCACGCAACCGGTACTGCCGATGAACAGCGATCAGTTACGCCGGCCGCTGCTGCATAGTCAACGGTGTCCAGGCTTCGGGAGACCCGAAGCAGCGAATCTGTTCGTTCTCGGCTGTTCTCCTCCCGCTACGAGCGGTGCCGGTCCAGCCGTGTGTATCCCGTCGGGGTCGACGTTGCCCAGGCGCGCTGTCACGCCGCCGACGCTCGTCCTCGGAGCGGTGCCCGCGGAGCGTTCCGCAGCGGTCAACATGCCGAACCCGGCCGGCTCCGGCCGCGCCCGCCCGGTGAGTGTGAGCCGGCGTAGGCCGTCGCCGCTGGGGTGCCTCACTCCCGGTCGGGGTCTGCCTCTGGATCGCCTGGGTTGATGTCGGCGGTGAGGGCGATGATGATCTCGTTGATGCGTACCGTGCTACGCACGGCGGGGTCTGCGGTGGTGGGGTCGTCGGTCGGAAGGATGGCTGTCGGATCATGGGTGTCGACGGGTGGCTGGCCGGTGATGGCTTGGGTGAGGGCGTGCAGGTTGGCGTCGGTGAGCTCGGCCAGTTTGTCCAGGGGCGCCGCGGTAGGTGGCGAGGTGCGGGGCTTGGCGAGGTGTCGGGTGTAGTACGCGAGTGCGGACGCGACGGTGAGTTGGCGTTCGATGCCGTCGCGGTGCAGAGCGCCAGCGGCGCGGCGGAGTGGTGCGGCGGTCCGGTAGAGGCGGCGCAGGTTCCGGTCCATGTCGTCTGTTTGGCGGCGGAGGGCGTGCTGGTCGGGTTTTTCGGTGAGCGCGGTCTGGCTGATGTCGCCGATGTTGTGCAGCAGGGCAAGCAGGTCGCTGGTGAGTTTTTCCCGGGTTCGGGTGGGTAGCAGGAATGTCGCCGCTGCCAGCCCGATGGCGGCTCCCAGGATGGTTTCGATGACTCGCAGTTCGATTGCCTGGGTGTTGAGTGTGCCGAGGAATTCGTACAGCAGCGCGATGAGCATGGTCATCCAGAAGACCATCTGGGTGTAGGAGATGGGCGAGGTGTATATGGCGGCGAACACGCACACTGCGATCAGAGGCAGTACCACGGCCGGGGCCGCGCCGGTGAGCAGGGCGACGGAGAACCCGACGATCGCGCCGAGCAGGGTTCCGGCGATGCGTTGCAGGCCCTTGACGATGGCGTGCCCGGAGGTATCGGTGCCGCCGAAGACGACGAACGCGGCGATGGCTGCCCAGTATTGGCGGGCGGGGGAGACGGCCGTGCCGGCCAGCAGGGCCAGGCCGGTGGCCACAGCAGCCTGGATGGCCTGTCGCGTGGTGAAACTCAACCGGGGGTGACGGACCGCGGTGGAGGGCGGCGGCTCGGGATCGGTGGGGGCGGAGTCGGTGGTGACCTCCTCACGGGTCGCGGTGCGGTCGGCCAGCACGGTGGTCTGCAGGTCCCTGGCTCGGGTGACGGCCGCGAGCAGTTCCTCGACGGCGTCGTGCAGGCGGCGGTCGCTGTCCGTCGGCAGGCCCGGTCGGGCGGGTGCTGGTGTGGCAGCGGCGTCGGGGGTACGGGCTCCGGACGCGGGCGGGGTCACACGTTGGTGGTGTGCGGTCTTGTGCAGGTGGTGTTGTGCTTCGGTGAGTAGGCCGGCCATCCGGGCCCGGATCACGATGGGCACCACGGTGCCGGTCCGGGCGATGCGGCTGGTTTGCTGGGCGAGGTGTCCGGCGGCGAGTTCGATGTCGAACAGCCGCAGCCGCAGGGCGCCGGGCTGCTGCGCGGCGTCGACGGTCTCGGCGACGCGCAGCTGGCCCTCCAGGAATCTCCCGCACTGGTGCAGCCGGCGAAGGCTGGTGCGCACTTGGCGGGTGATGTCGGGGTCCCAACGGGCGGCCGACACCGCGTCGATGAGCGGGTCGAACACATCGAGCAGCCGGATCGAGAAGGCGACCAGCCCGTGGTCCAGCACCCGTGCGGGACGTTCGGGGATCAGTACGAATCGGGCGAGGTAGGCCCAGATCGTGCCGACCGTGGCCGACACGGCCAGCCACGGCATCAGCGACAGGGACAGTCCCAGCAGCAGCGCGAAGTAGCACGCCATGAACCCCAGCTGCCCGAGCGCGGAGTATCGGTTACCGAACCGGCGGACCCACACCCCGCAGAACACGACGCCGACCAGCGCAACAGCCGCAGCGGCGGGCACGGGATCCGTGGCCGCGCCGATCGCGACGCCTGCCACCGCAGGCAGGATCATCAGGCCGGTGGTCAAGCGGCGGCCGTCGACGGTGGCGTCCCGCGCCATGGTCGCGGCTTGCATCGCGACCATCCCGCCGAACATCGCGACCGGGAGCGCGTTGGCGCCGAGTCCGATGCCGGCAAACAGGCCGTACAGGGAGGCGATGGCGGTGACCACGGCGAGCAGGGTACGGACGCCGCCGGCCAGCCGGCTCAGTCCGGGATCGGGCACCGCCAACCGCAGATACGTGGCTGTGCGCAGCCGGTGCCGGATCGGCTGGGCCGCGTCGGTGCGGCCGGTCGGCAGCGGTGGTTCGTCGCGCCGGGCCGGCAGAAAGGGCTGGTAGTCCAGGTCGTAGCCAACCGCTGCGGCCGTCTGCTGTGCTCGGAACGCGAACGGCAGCCACTGCTGGTAGCGCTGGTAGGCGCGGTGCGCGTCCTCGGCACCGTCCAGGGCGGCAAGTTCGGCCATGGCACGGTCGACCCGCAGGAAGCGGCTCACCCAGCGGTCCGTCGGCTTGCCGTGGGGGTAGGCGGCCGCGAATACGTCGAATGCCACGACCTCGGGCACATCTGTGCTCTGCCAGCGCAGCTGCTGGTGCAGGTAGTCCGCGAATCGGGTGAAGTGCAGGGTCAGCGGGGTGAGAATCGGTTGCTGCGCGGCCGGATGGTCGGCGGGCAGTCCCCAGCGCAGTGCGGCGATGATCCCGCCGAGTCTGTCCAGCGCGTAGGGCAGCGAGAAGTGGTCGCGTCCGCTCTGGAAGTAGTAGACGACGTGATGCAGGCGCAGCCCATCGGTGTAGGAGGCGAAGCTCTCGTGGAGGCTCTGCAGGTAGGTGTCGAGTCCGGTGACCTGACCTTGCGGAAAGTACGGGGCGAGGTTCTCGGCCCCGTCTTCTGCGCCGGCCACGTTGAACAGCTTCGACGACAAGGCCGACAGGTCACGCACCACCTGGTAGACGCCCAGCAGGAAGGTCAGTGCCAGGGTGACCAGGATCAGCCCGCTCAGCGTCTCCAGGATGGTCAGCATGCGCAGCGCGTCGGTCTCCGGCGTGATTTGGGAGGTACCCACGGTGGCCAGCTGTGCGGCGGAGAGGTAGAGGGCGCTGAACATGCCCGCTCCCAGCCCCTGCCCGTCGTAACTGAAGCCGTTGCCCGGAGTCAGGCCGTAGTAGATGAACCCGAACCCGAGCACGACGCACACCAGCCAGGTCAGCAGGCTCATCGCGATCTGCAGCCCGATGGCCTGCCGCAGCGCGGCGGGCCGCCACCGGCGCGGCATCCGGCGGGTGGCCCGGCGCATTACCCGCCACTGCAAGGCGCACAGCGGGGTCGCCAGAAACCCGGCCTCGTCGTAGTTCAACGACGTCAGGAACAGGTCGACCAGCCCCACCCCGAGCGCTACGATGCCCAGCGCGATCCAGAACACGGCCATTGCGCGACTTCCTTCGGGTCAGTCTCGGCAGGCTGAGGCCAGGCGACATGCCGGGCGTTGGCTGACAGCGCGCGCACGGTGCAGCCGGCTCGGACAGAGCACGCACGTGCTTCCCTCTCGTGCGGTCATCGTGTTCCGGCGTTGCGAGGGGTCAGGCTTTCCCAGCGGCGCGAGATCGACCGCAGGTTGATCTCAGGGGTCGTGGCGTCTTCCGGATGCACCGCGTGCAGCCGCGTGAACGAGCTGGCGGCGAACAGGCACAGCCAGGTGGTGACGACGAAGGGTGCCGTGAGCACGGGCAGCCCCACCGGGGCCAGCACGGTGCCGAACATGCTGTCGACGACCACGCTCAGCGCGGCGGCCACCGCGGCGAACAACGCCGAGCGGTAACTGAGCAGGTAGTACAAGCCCGCGAGGGCGATCGCCGTCAGCACCGCGTTGTAGCCGGCCAGGCCGCCGCGCAGCGTCGTCTCCGACGCGCCGAACCCCCAGGCCACGCCGAACCCGATCAGGCTGCCGGCTGCGGCCGCGGTGGCGGAGACCCGCGAATTGACCAGGATCCCGACCAGCAGCGCCACCCCGGTCCAGACGCTGGTCTGCAGCATCACCTCGGAGAATCCCCGGAAGAACCCGAACAGCAGATCGCTCGGCGTCAGTGCCTGCCCACCGGAAAGCGACTCACTGGGCAGGCGCGGGGCGGGCAGCGCTGCGGCGCCGCTCAAGCCGCTGAACTGGCGCAGTCCCGCGAGGAACACCCAGGTGGTCGCCACGAAGGCGGCGGTCAACGTCGGGACGTGCTCGGAATTGACCAGGTTGTAGATGGCCGCAGCGACAATCGTGACGGCCACGCAGGCGAACACCACATAGCCCACCAGGATGGGCCCTTGGGTGACGTAGGTGGCCAGACCGATCGCGGTCAGGGTGCCGTTGAACCCGTACAGCCCTTGTTTCACCGATCCCCCCGGCACTCCCACCAGCAGTGCCGTGCCGGTGGCCACCACCGTTCCCAGCAGCGCGTACAGCCCGACCGTCCAGCTGCCCAAGAAGATTCCGACCAGGAAGATCGCCCCGGACAGCGGATTGTTCTGCAACAACACCTGCCCGACACCACGCAGCACTGTGTCGACGAAGCCCCCGCCCGGAGAATTCCAAAGCGCCGTCACCGACCGCATAGTCACGCCCTAACCGATTGGCCCCGCACACCATGGCACGAGGCAACCGGTGAATCCACTGACCCGGCCGACCGGGCAAACCGGTAAAGATGGGAATTCGAAAGTTCGCCGAAACCTGCGACTGGCTGACCATCTGCTACCTGCCGCCCTACGCACCCGACCTCAGCCCCGTCGAAGGCATCTGGTCACTCCTACGGCGCGGATCGCTCTCGAACGTCGCCTTCAGCACCCCCGAACACCTCGTCCAGACCGTCCAGACCGTCCGACGCGGCCTGCGGCACATTCAGTAACGCAGTCACCTCATAGACGGCTGACACCGATACCGGCCTGACCACCCGACCCGCCTGATCAGCAGCACGGCATCCCGAGTTCAACCTCAATAGCACCAGAATCCGGCCGGAGCAAAACGGAAGGATGCCGAATCTTGGTCAGTCAAACGAGCGGTGTAAATGGGATTGAGGACCTTCGCGATCTCGTCCCGGTCCTGGCGGGCGGCATAGCGGTAGGAATTCCGCGGGTGGACCACGCAAGTCTGCACAATCGTCTGGGGCCAGACGGTCTCGACCGCGTCGGACAAGGACACCTCGGCGGCCATAGAACTCGGACAGGTGCGCCTGGACCTCACAGGTCGTCAGGCCCTTCGCAGCAAGCGAGATGACCATCTCGTCCACGCCGGAAAGGCGCTTCTACCGCTTCTTGACGATCTTCAAGCTCGAAGAAACCTTCGCGGTCGCGGGGCACGGCTGTCTCGACCGGGCCGACATCGGTGAGCAGCGTCTTGCCACGGGTTCCGTTACGGCTGTTGCCACCGTTCTTCCCGGCGGGATCGTGCTTGTCATAGCCGAGGTGGCCGGTGATCTCCCCCTCGGCGCGGACTCCAGGAGCCGCCCGGTCAACTGCTGGAGCAGCCCGCCCTCACCGGTCGGCTAAAGGCAGGTGGTCGTCCACAGACTTCGACGGCACGGCCCGGGACGGCTCGACGGTCTCAACCTCGGTCACTTTGTCGCTGATCGTCGATGCATCTTCCATGATCGGGAGTTACACCGAACGTTTTACAGTCCCGCTCGTCACGAGCAGGCATTAGAGTGCGATGCGAGGTATGTGCGCGTCTATCCCATGCCGCGCACCGGAAGGGAACGAAGCCGTGCATGGAGAATACAAGGTGCCCGGCGGCAAGCTTGTCGTCGTGGACCTGGACGTCGACGAAGGCGTGCTGCGCAACGTGCGCGTCGCCGGGGACTTCTTCCTGGAGCCCGACGAGGCAATCCTCTCGATGGACAGGGCCCTGGAGGGTGCCCTGTCCTCAACAGACGCCGCAGGCCTCGCGGCCCGGATCACGGCGGGGCTGCCGGAGTCGACCGTCATGCTCGGGCTGACCGCGGAGGGCGTCGGCATCGCTGTTCGGCGAGCGCTGGCCCATGCAACCGAGTGGAGCGACTACGACTGGCAGTTGGTGCACACGGAAGCGCAGGCCCCGGCCCTGCACATGGCACTGGACGAGGTCCTCACCACCGAGGTGGCCGCCGGGCGGCGCGCTCCCACGCTGCGGGTCTGGGAATGGGCCTCGCCTGCTGTGGTCATCGGCAGCTTCCAGTCACTGCGCAATGAGGTGGACCTCGATGGGGCGGCCAAGCACGGAATGACCGTGGTACGCCGCATTTCTGGTGGTGGGGCCATGTTCGTCGAGCCCATGAGTACCATCACGTACTCCCTGTCCGTGCCGGAGTCGCTGGTCTCCGGCCTCTCCTTCGCCGACAGCTACGCCTACCTCGACGACTGGGTGCTGGGCGCCCTCGGCGACATGGGCATCAAGGCCTGGTACCAGCCGCTCAACGACATCGCGACCGATGCCGGAAAGATCGCCGGCGCCGCTCAGAAGCGGATCGTCGGCTCTGATGGTGGCCCTGGAGCCGTCCTGCATCACGTGACGATGTCGTACGACATCGACGCGGACAAGATGCTGGAGGTACTACGGATCGGCAAGGAGAAGCTCTCCGACAAGGGCACCAAGAGCGCCAAGAAGCGCGTCGACCCGCTCCGCCGCCAGACCGGCCTCGCCCGGGAACAGGTGATCGAGAACATGATCGCCTCCTTCCGTAACCGCTACGGACTGACTACCGGCGACGTCACAGCGGAAGAGATGGCCCAGGCAGAGGAGCTGGTGCGGACGAAGTTCGCCACCGAGGAGTGGACCGCCCGGGTGCCGTAAGCACGCTGCCGGATACCGTGTGCATCCGACGCGATCAAGCACCTACCCATGATCACGCAGGCTCGTAGCGTCTTGGCCGTCCGACCTTCGTGGAGCCGGGCAACACCATCACGTACTCCCTCTCCGTCCCCGACTCCTCGTCTCCGGGCTCGCCTTCGCCGACAGCTACGCCTGCCTGGACGACCGGGTGCTCGAAGCCCTCGGCGACATGGGCATCAAGACCTGGCACCAGCCGCCCAACGACATCGCCACCGATGCCGGGAAGATCGCCGGGGCGGCGCAGAAGCGCGTCGCGGGCCACGACGGCGGACCGGTGCCGCGCTTGCGGGCGAGGTGAACGGCGACTCCCGCCTGGAGCTTGACGATCGAGATGGAGTGGGTGAGCGAGTCGCGCAGTTCGCGGGCGACCCGCAGCCGCTCCTCCCCGCCCGGCGCAGCGCGGTCTCGTCCCTGCTCCGTTCGGCGTCCAGCGCCCGCTGCTCGGTCTGGCGCAGATAGGCCTGCCAGTTCTTGTCGATGAGCCCGGTGACCCCGGCGCAGAGGAACCGGCCGAGCAGCAGCAGGGTGCGTTCGACGGTGTCCTCGGCGGCGGGTGCGGCGGCCATCATGACGGCGAAGTACCCGGTGAGGAAGAGGGCGCCCGCCGCGACGCCCCAGAGTCGGTGTCCGTTGCGGGCTGCGGCGTGCACCGCGGCCGGCACGGGGAACGCCGCCCAACTGCCCGGCTGCGCATGGAGCACGTATCCAAACATGGCGAGCGTGGTGAGGACGAGCACCGCAGGTCGAGGGCGTCAGGCGACGACCGCGGGGTCACCCCCGCTTCCGCCGCATGGATCGGTGCTGCCTGACCGGACGGAGCGGCCGGCCGGCCGACGCGCAGACCTGCCCGTTCGAGCCCGGCGGCTACGACGTGGCGATCAGCCGGGGCGGGGTGATGTTCTTCGCCGACGCCATCGCCGCGTTCACGAACATCGCCGCCGCGCTGCGGCCGGGTGGCCGGCTTCGGGGACATCGAGGTGAGCAGCGTCCGCGCGGACTCCTTCTGGGGGGGAAGGACGCGGCGGACGCGGTGGACTTCTTCGTCTCGCGCGCCCCCGGCCGCAGCGTCTCCGGCGCGACGCGCGCGGCGACGGCCCGCGCGCTGCTGCCGCACGAGACCCCGCGCGGGGTGCTGCTGCGCGCGGGGGTGTGGGTGGTCGGCGCCCGCCGCCCGGAGTGAGGGGTACGGTGCGGCCGGCCCGACAGCCTCGGACGTTACGGCACGGCCGGCGGGCGGTGTTCGTACCAGCGCAGGGCGGCCTCCAGCTGGGCGGCCAGCGAGATCAGCCGTTCCTCGCTGCGGGAGGGGCCGAGCAGCTGGGCGCCCACGGGGAGGCCGTCGGAGGTGAACCCGGCGGGGACGTTGATCCCCGGCCAGCCCAGTACGTTCCAGGGCCAGGCGTACGGGCAGGCCTCGGCGATCGCCACGTCGGTGCGCCAGGCGCTCAGCCCGTCGAAGCTGCCGATCCGGGGCGGCGGAAGGGCCGTGGTCGGGGTGAGCAGCACATCGAATCCCGAGCCGGCCCGGCCGCGGGAGGGGTGGAACAGCGCGCCGATCCGGCGGTGCTGGCGCACCTCGCGTTCCCTGGCCACCCGCACCACCCGGCCGCCGAGCCGGGTGCCGGTGCGCAGGGCGCTGCGGGTGCGCGCGTCCAGGAGCGCGGGCTGGGGGTGCAGCGCGGCGAGTTCGGCGATGCCCGCGGTGGCGCGGGGCACGAAGCCGAGGCCGATCAGTCCGTAGCGGGGCCGGGCCTCCTCGACGTGGTGGCCCAGTGCGGCCAGGGCCTCCGCGAGCGCGGTGACGGCGCGTCGTACCTCCGGGTGGGGCGCGGTCCGCGTGAGGGTGAGCGGGGGCCGCCAGGCGACGGCGATGCGCAGCCGGCCCGGCTCGCGGCGGGCGGCGGCGCGGGCCTCGACCGGCGGCGGGCGGTGCGGGTCGTCGGGGTGCGCGCCCGCGACGGCGTCCAGGAGCAGGGCGGCGTCGCCGACGGTCCTGGCCAGCGGTCCGTTGACGGTGAGGCCCTGGAAGGCGTCGCTGTGGGGGTGGACGGAGATCCGGCCGCGCTGCGGTTTGATACCGACGAGGTGCGTCCAGGCCGCCGGGATGCGGACGGACCCGGCGCCGTCGGAGCCGAGCGCGGCGGGCACCAGCCCGGCGGCGACGGCGGCCGCCGAACCGCCGGACGACCCGCCGGGCGTGTGGTCGGTGTTCCATGGATTGCGGGTGGCACCGAAGGCCGGGCCCTCGGTGAACGGCCACTGGCCCAGTTCGCAGGAGTTAGTCTTCCCGACGATCACGGCGCCGGCGGCACGCAGTCTGCGTACGGCCTCGCTGTCCGCGGTGGCGGCGGGCAGCTCCCCCGCGCAGCCGAAGTAGGTGGGCATCCCCGTGACATCGGTGTCGTCCTTGACCGCGACGGGCACCCCCAGCAGCGGCAGCCGCTCCCCCGCGGCCAGCCGGCGATCGGCCTCGGCCGCCTCCGTGAGTGCGGCCTCGGCCCGCAGGTGCCGGAAGGCGTTGAGGGTGCCCTGACTCGCCTCGATCCGGGCGAGGGCGGCGGAGACCAGCTGGGTGGCGGTGCTGCGGCCGTCCGCCAGGGCCCGTGCGCTGTCGGCCAGTCCGGCCGGATCCGCCACGTCCGTTCCGATGGATTCCGCTGAGGACATGTGCTGCCCGCCTCCCTCGTACCGTCAGGTGCACGCACCTGTCCGCCCGAACGAACTTACTGGAGGGTAACGAGTTGGGGTGCTCCGCTCAACCGTCCGGCGGGGAGTGTCGGGTACCGCTCGCGGGAACGCGCGGGAGCGCTCGCGCACCTCCCGCGGCCCCACTGCTCCACAAGCCCGGGGAGCCCTTCGGGCTCTACGGCTGGACCGTGATCTCGCCGATTCCGGTGCCGAGGCCCGCGCAGTGCGCGGTCGACTGGCCGGACTGGCCCGGGTTGAGCGTGACGTGCTCACCGTCGACGTCCGGGGACCAGCCGCAGACCAGGTGCACCCAGAAGGTCTGCGTCGCACCACCGTTGTTCCGGCACAGTGCGTAGCCGGTGTGGTCGTCGACGGCGTGCTTGCCCGTGTCGCAGGACAGGCCCGGCGGCGTCGCCGTCGGGGCGGCGGCCGAGGCGGCCGTGGCCAGGCCGGCGCAGACCGCGAAAGCCGCGGTCAGGCCCGCGACAGCGGCGCCTCGCAGCGCGGTCACGGACAGACTCCGCGTGGTGTTCCTCATGTTTCCCTCTCGGCCGTGACGAACCGGGTGCCGTGGCAACCGGCCCTCGGCCCCTCTTGACCGAGAACACCACGGAACGTCACGCTGTGCGCCCGTCCGGTGGCCGTCCTCCCGCCGGGCGGGCGCCCCTGCCCCGGCGTACGCTCGAAAGATCGGAGACCCGGACAGCCCCGCCATGACCCTTCGAGGAGGCGACGTGACCGGTCCACACCTCGGTACACGCCCGGCCGCATGGACCGCGGCGATCGTGCTCTCCGTCACCGGCAGCGGCCTCGTCGGCGGCGGCGTGGCGCAGGCGGACGACATCGGCGATCTCACCGCACAGCAGATCGCCGACCGCGCCCGCGACGCCCTGCTCGACGCGCACTCCCTGCACCTCAGCACACGCGGGGACCTCGGCAGGGACAGTACGCCGATGTCCCTGGACCTCACCCTGGACCGCAGCGGCAACTGCGACGGATCGGTGGACCTCGGCAACAGCCAGGGCTCGGTGCAGCTCGTCAAGCGCGGCAACGACGTCTGGGTCAAACCGGACGCGGACTTCTGGAAGAACCAGGTCCCCGACGGCGGCCAGGCCTTCGCCGCGATCCTGAACGGCCGCTACATGAGGGCCTCGGCCACCGATCCCCGGCTGCTCACGCTGACGAAGGCCTGCGATCTCGACACCTTCCAGAAGCTGGTCAGCGACAACGCGGACAACGACGCCGGCACGCTCAACAAGGCCGCGCCGACCACCCTCGGCACGGCCTCCGTCATACCGCTGACCAGGATGCGGGAGAACATGACGCTGGTCCTGTACGTGGCGGCCACCGGCAAGCCGTACCCCCTGCGGCTCACCCTTCAGGGCGACGGGGCGGACGCGACCGTGGACTTCTCCGCGTTCGACAAGCCGGTGCCCACGTCCACGCCGCCGCCGGACGAGTCGTTCGACATCAACGCCCTGCTGGGCCGTTCGACGGGGACGGCGTGACGTCCGGCCGGCCGGTGAGCACCACGTACAGCACCAGCGACGAGGCCAGCCCCACCGCCCAGCCGTAGTCGGCGAGGGGTTTCAGGAACGGGATCAGCCCACCGGCCGGGAACGGTCCCTTCCCGGGCTCGGAGTGCGAGCCGCCGATCGCCAGGACGCCGCCGACGGCGAAGGCGGTGACGGCCCGCCAGTTCCAGCCGTTGGTGTACCAGTAGCGGCCGCCCGGCCGGTAGAGGTCGGCGAGGTCGAGCACGGTGCGCCGGACGATCCAGTAGTCGGCGATCAGGATGCCGGCGACCGTACCCAGCAGCCCGCCGACGAGACCGAGCCAGGTGAAGATGTACAGCTCGGGCGTCTCGGTGAGCTTCCACGGCATGATCAGCACGCCGACGATGCCCGTGACGAGCGCGCCGGTACGGAAGTTGATGAACTTCGGCGCGAGGTTCGCCAGGTCGTACGCGGGTGACACCACGTTCGCCGCGATGTTCACGGAGATGGTCGCGATGAGCACGGTCACCAGGGCGTAGAGCAGTCCGAAGACGTTGTCGGTGCGGGCGACCAGCTGGACCGGGTCCCAGATCGCCTCGCCGTACACGGCCTGCGAGCCGGAAGTCACCAGCACCGAGAGCAGCGCGAAGAGCGTCATCGTGGTGGGCAGACCGAACGACTGGCCCCGGATCTGGGCGCGTTGGCCCGCGCCGAAGCGGGTGAAGTCGGGGATGTTCAGCGAGAGCGTCGCCCAGAAGGCGATCATGCCCATCAGGGAGGGGAAGAAGACCGGCCAGAAGTCCTTGCCCCAGCCGAGCTTCGAGGGCTGGTCCAGCAGGGGGCCGAAGCCGCCCGCCTTGACGGCGACCCAGACCAGCAGCACCACCGCGCCGACGATGACGAAGGGCGCCGCCCAGTTCTCGAACCGGCGCAGGGCGTCCATCCCCCGGTAGATGATGGCGAGTTCGACGGCCCAGAACACCGCGAAACAGAGCCAGAGCGTCCACGGCTGCCCGCCGATCTCGGACGCCTTCGCCCAGCCGCCGAAGATCTTCCCGAGCAGGGTGAAGATGCCGACGCCGCCGATCCAGGTCTGGATGCCGAACCAGGCGCACGCCACCGCGGCCCGGATCAGGGCCGGCAGATTGGCGCCGCGCAGCCCGAACGAGGCACGGGCCAGCACCGGGAACGGGATGCCGTACTTGGGTCCGGCGTGCCCGGTGAGCAGCATCGGGCCGAGCACGATCAGGTTGGCGAGCGCGATGGTGAAGACGGCCTGTTTCCAGTCCATGCCGAGGGCGACGAGACCGGAGGCGAGCAGCCAGGACGGGATGTTGTGGGCCATGCCGACCCAGAGAGCGGCGAAGTTGTACGTCGTCCAGTCGCGCCGCTCCAACGGGACGGGCAGCAGGTCGTCGTTGACGAACCGGTTGTCGGTGGGGACGGCGCCCGGGGCGAGTCCGATGCGGCCCGGGGCCTGGGATATCCGGTCCTGCGGTGGTGGCGGTGGGACGGTCGATGTCATGACGGCTGGACCCTTCGCTCGGAATCGGTGCCGTGCGGGGCGGGGCGCGGGACGGGTACGACCTGGGGGAGGCGGTCAGTCGGAGAGGGCGGGGATGATCTCGGCGCCATAGGCGTCGATGGTGGCCTCGCGGGCGTCGTGCATGTTGTAGACGGCGAACTGGTCGACGCCCAGGTCGCGCAGGGCCCGGAGCTTCTCGATGTGCGCGGCCGGCGGTCCCAGCAGGCAGAACCGGTCGACGATCTCGTCCGGTACGAAGGTCGTGTCGGGGTTCCCGGCCCGGCCGTGGTGGCTGTAGTCGTAGCCCGAGCGTCCGGCGATGTACGCGGTCAGCGCCTCGGGGACGAGACCGGAGTGCTCGCCGTACCGGGTGACCAGGTCGGCCACGTGGTTGCCGACCATGCCGCCGAACCAACGGCACTGCTCGCGGGCGTGGTCGAGGTCGTCGCCGACGTAGGCGGGGGCCGCGACGCAGATGGTGACGGAGTCCGGGTCGCGGCCCGCATCGGCCGCCGCGTCCCGTACCGCTTTGATCATCCATTCGGTGAGGAAGGGGTCGGCGAGCTGGAGGATGAAGCCGTCGGCCTTCTGCCCTGCGAGTGCCAGGGCCTTGGGACCGTAGGCGCCCATCCAGACGGGCAGCCTGCCGTCCTTGATCCAGGGGATCTGCACCGGCTGTCCGTCGATGACCGCCTCGCGCCCCTCCGCGAGGTCGCGGATGGCGTCCATCGCCTCACCGAGCCTGGCCAGGGTGTTGGGGCGGCGGCCGGCCACCCGCATCGCCGAGTCGCCGCGTCCGATGCCGCAGACCGTCCGGTTGCCGTACATGTCGTTGAGGGTGGCGAACGTGGAGGCGGTGACCTCCCAGGTACGGGTGGACGGGTTGGTGACCATGGGCCCGACCACGAGGCGTTCGGTGTGTTCGAGGATGCGGCTGTAGATGACGAAGGGCTCCTGCCAGAGCACCGCCGAGTCAAAGGTCCAGCCGTAGCGGAAGCCGTTGCGCTCGGCGCGGCGCATCAGGCCGACGACGGCCGAGGCGGGCGGGTCGGTCTGCAGAACGAGTCCGAAGTCCATGCCAGGTACTCCTAGTCCAGGTACTGACAGGTGGCGCGCGGGGTGTACGTGCCGTGACCGGCGCGGCCGGTAGGACCGGTGTGCCGGCGTAGTCGCCCGGTGCGCGTGCCGCCCTCTCCCGAACACCGGTCCTCAGGTACTCAAGCGCACGCCGTCAACGGCTCCGGGGCGCTGCCCCTGAGTGGCGTGCTGCGGCAGATCCTTCCACATGAGTGCGCGGCGGGCCTTGTACAACGCGGCCCCGAAAGCGAGCCGCGGGGGACGATTCTGGACTGCTTTTCGGGCTTTGGGAAGAGGTCCTCTACGCGCGTCCACTGATCATCCGTGAGCGCCGGTGGCACCAGGTGCCACCGGCTCCTCATACCAGCTCTCGAAGCCCGCGATCACCTTCCCGCGGCCGACGCCGGGACCACGGGAGAGAAACGGCCGAAAGTGATCGAAATCCAACAGCACAAGTTACCGACCAGTACTCATTGACTCGGCCATCTGGCGGTTCCTATTGTTCCGTTCAATCGAACGGCGTACCTGTGAACGGAACGGTCCCGGTCGCCACCCCCCGTTCGGGAGGGAGTAATAGTGACAAGATCTGACGTCAGTACCCTTCTGTCCCCCTTCGAGCTCGGTCAAGTCCACTTGCGCAACCGGGTGTTCGTTCCCGGGCACACGACGAATTTCGGCCACGACAATCACCCCACCGAGCGTCTTGCCGCGTACCACGGCGAACGGGCTCGCGGGGGTGTCGGGCTCATCATCACCGAGGGCATCCGGGTCCACCCGACCAGCGCCGGCCGCCACATCAGCCTCGGCAGCTTCGACGACTCCTCCATTCCGCACTACGTGGGCATCGCCGAGTCCGTACAGGTCCACGGCACGCGGCTGTTCGCCCAGCTGCTCCACACGGGCCGCCAGGCCGCCGGGGACGCCACCCGCACCGCCGCCTGGTCGCCGGGGACCACCCCCTGGACGGCCGGGAGCCATATACCGCACGCCATGGGCCGCGACGACATCTCCACCGTCGTGAACGCCTTCGGCGCCGCCGCCCGGCGGATGTGGCAGGCCGGGTACGACGGCGTCGAGATCCACCTCGGGCACGGCCATCTGATCGAACAGTTCCTCTCCCCCTTCACCAACACCCGCACCGACGGTTACGGAGGCGGCCCGGACGGGCGGCTCCGGTTCACCCGCGAGGTGCTCACCGAGGTGCTCGCCTCCGCGCCGGGCCTGCCGATGGGCATCCGCATCAGCGCGGACGAGTTCCTCCCCGGCGGGCTCACACCCCCCGACATGGTCGAGATCGTCGGCCGGCTGCGGCAGGAGTTCCCGCTGCTGTACGTCCACGTGAGCCACGCCGCCTATCACGGCAGCTACTCGCTGGGCACGCAAATGGCGGACATGAGCTTCCGGCACGCTCAGTTCCGCCACCACGCGGCGCTGTTCAAGGCGGAGTTCCCCGATCTCCCGGTGCTGGCGGTCTGCCGTCTGGACAGCCTTCCGGAGGCGGCCGATCTCGTCGCGGCGGGAGAGGCGGACCTCGTCGGGCTGGCCCGCCCGCACATCGCCGACCCGAATCTGGTCCGCCGGGCCGAGGAGGGCCGTCCGGACGACGTCCGCTCCTGCGTCGCCTGCAACCAGGGCTGCGTCGGCCGACTGGAGGCGAGCCTGCCGATCGCCTGCGTCGTCAATCCGGAGGTCGGCGCCGAACGCGAGTGGGCGCGGGTACGGACGGCCCTGCCCGCACCGCCCGGCCACGCGCCCGCCCGGCGCGTGCTGGTCGTCGGCGGGGGGCCGGCCGGGATGGAGGCCGCTCTGGCCGCGGACCGCGCCGGGTACGAGGTCACCCTCGCGGAGGCCGGCCCTGCGCTGGGCGGCCGCGTCTCCGTCGCGGCCACGGTGCCCGGACGGGAGCGGCTCGGCCTGATGGTCACCGACCTCGTCCGTGAACTCACCGCTTCCGCCGTCGATGTACGACTGACCGAGCGGGTGACCGTTGACGACCTGCTGCCCGGCGGGCGGCTGGACGGCTTCGACGACGTCGTGGTGGCGGCCGGCGCCCGTCCCGGGAAGCGTGAACTGCCTGACGGACCGCCCGTGTTCGACATCCTGGAGGCGGTCTCCGGACTCGGGGACCCGGACTCACCGCTGCGCGGTACGGTCCTCGTCCGCGACGACCAGGGCACCTGGGCGGCGGCCTCCGTCGCCGAGAGCCTCGCCCGCGAGGGGGCCCGGGTGCACATGATGTCGCCCACCGCGTCCTTCGCCTCGAAGATCACCACGTACTCCCGGCTGGCCCTGACCAGCCGGATGGGCGAACTGGGAATCCGGTCGCACCTCATGCGGGACGTGGTGGCGGCACACACCGGCACGGTCGTCCTGCGTGACACGCTCTGCGGCCACACCGAAGAACTCACCGGCGTCACGGCCGTCGTGGACGTGGGACTGCCGGTGGCCGACGACGGGCTGTACCGGGCGCTCGACGCCCGGGACGGCGCACCACGAGTCCACGTCGTCGGCGACGCCAACGCCCCGCGCACCGCGCTGGAGGCCGTGTACGAAGGCCGGCTCGCCGGAACCTTCCTGACCGACGCCGTCACTGGCGCCGGACTCCTCGCCCAGACCCACTGACCCGAAGAGACCCAAAGAGAAACGTTTCTTCACGCCACACCGCACCACACCGCACCCCCGTCCCCCGTTCCGCCATCACCACGGACACCGCACCCCCGTCCCCCGTTCCGCCATCACCACGGACACCCCGTCCCCGGCCGGCCTCCGCGCAGGCCACCCTCTCCACACCGCGATCCTCGGCATACCCCGTCGTATCAGGACCGCTTCCGCCGCCCGGCACGCCCGCACACCACGCGGGCGCGGACCGCGAGTCCCCGGCCGGCCCCTCCCGGTCGCACCCGTATCGCCGTCACGTTCCCGGACGGCCACCGTGCATCCCCGCCGCCGCGGCTCCCCTCGCCGCTGCCCGGACCGCACGGCCCGCCGTCCCCGCCCGAACAGGAGAGATACATGATCGACATCGAGGATCAGCTCACCCTCGACGAACGCTCGTCCATCGACTTCATCCTGACGCTGCGCAAGCGCTGGTCCGACACGGTCTATCCGGCCCTCGCCGAGGAGTACGCGGCGACCGGTCCGGCCGCCGGCACCGTGGAAGCCGCCACCGGGCGGCTGCGCGAGCTCAGCCTGTACCCCTGGTACAGCCACCTCGAGCGCGTCCAGCAGAAGATGCTGTGGAAGACCGTCGGCGAGGCCGTCGTCAACCGGGCCGAGGAGCTGCGCGGGCAGCTGGACGACATCCAGGGCGCCCCCAGGGGCCGCCTCGAACTCGACCCCGGCGTCGAACTGCCCGGCTGGTACACGGACTACGACATCCACATCCAGCCCGGCGGCTTCGACTCCGACGACCTCAGCGCCTACGTCTACGAGCTCGGCGCGCGGATCGTGATGCTGCGCGACAACGACGGATACAAGTTCCACCGGCTGTTCACCGAGACGGCGCTGCCCGAGGTGCCCGGCGCCACCCGCGTCCTGGACATCGGCTGCGGCTTCGGCAAGAGCACCCGCCCGCTGACCGCCCGGTACCCCGGTGCCGAGGTGATCGGCATCGACTTCGCCGCCCCCGGCCTGCGCCTCGCGCACGCCGAGGCGGAGGCCGACGGAGCCGCCATCACCTACCGCCAGGGCGACGGCCGGGCCACCGGTGTCGAGGACGCCTCCTGCGACATCGTCACCGGCACCATGGTGCTGCACGAGATGCCCGCGGAGGCGGTCCGGGAGACCGTCGTCGAGGCGGCCAGGCTCCTCAAGCCCGGCGGCACCATGAGCTTCCTGGAGTTCAACCCCACCGGCGACCCGTTCCGCGACGCGACGATCCACGAGCACGCCGAGCGCAACAACGAGCCGTTCTTCCGGGACCTGTTCGCCACCGACCTCGTCGGCATCTGCGCGCGGGCCGGCCTCACGGGGGCCCACTGGACGCCGTTCGACGAACGCCGTGCCGGCAGGAGCCCCGAGGGCTGGGGGGAGCGCCGTGAGTGGCACTTCCCCTGGGCCGTCCTGACCGCGACCAAACCGGAGAACTGAGGCCGCCATGACCGAGGAATTCGAGTACTTCCGCGACCGCAACACCGGAAAGCTGTTCGACCTGGTGCTCCAGCTCGGCACCGAGCTGCACGTCACCGACCAGCGTCTGCACGCCATGGAGGCCCTGCTGGTCAGGCACGGGGTGCTCGGCGCCGGCGAACTCGACGCGCTGCGGCCCGCCGAGGACGAGCAACGCCTGCTCGACACCCGGCGCGAGGCGGCCGTCGCACGGCTGATGCGGATCATCACCGAGTCCGGTCCCGCCGAGCACCCGCTGCGCGACCAGTGGGAAGCGGCCCTGGAGAGGCGGGCGGGCTCATGACCACCGGCGCGCTCGCCCCCGCACAGACCATCGACCGCTATCTCCAGTTCTGCGAGGACCGTGAACTGGAGGCGGCGGGAAGGCTGCTCACCCAGGAACCGCGCCTGGTCTTCCCCGGAGGCGCGGTGTACGGATCCCTGCCGGAGATGGTCGCCGACCAGCGCGGCCGCTACCGGTGGGTGCGCAAGCACCGCGGCCCGTACTTCGAGGGAAGGACCCCGGACGGTCTGGTGACCGTCACCTCGCTCGGCACGCTCTACGGCGAGGACATGGACGGCAAGCCCTTCGAGGGCGTGCGGTACACCGACGTGTTCGTCCTGCGCGACGGGCTGATCGCCGAACAGCACGTCTACAACGACCTCAGCGAGACCGGGACCAGCACCCCGGTACACGGCTGACAGCCCCCTTCTCCCCGAACAGAAGTGGTAACGACCATGAAGCACTCCCAGAGGATCGGCGCGGCCGCCGTGACGCTCTCCGCCATGACCGTCCTCGCCGCCTGCGGCGGCGCAACCTCCTCGGACTCTTCCGCCGGCTCCGGCTCGGGGAAGAAGACCTCGACCATCCAGCTCGCCATCGCCTCCGCCGTCATCGGGCCGAAGGAGGAGGTCGCCACCTACTCGGTCGCCGAGAAGCAGGGCTTCCTGGCCGAGGAGAACCTCAACGTCAAGACGATCAACACGGACGGCTCGGTGGCCGCTGTCCAGGCGGTCGCCTCCGGCAGCGCCGACATCACACCCGCCGACGCGAGCGCCATCCTGGCCGCCCGGGAGAAGGGTGTCCCCGTCGTCGCGATCGGCGGACTCGTACAGAACTGGCCGTGGCGCATCGCGACCCTCCCGGACAGCAAGATCAAGAGCGCGCAGGACCTCAAGGGCAAGAAGATCGGCGTCATCAGCCTTGCGTCCGGCTCAGCGCCGTACGCCCGTGCCTTCGCCGAGGACGCCGGCCTGAACGCCGAGAAGGACGTCGACCTGCTCCCCGTCGGTGTCGGGAGCCAGGCGCTCTCCGCACTGGAGAGCGGCAAGGTGGACGCGCTGGCCCTGTACACGCAGGCGTACACCACGCTGGAACTGAGCGGCAAGCAGTTCAACTACCTGGAGAACGGCGAACGGTTCGACGGAATCCGCTCGCTGACCTACGCGGTGCGCGAGGACACCCTGAAGAACAAGAAGGACGAACTCACCCGCTTCCTGCGGGCCTCGTACAAGGGGATGCTCTTCTCCGCCGCCAACCCCGAGGCCGCGATGCGGGACGGCTACAGCGTCTTCCCCGCGATCCTCTCGGGAAAGAAGGCCGACGACCGGATCGGGAACGACACCCGGATCCTCGAAGCCTGGGTGAAGACCGCCGTGCCGGCCGAGGGGCAGCCGGAGTCCTTCAAGAACTGGGGCGCGATCAGCGACGAGGCCTGGACCAAGACGGCCGACTACATGAAGGCCTCCGGGACCATCACCAAGGACCCCGACATCAAGGCCCTGTGGGACAGCAGCCTCCTCAAGGGCGCCAATGACTTCGACGGCGCAGCCGTGATCAGCAAGGCCAAGAGCGCCACCAAGTAGCCGGCGGCGACGCCAGGAGCAGGAAAGCAAGGAGGCCACCATGGCCGTGAAGACCCTCGGGCGCCGCCGGAACCCGGCAGCCGTCGCGGAAGCGGACGAGAGCAGCTGGATCGAACTGGGCGGTCTGAACAAGATCTACCGCCCCCGCAAGTCCGAACCCACCCACGCACTGTCCGACATCGACCTCAAGGTCAGGCGCGGTGAGTTCATCTCCGTGGTCGGCCCCTCGGGCTGCGGCAAGACGACCCTGCTGAAGATCCTCGCCGGGCTCATCCCCAGGACCGGGGGCACCGTCCGGGTGGCCGGACGCGATGTCGACGGACCGCTGCCCGAGGTCGGCATGGTCTTCCAGGCGGCCACCCTCCTGCCCTGGCGCACCATCCTGCAGAACGTGATGGTCCCGGTCGAGATCCAGCGTCTCGACCGGGCCGCCTACCGCGAACGGGCCGGACAACTGCTGGAGATGGTCGGGCTCAGCGGATTCGAGGACAAGTACCCGGACGAACTCAGCGGCGGCATGCAGCAGCGGGCCGGCATCTGCCGCGCCCTGGTCCACGATCCGGCGGTCCTGCTGATGGACGAGCCGTTCGGCGCGCTCGACGCCATGACCCGCGAGTACATGAACGTCGAACTCCTGCGGATCTGGCGGGAGAGCGGCAAGACGGTCGTGCTCGTCACCCACTCCATTCCCGAGGCGGTGTTCCTCTCCGACCGGGTGGTGGTCCTCAGCCCCCGGCCCGGCCGGATCGCGGAGGTCATCGACATCGACATCGAACGCCCGCGCGACCTCGGCGTCATGGCCTCCGACCGGGCCGGCGTCTACGTCGAGCGGATCCGCCACTACTTCAACGCCCAAGGCGTGATCGACTGATGAGGCCGCTCATGACGAAGACCCAGGAAGGCCCGGACAACGGCGACGCCGGGACGGAACCCGCCGGCCAGAACGGCCCGGCGGCCGTCCCCGAGACGCCCGGCAAACCCCGGCGTCGGCGCGACCTGCGGGACCATCCCGAGTGGATCCTGGTCCCCGGAGTCTTCGTGGCCGTCGTGCTCCTGTGGGAGTACCTGATCCCGGCTCTCGGGGTCGACGAGTACGTGCTGCCCCGGCCCAGCCAGATCGCCGAGGCACTGGTCACCCAGTTGTCCGACGCGATGTTCTGGACGCATGTGAAGGTCACCATGATGGAGTCGCTGTTCGGCTTCGTGCTGGGAGTCTGTGCCGCGCTCGTGCTCGGCACGGCCATCTCCCAGGTCAGGCTGGTCGAGAAGACCCTGATGCCGTACATCGTGGCCTTCCAGACCGTGCCGAAGGTGGCCCTCGCGCCGCTGTTCGTGGTCTGGTTCGGCTTCGACATGACCAGCAAGGTCGTGATGGCCGCGGTCATCTCGTTCTTCCCCGTGCTGGTCAACGTGGTCGAGGGGCTGCGCTCGGCGGACGCCGACCGGGTGCAGATGATGACCGTCTTCGGGGCGAGCAAGTTCGACGTGTTCCGGAAGGTCCGGCTGCCCAGCGCCCTGCCGTTCATCTTCGCCGGCCTCGACATCGGCATCGTGTTCGCGATCCTCGGGGCGGTCGTCGGAGAGTTCATCGGAGCCAAGGAGGGCCTGGGGTACCTGCTGCTCCAGACCAACTACAACTTCGACATCGCCGGGATGTTCGCGGTCCTGGTCGTCCTGTCGGTGCTCGGTCTGATCGCGCACTTCATCATCCGGCTCGCCCAGAAGAGGTTCGCGTTCTGGGCCGAGGACAACACGGTGATCGGCGCATGAGCGCCCCGGAGAACGACCCCGTGCGCTTCGACGGCAGGGTGGCCCTGGTGACCGGGGCCGCCCGCGGGATCGGCGCCGCCATCGCCGCCCGCCTGGCCGCGCTCGGCGCCACGGTCGCGGCCGCCGACATCGTCCCCCCCGAGGAGTGGGAGGAGGCCCTGCCCGCCGGTGACGGGCACACCCGCCATCATCTCGACATCACCTCCGTGCGGTCCTGCCGGAACACGGTCGAGGAGGCCGTCGCGGCCCACGGCCGTCTGGACCATCTCGTCAACAACGCCGGGATCGTCAGCAGGGGACCGGCCGCCACCATGCGGGAAGAGGATTTCGTCCGGGTCATCGACGTCAACCTCACCGGCACCTTCCGGATGTCACAGGCCGCCTACCCCGCACTGCGCGCCGCCGGTGCGGCCAGCATCGTCAACATCGGCTCCACCAACGGCCACATCGCGGTGCTCGACACCCTCGGATACTGCGTCAGCAAGGCCGGCGTCATGCACATGGCCCGGGTCCTGGCCCTGGAGTGGGCCCGCGACAACATCCGGGTGAACGCCGTCGGCCCCACCATCGTCCCGACCGCCATGACCCAGGACGTACGGGCGAACGGCGACTACATGGCGGAAAAGCTGGCGAGTATCCCGCTCGGCCGGATGGCCGGACCGCTCGACGTCGCCCTCACCGTCACCCATCTCCTCAGTCCCGCAGCCGCCATGACAACCGGTCAGACGATCTTCGTGGACGGCGGAGTCGTCATGCGCTGACCCAACGGTCCGCACCCCGCCGACCCGCAATCCCCGGCAGCCCCGCGTCCCCGCCGGCCGCCCGCATCCCCGGAATTGGAGCATCGCCCATGCCCGAGATCGACCTCGACGCCGCCCTCAGAGCCGTCGACGAGCACTTCGACACCTTCGTCACCGAACTCCAAGAGCTCAGCCGTCTGCGCAGCAGGCGCCAGGAGCCCGAACAGATGGCCGCCACGGCGGAGTTCCTCAAGGAATCCGTGGAACGCTGGGGAGGCACCGCCGAGGTCGTCCCGTGGGAGAAGTCGCATCCCTACGTCATCGCCGAGATCGGCGGGGGCGAGCAGCGCCTCCTCCACTTCAACCACTACGACGTCGAGGTGGAGCCCACCGGCGACGAATCCGAGTGGATCAGTCCGCCGTACGCGGCCGAGATTCACGACGGCCGGCTCTACGCCCGGGGTGTCGCCGACGACAAGGGCGCCCTCATGTCACGGGTGCACGCCGCGGCCGCCTGGCGGCTCTCCGGCCAGGAGCCCCCGGTCACCAGCCGGTACATCATGGAGGGGAAGCAGTGGCTGCACAGTCCCGGCCTCGGCTCCTTCGTCGGGGCGTACGCGGACCGGCTCGCCGCCGACGCCGCGCTGTGGGAGAACTCCTGGTGCGACGGTGAGGGCAGGCCGCTGCTGAAGCTCGGCGAGAAGGGCGTCCTCTACCTGCGGCTCACCTCCACCACCCTCAGCCGTGAGCTGACCAGCCAGAACACCGCGCTGCTGCCGTCCGCCACCGCTCGGCTCGTCGGCGCGCTGGCCGCACTCGTCAACCCCGACGGCACCCCCGCCGTCAAGGGCTTCGCGGACGGTGCCCGAGTGCCCACCGACGCCGAGCTCGCCCTGCTGGGGACGATGCCGTTCGACGGCGCGTTCCTGAAGGGCCGGGCCGGGGTCGACGCCTTCCGGGGCGGCCTGAGCGACTCCGAGGCCGCCGTCGCCATCCGTACCGTCCCGACGTTCACCATCGCCGGCATCGAGGGCGGCAACAACGCCGACGACGTCACACTCGGCATTCCCGCCACCGCCACCGCCAAGGTCGAGATCCGGCTCGTCCCCGGCCAGGACCCCGAGCGGGTCCTGGAAGCCGTCCGCGCCCACCTCACCGCGGCGGGTTTCGAGGACGTGGTCCTCGATGTGATGGCCTCCAGCTCCCCGCACCGCACCGACCACACCGATCCGTTCGTGGGCCTCGTCGCCGAGACCGCCCGCGCCGTCTACGACGCCGAGCCCCTGATCGAGCCGTACACCCAGTGGATCGGCAACCAGGGCGTCCTGGCCCACCTGCCCATCGTCGGCGTGGGCGTCTCCAGGGCCGACGCCGGTATCGACGGCCCCAACGAGCACATCCGCCTGGAGGACTACCGCATGGGCATCAAGCACGTGGTCGCGATCATGGCCGCGATGGCGGTGACGGAATGAGCGCCCACGCCACCCATCTGAGGGGCACCGCCCACCGGGGATACCTCGAACTGCCGTGGGGTCAGGTCCACTACCGCCGCTCCGGCGACACCACCGGACCCGCCCTGGTCGTCGTCCACCAGTCACCGCTCTCCTCGGCCACCTACGAACCGGCCATGGCCGCGCTCGGCGCGCACGGCCTCAACACCGTCGCCATCGACATCCCCGGCTTCGGGATGTCGGACGCCGCACCGGCCCCGTGGTCCATTCCCGAGTACGCCGCGGCCCTGTGGCAGATCACCGACGCCCTCGGGCTCGACAGGATCCACCTCCTCGGCCAGCACACCGGCGCGATCATCTGCGCCGAGGCCACGCGCCTGCGGCGCGACCGGGTACTGAGCCTGGTCTTCCAGGGCATCCCGCTCTACAGCGACGAGGAGCGGGCCGAGAAGGCCGCCGGCTACGCGCCCGGCTACCTCCCCGCCCTCGACGGCAGCCACCTCCAGGTCGCCTGGAACCGGGTCCGGTGGCTCTATCCGACCATCTCCGCCGAGTCGTGCAGCCGCCAGATCGCCGAATACCTCAGCGTCGGCCCGGACTACGGCGTCGCCTACCGCGCCGTCTTCGCCCACCGGACCGACACCGACGCCCTCAAGGGCGTGCCGACCCTGCTGCTGCACGGAAGCGAGGATGTCCTCGACCGGATGAACGACGTCGTCACGGCGGCGTTCCCGGACGCCCCGCTGGTCCGTGTCGAGGGCGGCACCGACTTCGTCGCCGAGGAACGGCCGCAGGAGTTCGCGGACGCCGTGGCCGCCCACGTACTGGCCCACGCGGCCACCGCCGAGCCGTCGTTCAAGCCGGTCTTCACCGCCGTCGTGGACGTGTCCGGGGGCCGCGCGGGACGCGCACGCTCCCGTACCGGTTCGCTGGACCTGGCCCTGACCCGGCCTGCCGAGCGCGCCGGGGGCGACACCGGCACCGACCCGGAGGAACTGTTCGCCGCGGGGTACGCGGCCTGCTTCGGCGGCGCGTTGGGCGTGGCCGAGCGCCGTCGGCGCGTCACCGCAGGACCGGTCACCGTCACCGCGTCCGTCACCCTCGGCACCGTCCCGGGCGGGGCGTACGCGATCGCGGTCCGGCTGACCGTCACGGCGCCCGAATGCCCGCAGGAGACGTTGGAGGAGCTGGTGGCCCTGACCCACACCATCTGCCCCTACTCCAACGCCGTTAGAGGCAATATCGAGGTCATCACGGAGGTCGCCGGCGGTTCCTGACACCGCCGGGCTCTCCACCCGCCGTGACCACCCACGCCGGCCCCGCGGACGGGGCGGCCGACCGACCGAGGATCCCATGACCGTCATCGATGACACCGAAGAGCACACCAGCCGCAGCCGTTCCGGGATCGCCCGAGCGCTCGCGGTGATCGACGCCGTGGCACGTGCCCCGCACGCGCAGGGTGTCTCGGTGATCGCACGGGAGACAGAGCTGCCGAAGGCAGTGGCCCACCGCATCCTGCGCGAACTCGTGGCCGGGAACTTCCTCGCCTTCGAGGAGGACACCAAGGCCTACCGGATGGGCCCCGGCGCCCTCACCATCGGGCTCGCCGCGATGCGCGAACTCGACATCCCCACCATCGCCCACCGCCATCTGATCGCCCTGTCCGAGCGCACCGGCCAGACCACGACCCTCTCGCTGCGCCAGGGCTGGTCCCGGGTGTACGTCGACCAGATCCTCTCCCGCCAGGAGATCCGGATGTCGGTGGCGCTCGGCACCAGCCACCCGCTGCACGCCGGTTCCTCCTCGAAGGCCATCCTCGCCGCGCTCCCCGACTCCGAGGTGGAGGACTACATCGACCACCACCGTCTGGACGGTGTCACCGTCGCCACCATCACCTCCGCCGCGACGCTGCGCGAGGAGATCGCCGTCATCCGCGCCACCGGCTACGCGGTCAGCGTGGGGGAACGGCAGGTGGAGGCCGCCAGCGTCGCCGCCGCCCTGCACGGGCCGATCGGCCAGGTCGTGGGGTCGGTCTCGGTGTGCGGGACGAAGGCCATGTTCAGCGAGGCCAGCAGCCGTCAGCTCGGCGAATGGGTCACCTCGGCCGCCGACAACATCTCCGCCGACCTCGGCTCCGTACGGGAGACCGCCGAGGAACGAAAGGACGCACCATGACGACTTCGGCACAGGCCGGCCCGGCGCGGGAGGCCCCGGACTCCGGACAGGGCCCCCTGCGGGGCATCCGCGTCATCGACGCCTCCACCATCCTGGCCGGGCCGCTGTGCGCCCAGCTGCTCGGCGACTTCGGCGCCGACGTGATCAAGATCGAGCACCCGGTCGCCGGGGACGGGATGCGCGGCCACGGCGAGTCCAAGGACGGCATACCGCTGTGGTGGAAGGAGATATCGCGCAACAAGCGCACCGTCGGCCTCAGCCTCTCCGATCCGGACGGGGCCGCCCTCTTCCGCCGCCTGGTGGCGGACGCCGATGTCGTCGTGGAGAACTTCCGCCCCGGCACCCTGGAGCGATGGGGCCTCGGCCCCGAGGTCCTGCACGGGATCAACCCGGGCCTGGTGCTCGTCCGCGTCACGGGCTTCGGACAGACCGGCCCCTACGCCTCCCGAGCCGGATTCGGCACCCTCGCCGAGGCGATGAGCGGCTTCGCCCATCTGACCGGCGAACCCGACGGCCCGCCCACGCTCCCGGCGTTCGGCCTCGCCGACACCATCTGCGGGATCGCCGCCTCGTCCGCCGTCACCATGGCCCTCTACCACCGGGAACGGGACCCGGACCACCGCGGCCAGGTCATCGACATGAACCTGATCGAACCCATCATGGCCGCCGTCGGGCCGTCCCCGACGGTCTACGACCAGCTCGGCGCCGTGGCGCAACGGCACGGCAACCGCTCCACCAACAACTCCCCGCGCAACACCTACCGCACCCACGACGGCCACTGGGTGGCCGTCTCCACCAGCGCCCAGCGGATCGCCGAACGCGTCCTGGAACTCGTCGGCCATCCAGAGGTCGTCCAGGAGGAGTGGTTCGCCACCGGGGGCGGCCGGGCCGCCCACGCCGATCTGCTCGACGGCCTCGTCGGCGGCTGGATCGCCGAACGCACCCGCGAGAAGGTCATCGCCGAGTTCACCGAGGCCGGCGCCGCTGTGGCACCCGTCTACGACGCGCGGGACCTCGTCGAGGACCCCCACATCCGGGCCACCGAGATGCTCACCACCGTGGAGGACGAGGACTTCGGCCCGCTCCTCATGCACAACGTCATGTGGCGGATGTCCGGCACACCGGGAGCGATCCGCTTCACCGGACGCGCGCTCGGCGCCGACACCGAACACGTACTCACCGGCGAACTGGGCGTCGGCCCCGAGGAACTGGCGGCCCTGCGGGAGCGCAAGGTCGTCTCCTGACCGAGGCGGTGGCCACGGCCCCGCCGCGCCGGCAGCAGCACACAGCACCACAGAGACAGAGACGGGACGCACCATGAACAAGACTGCATCGATCATCCAGCCGGCGCCCACCGGAAGGCGGGATCCGCTCCTGGCAGCGGTACGCGAGGGAGTACGCGTCCTCGACCTCGGCCGCCGGCTCCACATCGGTATGCCCCAGTCACCCAACCACCCCGCCTACTGGCACACCCTGCCGCGCCGCCACGGCGACCGGGTACGCGCGGACGGCGGTTCGGCCGCCAACGACATGCTCGTCATGGGCACCCATGTCGGCACCCACATCGACGCCCTCGCCCATGTCTCCCACAACGGGAAGCTGTACGGCGGAGCCGACGCCCGGACCGCCGGGATCGGCGGCGTCTACCCCGACCACGGGGTGCACACCATCGCCCCGATGGTGCGCCGGGGTGTCCTGCTCGATGTGCCCGCAGCGCTCGGCACCGAGGTCTGCGAGCCGGGCCAGGAGATCACGGTCGCCGATCTGGAGGCCGCCGAACGCCTTCAGGGCACCCCCGTGGAGCGCGGTGACGTCGTGCTCGTCCGCAGCGGCTGGGGGCGCCGGTTCGACGGCCCGGACCGCGAGGACTTCATCGGCAACGACTCCGGCGTCCCCGGCGTCGGCGAGGCCGGGGCACAGTGGCTCGCCGCACGCGGGGTGCACGCGGCGGGCGCCGACTCCATCGCCTTCGAACGGCTGGCGCCGGGAGCCGGTCACGCCAGCCTGCCCGCGCACCGCGTCCTCCTGGTGGAGTCCGGCATCTACATCATCGAGACCCTCGACCTGGAGGAGATCGCGGCCCGGCAGGTCCACGAGTTCACCTTCGTGCTGTCGCCGCTGCCGCTGTTCGGTGCCACCGGGTCCCCCGTGCGCCCGCTGGCCGTGGTGAGCGACCCGTCGGCGGGTGACGGCCGTGGCTGAGCCCACCCTCGCCCGGCACCTCGCCGAGTTCGCCGCCGAGACCTCGTACGAGGCCCTTCCGCGCGAGGTCGACGACAGCGTCCGCAAACGGGTCGTCGACGTCCTCGGTCTCTGTGTGGCCGCCCACCGGCTGCCCACCTCCGCCGCGATCGTCGAGCACGTCCTCGAACAGGGCGGACGGCCGACGGCGACGGTCGTGGGCGGCGGCGGCACACGGGTGCCGGCCCCGCTCGCCGCTCTCGCCAACGGCGTGCTCGCGCATTCCCTCGACTACGACGACACCCATCTGCCGTCCGTCCTGCACCCCAGCGCCTCCGTCGTCCCCGCCGCGCTCGCCGCCGCCGAGGCCACCGGCGCGGACGGCCGCCACACCATCCGGGCCATCGCGGTGGGCCTGGAGGTGTGCGTACGGCTCGGCATGGCCGGCTACGACCGCGACTCCGGGAACTCCACCTTCTTCGAGCACGGGCAGCACGCCACCTCGATCTGCGGTGCGCTCGGCGGCGCCGTCGCCGCCGGGCTGCTCCTCGGCCTCACCACGGACGGCCTCGTGGACGTCCTCGGCATCACGGCCTCCATGGCGGGCGGCATCATCGAGGCGAACCGCACCGGTGGCACCGTGAAGCGGCTGCACTGCGGTCTGGCCGCGCAGTCCGCCGTCACCGCCGCCCAGCTGGTGCGCCGCGGCTTCACCGGACCGCCCACCGTCCTGGAGGGGCGCTTCGGGTTCTTCGAGGCGTTCCTGCACGGCGTCTACGACCCCACGGCCATCACCGACGGCCTCGGCACCGAGTGGGCCGTGCCCGGCATCTTCTTCAAGCCGTACCCGGCCAACCACTTCACCCACACTGCGGCCGACGCCGCCATGGCGCTGCGCGAGCAGGGCCTGGACCCGGCTCGCGTGGAGCGTCTCGTGCTCGGCGTGCCGGCGCCGGTGGTCCGCACGATCGGCCAGCCGATCGACCGCAAGCGCGCCCCCGAGACGGGCTATCAGGCCCAGTTCTCCGGCCCCTACATGGTGGCCGCCGGGCTTCTCGGCGGGGGGCGCGGACTCGGCCTCGGGCTGGACGACTTCTCCGACGAACTCGCCCGCGACCCCGCCCGCCGGGAACTGATGGCCAAGGTCGAGGTCGTCGCCGACGACTTGGCCACCGGTATCTTCCCCGAGCAGTTCCCCGCGGTGCTCACCGCCCATGACACCGACGGCCGCGTCTGGCGGCAGGAGGTGCTCAGCAACCGGGGCGGCCCCGACCGCCCGCTTTCGGACGCCGAACTCGCCCTGAAGTTCCGCGACAACACCGCCGGCCGGCTGTCCGGCTCCGCCATCACTCTCGTGATGGACCGGGGCCTGAACCTCGCCGGACTCGACCGTATCCAAGATCTGCTCAGCCCCCTGGCCGAGCTGAAGACAGTGGCAGGAGGCCAATCATGACCGAGTACGACCTCGTAGTGAGGAACGTCCGGGTCGTCACCGACGAACAGGACGAGCCGCGGGTGGCGGACATCGCCGTCCTGAACGGGAAGATCGTCGAAGTCGCCCCCGGAATCGACGTCACCGGCGCCGCCGAGGTGGTCGACGGCGGGGGGAAGCTGGCCTTCCCCGGTGTCGTCGACGCCCACCAGCACTGGGGCATCTACAACCCGCTCGACCAGGACGCCGCGAGCGAGAGCCGCGCCTGTGCGCAGGGCGGTGTCACCTCGGCGCTGAGCTACATGCGCACCGGGCAGTACTACCTCAACAAGGGCGGCACATACGCCGACTTCTTCCCCGAGGTGCTGGAACTGTCCGAGGGCCGCGCCCATGTGGACTACGCCTACCACCTCGCCCCGATGTCCAAGGGCCACATCGCCGAGATCCCGGCCCTGGTCCGTGACCACGGTGTCACCTCGTTCAAGGTGTTCATGTTCTACGGCAGCCACGGACTGCACGGCCGCTCGGCCGACCAGAGCTCCTTCCTCATGACACCCGAGGGCGAGCGTTACGACTACGCCCACTTCGAGTTCGTGATGCGCGGTATCCAGGCCGCCCGTGAGCAGTTCCCCGACATCGCCGACCAGATCTCGCTGTCCCTGCACTGCGAGACCGCCGAGATCATGACGGCGTACACCAAGCTGGTGGAGGAGGCCGGCGAGCTGACCGGTCTGGCCGCCTACAGCGCCTCCCGCCCGCAGCACTCCGAGGGGCTGGCCGTCTCCATCGCGTCCTACCTCGCCCACGAGACCGGCCTGCCCACCATCAACCTGCTGCACCTGTCCTCCCGCAAGGCGGTCGACGCGGCGGTACGCATGGGCAGGGCGTTCCCCCACATCGACTTCCGCCGCGAGGTCACCGTCGGCCACCTGCTGGCCGACATCGACACCGCACACGGCCTCGGCGGCAAGGTGAACCCGCCGCTGCGTCCCCGCGAGGACGTCGAGGCCCTGTGGGAGTACGTCCTGGACGGCACGGTGGACTGGGTCGTCTCCGACCACGCCTGCTGCCGCGAGGAGCTGAAGTTCGGCGAGCCCGCGGACGACATCTTCCTTGCCAAGTCCGGCTTCGGCGGCGCCGAGTACCTACTGCCCGGCATGATCACCGAGGGCACCCGGCGCGGCCTGCCACTGGGCCGGATCGCCGCTCTCACGGCATGGAACCCGGCCCAGCGCTACGGCCTTCCCACCAAGGGCCGGATCGCCGTCGGCCTCGACGCCGATATCGCGCTGGTCGACCCGGACGGCAGCTGGACCGTCCGTGCGGCCGACTCGGAATCCACCCAGGAGTACACCCCCTTCGAGGGCTTCGAGCTGACGGCCCGGGTCACCGACACCTTCCTGCGCGGAAACCGGATCATGGCCGACGGCAAGGTCGGTGACAAGGCGGTCGGCTCCTATCTGCACCGGCCGACCGGCAGCTGAGCGACGCGGCACGGCAGCCAGCGCATCGCGGTGGGGGTGGGGGCGGGCCCCCACCCCCACCCCCACCGCGTGCCACTCCGGTCGGGCTCAGCGGCCGGTTCCATTCGAGCGGGACAGAGAGGCAGACGGCGCATGAGATCCGCCCTGTACGTACCGGGCGACCGCCCGGACATGCTGGCGAAGGCCCTCGACAGGGGGGCCGACGCGGTGATCGTGGACCTGGAGGACGGCGTCGCCCCCGGCTCCAAGGAGTACGCGCGGGCCACGGCCTCGGCATGGCTGGAGGGCATCGCACCGGCCGTCCGGCGCGCGGGCCCGGAGATCTGGGTGCGGGTCAACCCCGGCCGGGAGGCGGTCGCCGACGCCCGCGGGGTGGCCCTGCCGGCCGTCAACGGTCTGATGGTGGCCAAGACCGAACGGGTCGGTGATCTCGTCGCCGTGGCCGACGCGCTGTCCGCGGCCCCGTGGATCGCGCTGTGCCCGCTCCTGGAGAGCGCGGCCGCCCTGCTGTCCGCCCCGCTGATCGCGCACGGGCCGCGGGTGACCCGCATGCAGCTGGGCGAGGCCGATCTGTGCGCCGACACCGGGATCGAACCCGGGCCGGACCAGAGGGAGTTGCTGTGGCCCAGGACACAGCTCGTGCTGGCCTGCGCGGCCGCCCGGCTGGCCCCGCCGCTCGGCCCGGTCAGCACCGACTTCCGCGACCTCGACGCCCTGCGCCGGTCCACCACCGCGCTCAAACGCCTGGGATTCGGCGGCCGCAGCTGCATCCATCCCGGTCAGGTCCCGGTCGTCAACGACGTCTTCACCCCGGCCGCCGCCGAACTGGAGCGGGCCCACGCGCTGATCGAACGGTTCGAGGGGGCGGGCTCGGGGGTGGCCGTGGACGACTCGGGCCGCATGATCGACGAGGCGGTGGTACGCGGCGCCCGCCGCGTCCTGGCCGCGGGCCCGGACGGCAGGTAACCGTCGGCCCCGGACCCAACGTGCGCCGACCCCTATCACTTCTTCACTTGCGCAATCTATAGAGTATTGGAGACCGAAGCGAGAAGCCGACGGCGCACAGGGCACCGGGGCGGTGAGGGTCGAGGAGTGGCACCGTGTTCTCTGATGTGGGCCCGCTGGAAGTCGTCACACTGGCCGTCCTCGCGGTACTCCTCTTCGGACCGGACAAGCTGCCGGGGCTCATTCAGAACGTGTCGGCGTTCATCCGGAAGTACCGGGAGTTCTCCGAGAACGCGCAACAGGAGATCCGGTCCGAACTCGGCCCGGAGTTCAAGGACTTCGACTTCGAGGACCTGAATCCCAGGACGTTCGTGCGCAAACACGTCCTGGACGGCGACGGCCTGGGGCTCGACGAGATCCGCGATGCCCTCGACCCGAGGCAGGAGCTGACGGAGGTCGCGAACGCGGTACGCGGCGCGGCCGACGACGCGGCGGAGCCCGCCGCACACCGGACGGCGAGCCCCGTTTCCCTCGGGAAGGACGCCCCGGCGTCTGCGGAGCGGCCCTCGTTCGATCACGACGCCACCTGATCTTGGCGTTTGACTCCGCGGGTCACTCGGCCTGCTGGTCTTCCGCCGTTGTGTATGCCCGAGTCAGTACAGCCAGGGAGACCGGTGAGCCGAGGATCCGTTCGGCCGCGCGGTGCCCTGACTGCAGCGCCCCGTCGACGCAGGCCGGGGCGGCTCCCCAGGTTGCTTCTCCCGCGAAGTGGACAACGCCGTCAACCGGGCCCGCCAGCGCTTCGTGATCCTCGTGGGAGGAGCCGACGGCGATGTAGGAGTACGAGCCGAGGGCGAGCGGGTCCATGCCCCAGCGCGTGATCCAGTGGGCGGCGGGCTCGGGAACGCGGTCGCCGTAGATGTTGCGCAGGGGCCTGAGCACCGACGCGACCACCTCTTCGTCGGTCATCTGCTCGATTTCCCGGCCCCAAGCACCGCCGGCGAAGGTGAGCAGCATCGGCTTGCCGCTCACCGCGGAGATGTCGTACCAGGAGTGCCAGGGGACGCCGGCCTGGCCGTGCTGCCGGATCACGGAGACGCCGTCTTGCCAGAACCGGTCCGGAAACTGCAGGAAGACCTTGTTGAACACGCCCATTCCCAGCCGGTCGATCGGTCCCGCGACGGCCTCGGGCAGGGCGGGCGTGAACCGGATCGCCCCGGCTTTGAGCACGCCCAACGGCACCGTGACAATCACCTGGGCGGCCTGGAAGGACTCCTCGCGCGTGTCGACCCGCACTCCCGCAGCCGACCTGGTGATGGCGGTCACGGCGGTTCCGAGGCGCACGTCGAGCCCTTCGCTCAGCCTCCGGGGGATCTCGTCGTAGCCACCGGGGAAGACCACTTCGTCACCGTCGATGGTGTCCTCGTCGAGTCCGTGAGCGGCGACCTGCTCGACCTCCGCACCGCACTGCTCCTCGGTGCGATGGCGATAGAACGCGCGGACCCGCTCGACTCGCCCGGGTTCCCAGCCGGTCGTGGCAAGGGCCCGCTCGGCCGCGGCGGCGTAACTCTCGTCGTGGCCCATCGACGCGGCAGCCAGTTGCACAAGGCCGTCCGCCGCGTCGACGTCGACGGTCCACTCTCGGGCCTCGTCATCGCCCAGCAGGCACGAAGACTCGTCATAGTTGGCGATCGGCCGACCACCGGCCTGAAAACTCCCCACCGTGAACTCGTAGGTGTCGATCCCGAGCGCGGAAACGAGTTCGGCGAGCGGGTTGTTGGTGACACCGTGAATCCACGAGGCGCCACGATCGACGCAGAACCCCGCCGTCCGGTCCGTCCACATCCGCCCACCAACGCGGTCTCGCGCCTCGATCACGACGACACGCTGCCCTGCAGCGCGAAGCAGGCGTGCCGCGGTGAGGCCGGCGATTCCCGCGCCGACGACGATCGTGTCCATCATCTTCGCTGTTCTCCATGGTATTGACGGCGTGTGCAGCGGATTCTCCGCAATCGTCATGATCCAACCGGCTGGACACCATTAGGTCAATGCTGTTGGCATAAGCAGTGGATCGACAGCGGAGTCGGGATCACGTCAGCGAGTTGGTCGGTGCGTGTTCATCGAACCGGGCGGGCATCCTGGCCCAGGCCTGTACGGTCTCGGTGCGGGTGCCGGGCAGGCTGCTGTCACGCGGATGTTGCGAAGCCCCCGGCGGACGCGGGCGGGGGTGAGGCGCCGGGGTTCGGCCACCTGTCGTTCCCAGGGACGGCGCAGGTCCTCGGCGAGAGGCCGGGCGAGGCTGAGCTGGGTGTGGGCGGCGATGACGAGCCAGGTCCACAGGTAGGCGGCGTCGGCACGGCGAACCTTGGGGGCCGTCCAGCCGAGGGTCTGCTTCATCAGCCTGAAAGTGTGCTCGAGATCGAATCTGCGGAGGAACGACTGCCACCAGCGGTCCACGTCCGCGGGTGTGGCGTCCGTAGACGTGGCAGAACAGCCGGTCCTCACTGGTGGGGGCATCGGGGCGGAGCCAGTTGCTCACGTCCACGGCCAAGACGATCCGTCCATCTGCCGCCCTGGGCAGCGGCAGTGAGGCCAGTGCGCGGCGCCACCGTGTCGGCTCCAGCCAGACCCGGTCCAGCGCCGAGTGCAGGGCACCGTGCCCGCGCCGGTGCTCGACCGCCAGTGACAGCTCGACCAGGGTCTTCACCGGCCCGTCCGAGCACAGCACCGCGTCCGTGAGCTCGAAGAGCGCATCCGGGCGAGTGTAGAGACTTTCGCAGAGCTGGACCCGAAAGCGGGACAACACGTCCAACGCCGCGCCTGCAGACGCGGCGACCGGGAGACTCATGGGCGGCGGCCGTTCCCTCGTACTTCGTGACTCGACATCTCGAAGCATGGAGAACGGCCGCCTCCGCTGTCCCGGGAAGAACCGCAGATCAGCAGGTCGAGCGACCTGCGCACTCAAACGCCGAGCTGAGTCCACGGCCGCGGCAGGTGCCGCCGCGTCCCCCCGGGTGCCGGCGGGCTACTCGGCCCCGGAGGAGCCGGGTCCGGCGAAGTCCGGGCTGCTGAAGTCCGGGCTCGCGTAGCCGGGGGCGGTGAAGCCCCGGTCCGACGAGCTGGGCGGGCGGTCACGCGCGGTGTCGGCCGCCCCGGGCAACGCGGGGCGTGCGGGCGGTCGACTGCCTTCCCCTGCCAGCGATTCGCGTACCCCGCGGTGCAGAAACGGCACCATCCCCCGCTCCAGCAGGGCTCGTTGCCATCGCTCGCGCTCCCGCTCCACCTCGGGGCGCTCGTCACCGGAGTGGGCGTCGTAGGAGGTGGAACGGTTGCGCGAAGCCGCCACGATCATCGCGATGATGCCGGCCAGCGCGGCCGCCGCCGCCACGAGCGCGGCCGTCCACCCGGCGGTCACCAGCCCGTCCGCGAGATGGGGCTGCGCGCCGCTCAGGCGCAGGCCGTACCCGAGCAGCAGGAAGAGGGCGGAGGCCACGGCCACCACGCTGGGCATGAGCACCACCAGCGCGGTCATCAGCCCGCCCCGGAAATCCGACGAGCTCCCGGGGCTCGGCCGGACGCCGCCGGAGGTGTCCGTCCGGCCGAGCCCCCGCAAGAGGCCGCGGTACTCGGCGTCCGCGACGGCTGCGATCTCGGCGCTCGCCGCCAGCGCGCGGGTACGCAGCTGTTCGGCGTTCACGGCCCCGTCCGCGCGGCTCAGCGCCTCTCGGACCGACGGGGAGTTCAGTGCCTGATCCAGCACGCGCTCGAAGTGGATCCGGTCGCTCGGCCGCACCTGGCCAGGCCCGTTCATGCGTGTCCCCCGGTGAGATCGATACCCAGGACTGTCGTCAGCCTTGCCGCGCAAGGGAGTCAGCCGATGTTCACGCCGTAGTCGGTGGCGATCCCGGCCAGGCCCGACGCGTACCCCTGGCCGATGGCACGGAACTTCCACTCACCGCCCCTTCGGTAGAGGGCGCCGAAGACCATGGCGGTCTCCCCGGCAGCGTCGTAGGAGAGTTCGTAGCGGCACATCTCGCGGCCGGTCAGGTTGTCCACGACCCGGATGAACGCCTCGCTGACCTGGCCGAAGTTCTGGCCGCGCGTCTCCGCGTCGTGAATGGACACGGCGAAGACGATCTGCACGGTCTTCTCGTCGAGGCCGTCGAGGTCGACGAGGATCTGCTCGTCGTCGCCGTCCCCGTCGCCGGTGAGGTTGTCCCCCGTGTGCCGCACCGCGCCGTCGGGGCTGGTGAGGTTGTTGTAGAAGACGAAGTGCTCGTCGGAGACGACCTTCAGGTCCGGCCCGCAGACGATCGCCGACGCGTCGAGGTCGAAGTCCGTGCCACCGACCGGCCGGGCGTCCCAGCCCAGGCCGATGGAGACATCCGCGAGCGGGGTGCCGTCCTGGTTGAGGACGACGTTCTGACCCTTGGCGAGGCTGACGCCCATGTGTGCTGCTTCTCCTGGGTGAGGTGAGGTGGGCCGGGCCTGCCGTGGGCCGCTCCGGCGTGACGCGCTCATTGTAGTTCAGAGCTTGCGCAACTATTGAAGCGTTGTCATGGACTCGCATGGCGCGACGGACCCCGCGCCCGCGGCGCCCCGCACACCGGCCACCGTATCCGCCGGGTACAGGGCGAGCGCCACCGGAGGCCCCCGCACCGGCCTCCGGACGGAGACTCAGCGGGGAGCCGCGTCGCCCTCCGGGACCGGGCGTGCCGAGGCGGCGTCACCGGGGGCGGCCCGGATCGTCCGCGCCTGCGCCTCTTCGGCCGGGGCGGACTCCGGGGCGGCCGCCGGCGGCGGGGAGTCCTCCTTCATCGCCTTCGCCTCGCTCTTGAGGATGCGCATCGACTTCCCCAGCCCGCGGGCGGCGTCCGGCAGCTTCTTCGACCCGAACAGCACGATGAGCACGATCGCCGCGATCAGCAGATGCCAGGGTTCCAGTCCGTTGCGGAGCATGCGTCAACTCACCCATTCCCTCGCTCGTTCCGGTGCGCGCCTCGGTGACCGCACCCGTCTCTAAGATTGCTAGATTGCGCAACTGTACAACCTTGGGGCGGGGTCAGTCGTCTCCTCTGGATGAACCGGATGAATGAGAGCGCACACATGACAGGCAGCCACAAGACGGCACCGGTGCGCCGCGACGGCGCTCGGGCGGCCGCCCGCGGCCGACGGCGCAAGCGCGGCCGGGTACGGCTCGTGCTCGGGATATCCCTGTCGCTGCTCGTGCTCGTGACCGCGGGGGCCGGCTGGGCCTATTTCAAGCTCAGCGGCAACATCGACACCTTCGGTGCCGACGGGATCTCCGACGACCGGCCCGCGGCCACCTCGAAGGGCCAGAACGTCCTGGTCATCGGTTCGGACGCGCGGACCGACGGCAACAGCGAACTGGGCGGCGGGGACAAGGGCGACATCGGCCGCTCCGACACGGCGTTCGTGCTGCACGTGTACGCAGACGGCAAGCACGCCGTCGGCGTGTCCATTCCCCGCGACACCCTCGTCGACATCCCCCGCTGCAAACTGCCCGACGGCAGTTGGAGCCGGCCCGAGTCCCATGTCATGTTCAACTCGGCCTACTCCGTCGGCCAGACCGCCAAGGGCAATCCCGCCTGCACCCAGAACACCGTGGAGGCGCTCACCGGTCTGCGCGTCGACCACACCGTCGTCGTCGACTTCAAGGGCTTCTCCGAGCTGACGGAGGTGGTCGACGGCGTCCAGGTGTGCCTGCCGCAGGACGTGTACGAGAAGGACATCAACCCCAACCGGGCCACCCGCGGCAAACGGATCCTCGCCAAGGGGGAACAGACCGTCTCCGGCCGGGCGGCCCTGGACTACGTACGTCTGCGGCACGGGATCGGGGACGGGTCCGACATAGGCCGCATCAAACGCCAGCAGGCCTTCGTCGCCAGCCTGCTGAACAAGGTGAAGAGTGACGGGCTGACCCCGACCAAGCTGCTTCCGCTCGCGAACGCCGCCACCAAGTCCATGACCGTGGACCCCGGCCTCGGGTCGGCCGAGAAACTGATCTCCTTCGTCATGGCCCTGAAGAACATCGACCTGCACAACACCAAGTTCATCACCATCCCCTGGCGGTACGAGGGAGCGCGCGTCGCGATCGTCGAGCCGGACGCCGACGCCCTGTGGGCCGCGCTGAAGGCCGACCGCACCCTCGACGGCCAGGACGCCAGCGGCGAGAAGCCCTCCGGCTCGTCCTCCCCGTCGCCCGGCGCCGACGAGCCGCCTTCCGGCGCGGGCATCGCGGTCGCCGTCTACAACGGCACCACCCACACCGGTCTGGCCTCCCGGGCGGCGGCGGGACTGAAGGCGGCGGACTTCACCGTGACCGGCACCGCGACGGCGAGCAGCCAGGACTACCGCACCACCGTCATCGAGTACGGGCCGGGTCAGAAGGAAGGGGCCAGGACCGTCGCCCGGCTCTTCGCCGCCGCGGAGCTCCGCTCCACCACCGCCGCGGGCATCAACGTGATCCTCGGGCAGTCGTACGCGGACAACCCCACCGCCACCGCCTCCGCCGCACCGACCGCAGTGCCCTCCAAGGTCGCACACGACGCCCGCTCCGCCGACGACGACCTCTGCTCCAAGCTCTCGTACGGCTGATCCCACCGCCCCGCCCCCCTCGCCCCCTCAGGAGAACCCCCGTGCGCGTCATCACCGGAGCCCGGCCGGGGCTCTGAGGAAGACCCGCCGGACGCGGGGTGTGGCGGGGCATCAGGCGTGGAGGGGTGGCCGCCACGCGCGACGCCCCAGACCGCCGGGGCGGCCACCGGTACCGCCAGCCAGCGCCAACGCGGCCCGGAATCCGTCATGTTCAGGCCCTCCCAGGGCAGGACGAGCTCCTCGTCCCCCGGTGGACGGCCGGCGTCCGGGACGGACCCGACGGCCACCGCCGACGACGGCCGTGAGCACCGGCGGCCTCAGGCGAACAGGTCACGGAGCCGACGGGACGGTGCCTGCGCCGCGCGGTCGGCCAACTGTCCGACCATCAGCCGCACCACCGTCACCACGTCGGTGTCGTCGACGAAGTAGACCTGCCGCCGGCCCTCCCGCCGGGAGCGCACGAGACCGGCCAGCTTCAGCTTCGTCAAATGCTGGCTCACCGCGGGCAGTGCGCCGCCCACGCGCTCCGCCAGCCCCGTCACATCGCTCTCGCCCTGCGCGAGCGTCCAGACGATGTGCAACCGCGCGGGTGACGCCAGCATTCCGAACGCGGCGGCCGCTTCCGCCAGTACCTCGGCAGGCGGGTCCCCGAGGTCGCCCGCACCTGCCGTCATCCCCGCTCTCCCGTCTGTGTCACGCTCCCCAACCCGAGCGGTCCAAGTGTATCGAGCCCCCTCGGCACCGGCGATGGCAGACTAATCGGCGTACTGGCCCATACCCCGTGGCAAGTACGCTCCGTGCCCCGCCTCCCCCACATAGGCGCGGTCGTCGATCACCGGAACCCCGCGGGACAACACCGTCTCGACCCTCCCCGTGACGCGCTTGCCCTCGTAGGCCGAGTAGTCGACGTTCATATGATGCGTCTCAGCGGACAGAACCTGCTCGGCCGCCGGATCGTAGATGACGATGTCGGCGTCCGAACCCGGTGCGATCGTGCCCTTCCTCGGATACAGGCCGAACATGCGAGCCGGCGCGGCGCAGGCGATCTCGATCCAGCGGCGGCGGCTGATGTTCCCGTCGACAACACCTTGGTGCAGCAGGTCCATGCGGTTCTCGACGCCCGGCATGCCGTTCGGGATCTTCGAGAAGTCCCCCCGCCCCATCTCCTTCTGCCCCTTGAAACAGAACGGGCAATGATCCGTGGACACCACCTGCAGATCGTTCGTCCGCAACCCACGCCACAGAGCCTCCTGGTGCTCCCTCGGACGCAGAGGCGTGGAACAGACGTACTTGGCACCTTCGAAATCAGGCTCGGCGAGGTTGTCGGTCGACAGGAAGAGGTACTGCGGGCACGTCTCGCCGAACACGGGGAGTCCCTCGTCCCGTGCTCGCGCCAGTTCGGCGACAGCCTCCTGGGCCGAGACATGCACCACGTAGAGAGGAGCGCCCGCCACTTGGCTCAGCTTGATCATTCGATGCGTGGCCTCGGCTTCGAGCAGCGCCTTGCGGACCTCACCGTGGTAGCGCGGGTCCCTCTCCCCGCGGGCCAGCGCCTGCTCCACGAGCACGTCGATCGCGAGGCCGTTCTCCGCGTGCGTCATCACCAGGCCGCCGTTGGAGCCGGCGCGTTGCATGGCTCGCAGGATCTGGCCGTCGTCGGAGAGGAAGACTCCCGGGTAGGCGGTGAAGAGCTTGAACGATGTGACGCCGGCCGAGACTAGGCCGTCCATCTCCCTGAGCGAGGACTCGTTCACATCGGACATGATCATGTGGAACGCGTAGTCGATCGCGCACTTCCCATTGGCCTTTTCATGCCACGCGTCGAGCCCTTCACCCAGGGACCCGCCCTTGGACTGAATCGCGAAGTCGATGATCGTTGTCGTGCCGCCCCACGCCGCGGCCCGGGTGCCGGTCTCGAACGTATCGGAGGCAAACGTGCCGCCGAACGGCATCTCCATATGGGTGTGCCCGTCGACGCCACCCGGAATCACGTACTTCCCGGCAGCGTCGATGACATGGTCCGCCGTCCACCCATGGCTGTCATGAGTGGCCATGGCCACGACCCGACCGCCGTCGATGAGCACATCAACGTGCAACTCGTCGGAGGCCGTGATCACCAGTCCGCCAGTAATGAGAGTGCGTGCCATGGCTTCTGCTCCATTCGCGTCGGATCAACGGCGTTCGCTCATGAACCGTTCCTGCTCGCCCCATGCGCCCCGATGAGGCACATCGGCATGGATCTCGTCGGATGCGGTGATGACGGGGCCGCCGTGGACGACGGTGCGGCTCATGTGCCCCTCCTCACTGCGGCGGAATGGGTCTACGCACGTAGACCGGTGCGTGGTGAAGAACGTAGAAGTGGGTTGCCCACTGTGGCAATACCGCTGCGGCCAACCGCCGAGGACGTTTCCGTTTCACCCGTCCGGCACTCCACCGGCCCAGCCCGGCCCACGGCGGTCCACGGTGCTGCCGCGCGGGTGCGGACCCGGGCCGGGTCGTGCGCTCCGCCCCGGACGGGCGAGTGCCGCGAGTCCGTGCGGGGGAACCCTCCGGACGGCGAGCGGCAGTCCTCCCCGGACCCGAGGGCGGCCGCCTAGCTTCGCTCCATGATCAGAAACGCAGTCATCGCCTCGGTCGTCCTGTGCGCGTCGTTCGCCACCTCTCCCCCGGCCACCGGGACCGCCGGCCCGTCCGACGGCTGGCAGCGGGTCGGCTCCGGCACCCTGGGCGGGGTGAGCGGCATGGCGCCGGCCGAGGGGGCGCCCGTGGGCTCCGGCCTGGCCGATGCCGTCGTCGTACGGGACAACACGGGGCCCCGCGAGTCCAGGGTGGCGACGGTATGTCTGCGGCCCGGCCAGGACCCGGTGGTCAGGGAACTCCCGTGGTTCGGCGTGCTCCCCGCCGGCCTGGAGGCGCTCGACGCGGTGCCCGGCCGCCCCGGGCACTACATCGCCGTGGCCGGCAGGGGCGATGCCTTCCACATCGTCGTGGCGAACGGCCGGGCAACGGCCGAGGGCGGCCCCGTAGCGCTGCCGGGCCGGAGCGACGGCGACGAATACGCGAGCTTCGCACTTCACCGCGACGGCTCGGGCCGGACCTTCGCGGTGTGGGCGACGCGGGGCGGCGGCGACCGGCCGGCCGTCGTGCGCGCCTCCTCGGTGCGCATCGGCGCGTACGGCCCGGACTTCGGCACCGTCAGTGCGCGGCAGGAGTTCGCCGTGCCGTTCCCGGAGCAGGACGGGGTGCGGCACATCAGCGACCTGAAGGTCCTCCGGGACGGCACGGTCATGGTCTCGTCGGCCTCGGACCCCGGCGTGGCCGACGGGCCGTTCACCTCCGCCGTCTACGACGCCGGCCGGCTCACCGTCAACGTGGCCCATGACGCGGTACTGCGCCTGAAGCCGAAGCCCGGCCTCGTCCCGCTCACCCTCTTCACCGAGCGGGACAACCGGAAGATCGAGGCCATCGCCTTCCTGCCCGGCCGGCACGCGATCTGGGGCACCGACGACGAGAACAACGGGGGCTCCGTGAAGTTCGACCGCCTCGGACGGTAGCCCGACGGGCCCGATCGGCCCTGTCCGGCCACGGCGGGAGTGCCGCACCGGCGGCGCCCCCTCGCCGGAACCGGGAGCGCCGCACACCCGCGGGCTCACCCCGCCGCTTGCAGCGCGTCGGCGAGGATCGCCGCCCCCTCCTCCGCCTCCGGGATGGAGAGCGAGAGGGGCGGGGCGATGCGCAGGACGCTGGTGTTGTGGCCGCCGCCCTTGCCCAGGAGGAGGCCGCCCTCGCGGGCCGCCTCCAGGACGGCCGAGGCCGCCTCGGGGTTCGCCTCGTCCGTGCCGGGCTTGACCAGCTCGATCCCGATCATCAGGCCCCGGCCGCGCACCTCCCGGACGCACTCCGAGCCGGCGGCGACCGCCCGCAGCCGCTCGATGAGCAGCCCGCCGACTCTGCGGGCATTGCCCTGGAGATCGTGTTCGAGGAGGTACGAGAGGTTGGCGAGGCCGGCCGCCATGGTGACCGGGGAGCCGCCGAACGTCGAGATGGAGTTGGCGTCCAGGCAGTTCATGACGTCGGCGCGGGCGATGACACCCCCGATCGACATGCCGTTGCCGATCCCCTTGGCGAAGGTGACGATGTCCGGCGGACCGCTGCCCCCGTGCGCCTGCCAGCCCCAGAAGTGCTCGCCGGTACGCCCCCAGCCGGTCTGCACCTCGTCGGAGATCCACAGGATGCCGTGCCGGTCCAGGACTTCGCGGAACGCCGCGTACAGCCCGTCGGGCGGTGAGGTGAACCCGCCCACGCCCTGGATGGGTTCGGCGATGAGTGCGGCGGCATCCCTGGTGTGGCCGAGCAGATCCTCCAGGTCCGCCACGCAGGCCGCGATGAACTCCCCGTCGCTCAGGTGCGCGTACGGTCCGCGGCTGCGGACGCCCCCGTGCACGTACAGCGTCTGGAGCGGTGAGAGGCCGGTGGGCGACCACGCGTGGTTGCCGGTGACGGAGACCGCGGAGAAGGACCTGCCGTGGTAGCTGTTGCGCATCGCGAGGATCTGGTTCGACCTGCGGTACGCGGTGGCGAGCAGCAGCGCCGTGTCGTTCGCCTCGGTGCCGGAGGTGGTGAAGAAGACCCGGGCGTCCGGGATGCCGGAGAGGGTGACGAGGCGCTCGGCGAGTTCGACCATCGGCCGGTTCAGATAGAGCGTGGAGGAGTGGATGATCCGCCCGGCCTGCTCGGTGACGGCCTTGGTGACCTCGGGCAGCGCGTGGGCGGTCATGGTGGTGAGGATGCCGCCGAAGAAGTCGAGGTAGCGGTTGCCGTCCGCGTCCCAGACGTGGCGGCCCTCGCCGTGGGTGATCTCCAGCGGGTGCCGGTAGTAGAGCGCCATCCAGTCGGGGCTGACGGCGAGGTGGCGATGGTGCAGGCTGCTCACGGCTCCACCAGTCCCTCGTACGCGTCGGGGCGGCGGTCCCGGTAGAACGCCCACTGCTGGCGGACCTCGTCGATGAGGCCGAAGTCGAGGTCGCGGACGAGGAGTTCCTCTTCCTTGTCGCTGGCCACGTCCCCGACGAACTGACCGCGCGGGTCGACGAAGTAGCTGGTGCCGTAGAAGTCGTTGTCGCCGTACTCCTCCTGGCCGACCCGGTTGATCGCGGCGATGAAGTACTCGTTGGCGACGGCGGACGCCGGCTGTTCCAGCTGCCAGAGGTAGCCGGAGAGTCCACGCGAGGTCGCCGACGGGTTGTACACCAACTGGGCTCCGTTGAGTCCGAGTTGACGCCACCCCTCGGGGAAGTGCCGGTCGTAGCAGATGTAGACGCCGACCTTGCCCACCGCCGTGTCGAAGACCGGCCAGCCGGCGTTTCCGGGCTTGAAGTAGTACTTCTCCCAGAATCCCTTGACCTGCGGGATGTGGTGCTTGCGGTACTTGCCGAGGTACGAGCCGTCGGCATCGATCACGGCGGCGGTGTTGTAGTAGAAGCCGGACTGCTCGACCTCGAAGACCGGGACGACGATCACCATGCCGGTCTCCCGGGCCAGCTCCCGCATCCGCTGCACGGTCGGGCCCTCGGGCACGGCCTCGGCCCAGCGGTAGTGCTCGGGGTCCTGCACCTGGCAGAAGTAGGGGGCGTTGAACACCTCCTGGAAGCCGATGATCGCCGCCCCCTGCCGGGCGGCCTCGCGCGCATGCTCCTCATGCTTGGCGATCATGGATTCGGTGTCGCCGGTCCAGGTCGCCTGGACGAGTGCGGCGCGTACGACGTGGGACATGAGCTGCTCCTTCGACGCGGCGTCAGAGAGCCTCTTGGCAGTTTCTACGCCCGTAGACACGTGCGTAGAGGAGAACGTAAGCCCCGTCACACAGCGGGGCAAGACCATCGCCGTGAACCAGCGGAGTCGATCATGTTTCACACCCGTGCGGTCGAGCCCGGGGAGCCGGGGCGGTGGGGCAGGTTCCGGTGCTGTCCGATTCCCGCCACGCGTAGCGCGTGCACCACGTCCCGCTCCCGCGCCTCGGACACCCCACAGGCCGCCGCCAGCAGTTGCGGTACGAGACGGCGCGGATCGACCGCCGCGATCCTGGCCGCGTCCTGCGGGCTCCGTACCCGGACGAAGGCGCCGAGCAGCGCTTGCGCCTCGGGGCCCCGGCCGGCCCGGTCCAGCGCGACCACGGCATCGGCGATCTCGGCGGCGGGCCGCGCCACCCCCTGGCGAAGCAGCCGGCCGCAGTCCTCCGGCCGACCCGCCCCGGCCAGTGCGGCGGCCGCTGCCGCGAGTGCGGCCGGGGACAGCGAGGAGACCTCCCACAACAGGGTGGCCCAGTCCGCGTCGAGCCCCGCCCGCCGGAGTTCCGCCGCCAGCACCGGCAACCGGTCCGCGGGCAGCCCTGCCGCCTCGCAGAGCACCCCGTGCGCCTCCCCGCTGCGGCCCTCCGTCCGCAGCCGGATCAGGGCCGCGACGGTGTCCCGGGCCGACTTCAGCGCCACGGGGTCCGGAGCGGCGGCGGTACGCGCGGCCGGGTCCTCGTCCACGCCCGGCGCGCCGCCGAACCGGGCGCCGCGCGGCGCGGCGGCCGTCACCGGCGGCACGGGCAGGCCGGGCGCGACGGACACCGGGCTCTCGTCGTCCACGTCCAGCCCGGCGAACCGGGCACCCCGCGGTCTTCCGCGCACGGGCGGGGAGGCGGCGGGGTCTGGGGCGGGCGTGGAGAGAACGGACGCGGCACGGGCGGGCTCAGCCGGTTCCGCCGCGGCCTCGGGGGCGGCATCCCGCCCCGCACCCGAATCGTTGCCGGGTGCTCCGGCCACCGGATCCGTCTCGTCGCGGAACCAGCCAGCGGGCACCGCCACCGCCGCCAGCCGTCGGCGCAGCTCCGCGCAGCGGGCCGAGGCGCGTTCGTGGTCGTCGCGGGCCCAGGCGGCCGACTCGGCGTCCACCGCGCCCGCCTCGCCGCCCGCGTGGGCCGTACGCAGCCGCTGGGCTGCGTACGCCTGCTCCCGCAGCATCAGCTCCAGGCGCTCCACGAGCTGCTGCCGTCCGCCGTGGCGGCGGTCATGGGCCGCGGCCGAGGCGGCGTAGAGGTCGGCCGCGCGTACCGACTCCAGCTCGGCGAACACGGCGCCGCGCACCGTCGCGAGATCCGAGAGGAGCGACTCCATCACGTCCCAGGGCGGGATCTCGGCGCCCTCCAGACAGGCTCGCATCCCTTCCGGATCGCGTCTGTGGAAGACCCCGTACCAGCCCCGCGCGGGATCGAGCAGCTGCGTCAGGTACCGCAGGTAGCGTGCGAACTCGCTCATGGACACCGCATGTTGATGCACCGTCACCGTCGCCCTCGGCCGCCGTCGGCTGGAACCTTCCAGTCCGCAGGCATTCGACCGCAGGTGTGTTACGGGACGGCTACACGCTCTTTTCGGCCCTGGTGCGAGCGGCGCACGGCCTCGGCGGCGAGCGCCCCACCGACGCGGGCGTCCGGGGCTCAGAAGGTGACGGCGATCCCGGTGTGCGGCCGCTTGCCGAGCCGGACGATCATCGCCGGGTAGTCCAGCAGCCAGCACTTCCAGGTGTACTTGCGGCTGATGGCCCGGCGCACGGCGCTGGTGCCCTCGGCATCGAGCAGCCGGCCGGTCCCCTCGGCGCTCGGGGCGCCCTGCGCGATCCGGCCGCGGGCATCACAGACGGTGACGAGGACGCGGCTGTCGTTGCGCAGCCGCTTGACCTTCCACGAATCGGCCTTGGTCCAGATGAGCAGCTCGTCCCCCTCGACGGCCGCCCAGACCGGCGTGGCGACGGGCGTGCCGTTCTTCCGGTACGTGGTGAGGCTGACGTACTCGCTTCGGGCGAACTCCTGAAGGCTCATGGCGCAACCCTACGCACCGGCGCGGGTGCGGTGCGCGGCGCCGCCGGGACCCCCCGGCACGGCCCGCTCCCACCCCACTCCCGCTACCCGGCCAACGGGACGGCATCCGGCTCCCGGGCGCAGCGCAGGAGCAGTTCGTCCATCGAGAGGCCGAGCGCGCCGGCCAGTGCCGCGACGGTGAAGAACGCGGGGGTGGGGGCGCGGCCGGTCTCGATCTTGCGGAGCGTCTCGGCCGAGATTCCGGCGCTGCGGGCGATGTCGACCATGCTGCGGCGGCCGCGCGCCTCGCGGAGCAGGCGGCCGAGCCGCTCGCCTCGCAGGTGCTCTTCGGGGGTCAGGGGCGTTCGTACCATGCCGTCATTCTAATACCGCCTGAACCGGTATAGTAATTGGCATGGTGCAACTCAAGACAGACACATCCATCGAGGCCATGCGCGAGGCCGGCCGGGTCGTGGCGCAGATTCTGGCGGCCACCCGGGACGCGGCGGCGATCGGCGTCTCACTGCGGGAACTCGACGAGGTGGCCCGCGGCGTCCTGCGCGAGGCGGGCGCCGGGTCACCGTTCCTCAACTACCGGCCGGACTTCGCCCCGGTCCCGTTCCCCGGCGTGATCTGCACGTCGGTCAACGACGCGGTCGTGCACGGAATCCCGACGGACCTGCGGCTGCGCGACGGCGATCTGGTGAGCATCGACGCGGGTGCGAAGCTCGGCGGCTGGGTCGGGGACTCGGCGATCAGCTTCACCGTCGGCCGCGCCCGGCCCGCGGACACCCGGCTGGTCGAGACGGCGTTCGCGGCGCTGGACGCGGGCATCGCGGCGGCCGTCGTCGGCAACCGGATCGGTGACATCGCGCACGCGATCGGCCGGGTCTGCCGCACGGCCGGCTACGGCATCCTGGAGGGGTTCGGCGGCCACGGCGTGGGCCGGTCCATGCACGAGGACCCGGGCGTCCCGAACGAGGGACGACCGGGCCGCGGGATGCCGTTGCGGCACGGAATGGTGCTGGCCATCGAACCGATGCTGCTCGGCGGCGGCCTGGACGCGTTCCACACCGACCCGGACGGCTGGACGCTGCGCACGTCCGACGGCAGCAGGGCCTCCCACGCCGAGCACACGGTGGCGATCACGGACGACGGCCCCAGGATCCTGACCGCGCTGTGACAGCCACCGCGGACACGGCCTAGTTGTACTGACCCGTGAGGTTGGGGACGCGGCTGGCGGGTGGTTGGCCTTTGAGCGCGGTGTGTCCGCGGTGGTGATTGTAGGTGTGGAGCCATTGC
>NZ_JBFAJY010000014.1:0-154832 GCF_040655445.1 Streptomyces sp. NPDC050423
CAACGAGTACAAGAAGGCCGACAGCGACCACCTGCTGGAGACCACCGGCCGCGAGCTGCGCAAGCTCATGAGCTGGGTCAACGACGACGACGCGTGACAGCACCCGGCCGTCGGACGTCCGGCCCCCGGTGCGCGCAGGCGCCCGCGGGGACCGGACGCCGCGCTGTCCGGGGCCGGAGTCCGGTCCGGTGGCTCAGGCGGTCTCGATGAGCAGATCGCCCGCCTCGACCTGCTGGACCCTGCCGATCGCGAGGCGTCGCACCACCCCGGCGGCCTGGGCAGTGATCGAGGCCTCCATCTTCATCGCCTCGATGGTGGCGACTGTCTGACCGGCCGACACCGAGGCGCCCTCCTCCACCTGGAGGGTGACGACCCCGGCGAACGGCGCCGCGACATGGCCCGCGTTGCCGCGGTCCGCCTTCTCGGCGGCCTTGACCTCGGTGGCGACGGACCGGTCCCGCACCGACACCGGACGCAACTGCCCGTTGAGGGTGGCCAGTACGCTGCGGTACCCGCGCTCGTCGGCCTCGGAGATGGCCTCCAGCTCGATCAGCAGGGTGACACCGGGGTCGAGCGTGACGGTGTGCTCGGTCTCCGTCTCCAGCCCGTACAGGAAGTCCTGGGTGGGCAGGACGGAAGTGTCCCCGTACGTCTCGCGGTGCGCGTCGAACTCCTTCGTCGGGCCCGGGAACAGCAGCCGGTTCAGGGTCGCGCGCGGCGACTGCTTCAGCCCCTCGCGGTCCTCGTCCGACAACCGAGGCGTCGCGGACTTCGCCGGCCGGCCCTGGAGCGCCCGGGTGCGGAACGGCTCGGGCCAGCCGCCGGGCGGGTCGCCCAGCTCGCCGCGCAGGAACCCGATCACGGAGTCCGGTACGTCGAACTTGCCCGGGTCGGACTCGAAGTCGGCCGCCTCCACCCCCGCGCCCACCAGGTGCAGCGCCAGGTCGCCGACGACCTTCGAGGACGGCGTCACCTTCACCAGCCGGCCCAGCATGCGGTCGGCCGCGGCGTAGCAGTCCTCGATGAGTTCGAAGCGGTCGCCCAGGCCGAGGGCGATGGCCTGCTGGCGCAGGTTGGACAGCTGACCGCCGGGGATCTCGTGGTGGTAGATCCGGCCGGTGGGCGAGGCGAGTCCGGACTCGAAGGGGGCGTAGACCTTGCGGGTCGCCTCCCAGTAGGGCTCCAGGTCTCCGACGGCCTGGAGGGAGAGGCCCGTCGCGCGCTCGGTGTGGTCGGTGGCGGCCACCAGCGCGGAGAGCGGGGGCTGGCTGGTGGTGCCGGCCATGGAGGCGACCGCCGCGTCCACCGCGTCCACGCCCGCGTCGATGGCGGCGATCAGCGTGCCGAGCTGCCCGCCGGCCGTGTCGTGGGTGTGCAGATGGACCGGCAGGTCGAACCGCTCGCGCAGCGCGGTGACGAGGGTGCGGGCGGCGGGCGGGCGCAGCAGCCCGGCCATGTCCTTGATGGCGAGCACATGGGCGCCCGCGTCCACGATCTGTTCGGCCAGACGCAGGTAGTAGTCCAGTGTGTACAGGGTCTCGCCGGGGTCGGAGAGGTCCGCGGTGTAGCAGAGCGCCACCTCGGCGACCGAGGTGCCGGTGGCGCGTACGGCGTCGATCGCCGGACGCATCTGGGACACGTCGTTGAGGGCGTCGAAGATCCGGAAGATGTCCATTCCGGCGGTCGCGGCCTCGGCGACGAACGCCTCGGTGACCTCGGTGGGGTAGGGCGTGTAGCCGACCGTGTTGCGGCCGCGCAGCAGCATCTGGGTGCAGATGTTGGGCACGGCCTCCCGGATCTTCACCAGCCGTTCCCACGGGTCCTCTGCGAGGAAGCGCAGCGCCACGTCGTAGGTGGCACCTCCCCAGCATTCGAGGCTCAGCAGCTGCGGTGCGGTCCGGGCGACGTGGGGTGCGACGGCGAGCAGGTCCCGGGTCCTCACCCGGGTGGCCAGCAGCGACTGATGGGCGTCGCGGAACGTCGTGTCGGTGACGGCGACGGCCGACTGGGCGCGCAGCTCGGCGGCGAAGGCCTCCGGGCCGAGGGCCGCGAGGCGCTGCCGGGAACCGTCCGGCGGTGTCCCGGCCGGCAGGACCGGCAGTTTGTCCGCCGGGTCGATGACGGAGGGACGGGGGCCGTACGGCCGGTTGACGGTGGTCTCGGCGAGGTAGCCGAGCATGCGGCTGCCGCGGTCGGCCGAGGGGCGGGCCCGGATCAGCTCCGGGTGTTCCTCGATGAAACTCGTCGTGATGTGTCCCGCCCGGAAGTCGGGCTGGTCCAGCACGGCGCCCAGGAACGGCAGGTTGGTCGCCACACCCCGGATGCGGAACTCCGCGATGGCCCGGCGCGCCCTGCGGGCCGCGTTGGTGAAGTCGTGTCCGTGGCAGGTGAGTTTGACGAGCATCGAGTCGAAGTGGGCGGACACCTCCGCGCCGGTGTGGACGGTGCCGCCGTCCAGCCGCACCCCGGGTCCGCCGGGGGAGCGGTAGGCGGAGATGGTGCCGGTGTCCGGCCGGAAGCCGTTGGCCGGGTCCTCGGTGGTGATGCGGCACTGCATCGCCGTGCCGTTGAGGGTGATGTCGGCCTGGGTGAGGTTCAGTTCGGGCAGCGTCATGCCCGCCGCGATGCGGAGCTGGGCGATCACCAGGTCGCGGCCGGTGACCTGCTCGGTCACGGTGTGCTCGACCTGGATGCGCGGGTTCATCTCGATGAAGACGTGGTTGCCGCGCTCGTCGACGAGGAACTCGACCGTGCCCGCGTTCACGTAGCCGATGTGGTGGGCGAAGGCGACGGCGTCGGCGCAGATCCGGTCCCGCAGCTCGGGGTCGAGGTTCGGGGCGGGCGCGATCTCGACGACCTTCTGGTGGCGGCGCTGGAGCGAGCAGTCCCGCTCGTAGAGGTGCACGACGTTGCCCTCGGCGTCGGCGAGGATCTGCACCTCGATGTGGCGGGGGTTGATCACCGCCTGCTCCAGGAAGACCGTCGCGTCGCCGAAGGACGAGCGTGCCTCGCGCATGGCCGCGTCGATGGACTCGCGCAGTTCGCCGGCCTCGGCGACCCGGCGCATGCCGCGTCCGCCGCCGCCCGCGACGGCCTTGACGAAGACCGGGAAGCCGATGCCGTCGGCGGCGGCGACGAGCGCGTCGACGTCCTCGGAGGGTTCGGAGGACTTCAGGACCGGCACGCCGGCCTCCCGGGCGGCGGCGACCGCCCGGGACTTGTTCCCGGTCAGGTTCAGCACCGAGGCCGGTGGTCCGACGAACGTGATGCCGGCCGCGGAGCACGCGGCCGCGAGGTCCGGGTTCTCCGACAGGAAGCCGTAGCCCGGGTAGATCGCGTCGGCGCCCGCCTTCCGGGCGGCCTTGATGACCTCGTCGACCGAGAGGTAGGCGCGCACGGGATGGCCGGTCTCACCGATCCGGTAGGCCTCGTCGGCCTTGGCCCGGTGGAGGGAGTTGCGGTCCTCGTGGGGATACACGGCCACCGTGGAGATCCCGAGCTCGAACGCCGCGCGAAACGCGCGGATCGCGATCTCTCCACGGTTGGCGACCAATACCTTGTCGAACATCAAACTCCCCAGTCGTGTCACGAGCGCGTGGCGTCAGGACGGGCGATGTCGCACGGGTGCGCCGGTGGGCGTCCCGTGGTCACTCGGCGGCGGACTGCTCCGTGGATTCTCGGGCCCGAAGCGTTCGACACCGTACCGGAGACCTACCCAGAGATCGCGGACACAGAGGATGGTCTGCGTCACGTGGGACGGACCCGGAGATTTCCCGGTTCATGACGGTTCGTCGGCAATCGACCGGCTCAACGGTGCGCAGGCGCCCGGTCGTGCGGCGGCGGGGGCCCGCAGGGCCGGCGGTGCCCCGCGCGGCGAAAAGAGGGTGCGCGCATGTCTTCACTGGGCTCGGGGGGCGCTGTTACATTCCGGAAAACAAGAATTCATTTCAGTCTGTGACTGGAGGCTCCCATGACGGCTGTCCATGAGGCTCTCGATGTGCATGTGCCGGACCGTCGCGAGCTGCCACCGTCGATGGTCGAGCGGGTGACGCTGATCATGGACGTCTTCGAGGGCCGGACCGCCCGGCTGTCGCTGGAGGAAGTGGCCAGGTCCACGCGGCTGCCCCGGTCGACGGCGCACCGGATACTCGACCAGCTCGTACGGCTGCGCTGGCTCGAACACACCGGACTCGGCTACGGGCTCGGGCGCCGCGCCCTCGGCCTCGGCGGCGGGGACGGCGCGCACAGCAGGATCCGTGAGGCCGCCGCCGCCCGGCTGCACCACCTGCAGATCAAGACCGGCCTGGTCGTCCATCTGGCCGTCCTGGACGGTGCGGAGGTGCACTACCTCGACAAGGTCGGCGGCCGCTTCGCCGCGGCGGTCCCGTCCCGCGTCGGCGGCCGGGCCCCCGCTCATTCGACCGCGCTCGGCAAGGCCATGCTGGCCTGGCTCGAACCGGAGGACGTCGAGGCCAGGGCGGCCGGTGCCATCGGCCGGCTGACCCGGCACACCATCTCCGACCTCGGCACCCTCCACCAGGAACTCAACCGCATCCGGCGCCGTCACGGCCTGGCCTTCGAACGCGGCGAGTGCTTCCCCGACATCGCCTGTGTCGCCACCGCCGTGCGCGGCCCCGAGGGGCCGGTCGCGGCGGTCTCGCTGGTGGGGGATGCCCTGTCCCCGCTGGAGAAGGTCGCACCGCTGGTCGTGGACGCGGCCCGGCAGGTGTCCCGCGAACTGTTCCCCGAGCCGCAGGCGCCGGTCAGGGGGGCGCGGCGTGCGGCGGCCGCGCCGGAGGAGACCTGGTCCCCGCAGGCCATGGACCGGCTGCTGGCCGCAGGACAGTACGGCGACTGGCAGTAGAGCGCGGGCGGCCTCCGGGCAGTGGACCGCGGTCCGCCGGCAGGAGGCCGTATACGGAACGGGGGCCCGGCCCACCGGCGTCCGCCGCTCCTCACCCCCAGTGGTCGCCCCAGCCCCACGGGTCGGGGACCGCGGCCACCGGGCCCCCGACGCCGAAGCCGCCGCGGAAGAAGAGCATCGGCCGCTGATCGGTGACGGCCTCCAGAGCCAGGACCCGGCCCACCACCACGTCGTGGTCGCCCGCGCCGCGCACGTCCTGGACATCGGCGTGCACCCGGGTCAGGACGCCGGGCAGCGACGGCGTTCCCCAGCGGGACACCTCCCAGTCCAGCCCCTCGAACTTGCGGCCCCGAGCCGACCCGAACCGGCCGCAGAGGTCCGACTGTTCCTCGGCCAGGATGTTCACGGCGAACCGCCCCGACTCCCTGATCCTCGGCCACGCGCGCCCCCGGTGGTCGGCGCAGAAGAGCACCAGGGCCGGTTCGAGCGACACGGACGCGAAGGACTGGCAGGCGAAGCCGGCCGGATCACCGTCCCGGCCGATCCCCGTCACCACCGTGACCCCCGAGGCGAAGGTCCCCATGGTGCGCCTCATCCGCAGGGGCGTCGGCTCGGTCTCCTCACCAGCCTCGGTCTCCTCACAGGCCTCGGGCGCGGACAGGGACTCTGCGGTCATCGGGTTCACCTCGACGGGGACGGTGCGGTGGTGTGCCCGGGGCCGGGCAGGGGGCCGAAGCTAGGACACCGGCCGGGCCCGCCGGGAACGCGCTCCCGATCAGTGGAACGCCGCCTGCCGCGGGGCCTCCGAGGCCGCCGGCGGCCCCGTGACCGTGCGCATCCCGCTGACCGAGACGGCCGCCGCGCACTCCCTCGGGGCGTGGCTACCGTCCAGGAACTGTGCGCACGGCACCCACGGCCGCACGGACCCACCTGGCCAACCGGCCCACCGAACACCGAGGTCAATCGAGGCAGGGATGATGACGGAGCTGAGCCACGACTCCACATTGCGCGAGCTCGCGACCGATCAGGGCGTGCTGCGCTACCACGAGGCCGGCGACGGCCCGCCCCTGCTCCTGTTGCACGGATCCGGACCCGGGGTCACGGGCTGGCGCAACTACCGGCACAACCTGGCCGCGTTCGCCGAGCACTTCCGCTGTCTCGTCCTGGAGTTCCCCGGGTTCGGGGTCAGCGACCCGGCCGACGGCCACCCCATGGCCACGGCCGCCGCGTCCGTGACCCGGTTCCTGGACGGGCTCGGCCTCCGGCGGACCGACATCGTCGGCAACTCCATGGGCGGCATCGTCGGCACGAGGTTCGCCCTCGCCCACCCGGACCGGGTACGCCGCCTCGTCACGATCGGCGGCATCGGCCGGAACCTGTTCAGCCCGGGGCCCGGCGAAGGCATCAAGCTCCTCACGGAGTTCACCGACGCACCGACCCGCGAGCGCCTGATCCGCTGGCTCAACTCCATGGTGCACGACCCGTCCCTGGTGACCGAGGAACTCATCGAGGAGCGGTGGGCACAGGCCACCGACCCGGAGACGCTCGCCAGTGCCCGGCTGATGTACGGCAGCGAGGCGTTCGCCGCACGGGCCGCCGACGCCGCCGCGGCCGACGAGCAACCGTACTGGACCATGCTGCACCGGCTCCGGGCGAAGACCCTGCTCACCTGGGGCCGCGACGACCGGGTCAGCCCGGTCGACATGTCGATCCTGCCGATGCGCACCATTCCGGACGCGGAACTGCACGTCTTCCCCGACTGCGGGCACTGGGTGATGATCGAACAGAAGGCCGCCTGGGAGAGCGCGGTCCTCGCCTTCCTCACCCGCGAGGACGCGGCGTGAGTGCCGGGGCCCGGGAAGCCTGGGACGAGGAGTTCGACTTCGTCGTGGTCGGCAGCGGCGGGGGCGGCATGGCCGCCGCACTGACCGCGGCCGACAGCGGCCTGACCACCGTCGTGGTCGAGAAGGGCGCGATGTACGGCGGCACGACCGGGATCTCCGGCGGCGGTATCTGGATCCCCAACAACCCGACCCTGCGGGCCAGGGGCCACGACGACAGCCGGGCCTCCGTGCGCCGCTACCTCGACCGGCTCACCGGTGACCGGGTACCGGGCGCCCGCCTCGACGCCTACGTCGACCAGGGACCGGCCGCGATGGAACTGCTCGGCAGGAGCCGCTGGTTGCGCTTCTTCTGGGTCAAGGGATACGCCGACTACCACCCCGAGTACGAGGGCGGCCGCCCGCTCGGCCGGTCCGTCGAGGCGCTGCCCTTCGACACCCGCGAGCTCGGCGAGGACGAGAGGCACCAGCGGCCCAACAGCCTCAAGGGCCCGCTCGGACTGTGGATCACCGCGAAGGACTACCGGGACCTCGCCATGGTCAAGCGGACCTGGCGCGGCCGCTGGGCCTCCGTGATCGCCGCCTGGCGCGTCTCGTCCAACATGGTGCGCCGCCGCCACATGGCGACCGGCGGCCGGGCACTGGTCGCACGGATGCGCATGGCCCTCAAGGAGGCCGGAGTCCCCGTGTGGCTGCGCAGCCCGATGACCGGGCTCGTCACCGACCCGGGCGGCAGGGTCACCGGAGTCGTCGTCGACCGGGACGGCAGGTCTGTGCGCGTCGGCGCCAGGCACGGCGTTCTCCTCGCCACCGGCGGTTTTGACCACAACCAGGAGATGCGCGAGAAGTACCTCCCAGAGGGCGGCCGGGACAACCACAGCGCCGGAGCCGTCGAGAATGTCGGCGACGGCATCATCGCCGGTCAGGAACTCGGTGCCGCCCTCGACTTCATGGACGACGCCTGGTGGATGCCGTCCGTGCACCACCCGTCCGGGGCGACGGTTCCGCTCGTCTCCGAACGGTGCATCCCCCCATCGGTGATCGTCTCCGGCGACGGCAGGCGCTTCACCAACGAGTCCTCGCCGTACGTGAACTTCGTTCACGACCAGATCGAGGGCGGGCACACACCCGCATGGTTCGTGATGGACGCCAAGGCCCGCGCCCGCTACCCGTTCGCCCAGATCCTGCCCGGTATGCCGTTCCCCAGGGCGTTCTACGAGAACGGCACCGTCCACCGCGCGGACAGCATCGCCGAACTCGCCCGGATGATCGAAGTCCCCGAGGACGCGCTCACCGCCACCGTCGAACGGTTCAACGGCTTCGCCCGGACCGGCCGGGACACCGACTTCGGGCGCGGCGACAGCGCCTACGACCGCTACTACGGCGACCCGACACTCAAGAACCCCAACCTCGACCGGCTCGACCGGGCCCCCTACTACGCGATCCGGATCGAGGTCGGCGACCTCGGCACCAAGGGCGGACTCGTCTGCGACGAGCACAGCCAGGTCCTGCGCGAGGACGGTTCGGCCATCGCCGGGCTGTACGCCACCGGCAACACCTCCGCGTCCGTGATGGCCAACGAATACGCGGGACCGGGCGCCACCATCGGCCCGTCCATCGTGTTCGGCTACATCGCGGCCCGGCACGCGGCCACCGCCCGCGCGGCCCCGTCCGCCGGGGCAGGCAGCACCGGAGGCGCGCCATGAGCCCGGCGCCGCTGACCGTACGCGTCGTCAAGGTGATCCGGGAGACGGACGACGCGCACTCGCTGGTCCTGGAGCCCGCCGACGGGGACCGGGACGCGTTCGCCTACGAACCGGGCCAGTTCCTCACCGTCCGGGTGCCGTCCGAGCGCCCCGGCGGAGCCGCCCGCTGCTACTCGCTGTGCAGCTCCCCGGTACGCGACCAGCAGCTGAAGGTCACCGTCAAGCGCACCGCCGGCGGCTACGCCTCCCACTGGATCTGCGACCACGTCACCGAGGGCGACACCCTGGAGGTGCTGCGTCCCGCGGGCACCTTCACCCCCGCCTCGCTCGACGGCGACTTCCTGCTGCTCGCCGCGGGCAGCGGCATCACGCCCGTGATGTCGATCCTCACCTCCGCCCTGCACGCGGGGACCGGCACCGTCACCCTGCTCTACGCCAACCGCGACGAGCGATCCGTGATCTTCCGCGACGAACTGGCCGCCCTGGAGAGGGAGTACGGCCACCGGCTCACGGTCCTGCACTGGCTGGAGTCCGTCCGGGGCCGCCCCACCGCATCCGGTCTTTGGGCCCTCGCCGGCCCGTACGCGGGGTGCCCCGCCTACGTCTGCGGGCCCGGCCCCTTCATGGACCTGGCCACCGGCGCGCTCACCGCACTGGGCGTGCCACCGCGCCTGATCACGGTGGAGCGGTTCACCTCGCTGTCCGGCGACCCGTTCGCCGAGCGCGAGCCCGTGCCGGAGCGGGACACCACCGGGCCCGCCGGCACGGCCGAGGTGGAACTGGACGGGGTGCGCCACACCGTCCGATGGCCGCGGGACACACCGTTGCTCGACGTGCTGCTCGCCGCCGGACTGGACGCCCCGTACTCCTGCCGGGAGGGCAGTTGCAGCGCCTGCGCCTGCGTCCTCACCGAGGGCGAGGTGGCCATGGAACGCAACGAGGTCCTCGACGCGACCGACCTCGCCGACGGACTGATCCTCGCCTGCCAGGCGCGCCCGCTCAGCGACCGGCTGAAGGCCACCTACGACGGCTGAGCCACCCCCTCCGCACCTGTTCTCCCGCTCCCACTCGACCCGGATGAGGTTCGAACCGTGACCAAGGCGACCGCCGCGATCGTCGGATCCGGCAACATCGGCACCGACCTGATGTACAAACTCCTGCGCTCGCACGACATCGAGCCGCGCTGGATGATCGGCATCGACGAGCAGAGTCCCGGCCTCAAGCGCGCCGCCGACCACGGCCTGCACACCAGCGCCGACGGCGTCGACGCCCTGCTGGCCGGCGAGGAGCGGCCGGACCTGGTCTTCGAGGCCACGTCCGCGTACGTCCACCGGGCCAACGCACCCAAGTACGCCGAACTCGGCATCCAGGCCATCGACCTGACACCCGCCGCGCTCGGCCCGGCGGTCGTGCCGGCCGTCAACCTCGGCGACCACCTCGACGCGCCGAACGTCTCCCTCATCACCTGTGGGGGACAGGCCACCATCCCGATCGTGCACGCCGTCTCCCGGGTCACCGAGGTCGCCTACGCGGAGATCGTCGCGAGCGTCGCCTCGCCGTCCGCCGGCCCCGGTACCCGCGCCAACATCGACGAGTTCACGCTCACCACCAGCCGGGGCATCGAGACGATCGGCGGCGCCGCCAAGGGCAAGGCCATCATCATCCTCAACCCGGCCGAGCCGCCGATGCTGATGCAGGACACCGTCTTCTGCGCCGTCCCCACCGACGCCGACCGGGACGCCGTCACCACGTCGATCACGCAGACCGTCGCCCGCGTCGCCGCGTACGTACCCGGCTACCGGCTGCGCGCCGAGCCGCAGTTCGACGATCCGACCGCGGTCAGCGGCGGGTTCGCCCGGGTCGCGGTGTTCATCGAGGTTGAGGGCGCGGGCGACTTCCTGCCGCCGTACTCCGGAAACCTCGACATCATGACCGCCGCCGCCACCAGGGTCGGCGAGGGCTTCGCCCAGCGGATCACCGCCCGCCGCGCCGGCGCCTGACCGCCCGCACACCGAGGAGTACACGCGTCATGCCCTACAGCTCCGACCTGGACATCCGGGTCACCGACTCGTCCCTCAGGGACGGATCACATGCCAAGCAGCACCAGTTCACCGTCGACCACGTCACCTCCGTAGTCGCCGCACTCGACGACGCGGGCGTCCCCGTCATCGAGGTCACGCACGGCGACGGTCTCGGCGGGTCCTCCTTCAACTACGGCTTCAGCCACACCCCCGAACAGGAGCTGATCAAGGCCGCGGTGAAGACCGCCCGCCGGGCGAGGATCGCCTTCCTGATGCTGCCCGGCCTCGGCCTCCAGGACGACATCCGCGAGGCCGCCGACAACGGCGCCGCGATCTGCCGGATCGCCACGCACTGCACCGAAGCGGACATCGCCGTCCAGCACTTCGGTCTTGCCCGCGAACTCGGCCTGGAGACCGTCGGCTTCCTGATGATGTCGCACAGCCGGCCGCCCGGGGAACTGGCCCGGCAGGCCCGCATCATGGCCGACGCCGGCTGCCAGTGCGTCTACGTGGTCGACTCCGCGGGCGCCCTCGTCATGGAGCAGACCAGCGACCGTGTCGCCGCCCTGGTCGCCGAACTCGGGGACGACGCCCAGGTCGGCTTCCACGGCCACGAGAACCTCGGCCTCGGCGTCGCCAACTCCGTGCTCGCGGTGCGCGCCGGGGCCCTGCAGATCGACGGATCGACCCGCCGCTTCGGTGCGGGCGCCGGCAACACGCCCGTCGAGGGATTCGCCGCCGTCGCCGAGAAGCTGGGCATCCGTACCGGCATCGACGTACTGAAGATCATCGACGCGGCCGAAGACGTGGTGCGGCCCGTCATGGACGGCGAGTGCCTGCTCGACCGGCTGTCCCTGACGATGGGCTACGCGGGTGTCTACTCCAGCTTCCTGAAGCACGCCGCCCGTCAGGCCGCCGCCTACCAGGTGTCCGGCGCCGAGATCCTCATGGAGGCAGGCCGCCGCAAGCTCGTCGGCGGCCAGGAGGACCAGCTCATCGAGATCGCGGTCGCCCTCGCGGCGCGGAACCGGGCCACGACCGCCGCCCAGAACTCCCCGGGGAAGTGAGAACAGCCATGACCAATCCGGTACTCGAAGCCGTCGAAGCACGCGCCGACGAGATCCGCGCTCTCGGCCCCGCCAACGAGGCGCTCGGCCGGCTCGACGACCAGGCGGCGAAGATCCTCCGCGATGTCGGCGCGATCCGCATGCTCCAGCCCAGGACCCACGGCGGCCTCGAACGGCACCCGCGCGAGTTCGCCGAGACCGTCATGAGGATCGCTTCCCTGGACGGGGCCACCGGCTGGGTCGCGGGCGTCGTCGGCGTCCACCCGTGGGAGATGGCGATGGCCGACCCCCGGGTCCAGGAGGAGATCTGGGGCGAGGACCCCGACACCTGGATCGCCTCCCCGTACGCCCCGATGGGGCTGCTCAGGCCCGTCGACGGCGGCTACGTCTTCAACGGCCGCTGGCAGTTCTCCTCCGGCACCGACCACTGCCGGTGGATCTTCCTCGGCGGTTTCCTCGCCGACGGCGACGGGAACCGGATCAACCCCCCGCAGTCCGTCCACGTCATCCTGCCGCGCGCCGACTACGAGATCGTCGACGACTCGTGGGACGTCGTCGGGCTGCGTGGCACCGGCAGCAAGGACGTCATCGTCAAGGACGCCTTCGTGCCCGCCCACCGCGTCATCGAGTACGCCAAGGTCGTGGACGGGTCCCTGGCCGCCGAGTCCGGGCTGACCAACCCCGCCTACCGGCTGCCGTTCTCCGCCGCGTTCCCGCTCGGCATCACCGCCGCCGTGATCGGGATCTGCGAGGGCGCACTCGCCCGCCACCTCGACTACCAGCGCGACCGGGTGCAGATCACCGGCCAGGCCGTGCGGGACGACCCGTACGTCCTGTACGCCGTCAGCGACGCGGCGGCCGAGATCGCGGCCTCCCGCTCGGCGCTCCTGGACAACGTCTGCCAGATGTACGACGCGGTGGCGGCCGGCCAGGAGATCAGCTTCGAGCGCCGGGCCGTCGGCCGGCGCACCCAGGCCGCCGCCGCCTGGCGGGCGGTCCGCGCGGTGGACGAGATCGTCGCCCGCTCCGGCGGCAACGCGATGCGGCTGGACAACCCGATCCAGCGGTTCTGGCGCGACGCGCACACCGGTCTCGCGCACGCCATCCACGTACCGGGCTCGGTCTTCCACGCCTCGGCGCTCACGGAGATCGGCATCGAGCCGCCGCACGGGCCGATGCGCTCGATGATCTAGAAACCTTCTGCTCGCAGCGGGATCAGAGAGGAACGCACATGACGCAGATCCGCGGACTCGGATACCTCCGGGTCCAGACACGTGACATCGACCGCTGGCGCGAACTCACCGTGGACGCCCTCGGCTTCGCCGAGGGCTCGGGGCCGGACCCCGACGGCCTGTACCTGCGCATGGACGAGCGCCGCGCCCGGCTCGTCGTCCTGCCCGGCGACAGCGACCGGGTGCTGTCGGTCGGCTGGGAGGTACGGGACCAGTTCGCGCTCGCCGCCGTGGGCCGCGCTGTCGAGGCCTCCGGTACGGCCGTGAAGCCGCTCTCCGCCACGGAGGCCGACGACCGGGGCGTGGAGGAGGGCATCGTCTTCGACGACCCGGCCGGAGTGCCCGTCGAGGTGTACTTCGCCCCGGTCCTCGACCACAGCCCCGTCCTGACCGGGTTCGGCCAGCGGTTCGTCACCGGCGGCCAGGGGATGGGGCACGTGGTGCTGCCCACCACCTGCGCGGACGAGACCGTCGCCTTCTACACCGAGGTGCTCGGCTTCCTGCCGCGCGGCGGCATCCGGCTCAGCGGCCGGTCGCCCGACGCCCCGCCCCGCCGGGTGCGCTTCATGGGCGTCAACGAACGCCACCACAGCCTCGCCGTCTGCCCCGCCCCGCACGGCGAGGAACCCGGACTCGTGCACCTGATGGTCGAGGTGGACAGCCTGGACGCGGTCGGCCGCGCCCTCGACAACGTGGGCAAACGGGGGTTCTCGCTCTCCTCCACGCTGGGCAGGCACACCAACGACAAGATGGTGTCGTTCTACGTACGCGCGCCCGGCGGCTGGGACATCGAGTACGGCTGCGACGGGATGCGCGTCGACGAGAGGCACTACACGGCCGAGGAGATCACCGCCGACAGCTACTGGGGCCACGACTGGTCCGGCTCCGAGCCACTGGCCGCCTTCACCCCGCCCGGCAAGGCCACTTGACGTCCGTCCGGCCGGAGGCACCGATCCACTCGGTGATCACGACCGCGCGCTCCCCACCGGATGTCAGGTGGATGTGGGCCGTGAGCCACTCACTCATCAGGGCCGTACGGGCAGCGGGCTGAACGAGATCGCGAAACCGTGTCATGGTCATCAACCCTCCCGCCTCAACCGCACTTGAGGTCACGAGGGCGGGTTCCGGCGGGCTCGACCGCGAGACGTCACGAGGGTTCGAGACCGGCGGGGCGGGGGCAGCCGGCCGTGCCGCCGGCCCGGCGGGGCACGGCCGGTGATCATCGGGTGCCGGTGGCGGAGCCGCCCCCGTCCGCGAGCTCGATCGTGCCCCGCAGCGCGGCCTCGCGGATCGTGTCGCGCAGCGACCCGCAGCCCTCGAAGGAACTGCCGCCCGGATCGCGCTCCGCGCAGAGCGCCATGGCCCGGCCGTCCCACTGCACACTCGTCTGCTGCCAGCTGCTCTTGCGGACCAGCACCTGCGCCGCGCACCGCTCACAGGCCAGCGACCGCATCGGTGCGCCGTCGGCGAGCCGGTTGTCCACCCGCATCAGACCGGCCCGCCCTCGGCGGCGGCGGCCTTGCGGGCGAGGTTCGCCTCGACCTCCTTCTGCCACGCCTCGACCGGCCGCGTGGTGTCCAGCTCGAACTCGAAGCGGTCGGTCATCTCCGGCTTCACGTCGGCCACGTCCACGTAGAACTGCTCGTACCAGCGGCGCAGTTGGTAGACCGGGCCGTCCTCCTCGCAGAGCAGGGGGTTGTCGATCCTCGCCTTGTTCTGCCAGATCTGGATGTCCTGCTCGAAGCCGAGCTTGATGAACTGACCCATGCCCGAGGCGAGTTCATCGGCGGCGTCGCCGGCCATGGACGGTGAGCGCTTCACGATGATCCCGTACTGGAGCACGAACCGGTCGGCGTCGACGGGATAGTGGCAGTTGATCAGCACCGACTGCGTGTCACCCGTCTCGTAGTGGTAGGTGAGGTCGTCGATCATGAACGACGGGCCGTGGTAGGAGGCCACCGAGTTGCTGCCGGTGGTCTTCGGCTTGTCGTCCTGTTCCTGGGGACGGGCGTCGGGGCGGCCGGTGGCGCGCATGTGCTGGGTGGCGGTGTGGCCCTCGAAGACGTTCTTGAAGTACGTCGGGAAGGAGTAGTGGACGTAGAAGAAGTGGGCCATGTCCACCACGTTGTCGACGACTTCGCGGCAGTTGGCGTCGATGACGGTCTCGTACCAGAGCCAGTCGGTCCACTCGTCGCTCGTCGCCCCCTCGATCCGGGGGATGGTCACGCCGGCGGGCGGGGGATTGCCCTCCGGGTCGTTCCAGACGAAGAGCATGCCGTCCTGGTCCAGCGTCGTCCGGGCCGCCGTGCGGGCCCGCAGCGGCACCCTCTTGGAGTACGGGATCTGCTTGCAGCGGCCGTCGCCGCCCCACCGCCAGTCGTGGAACGGGCAGGCGACCTCATCGCCCTTGACGGTGCCCTGCGAGAGATCGCCGCCCATGTGGCGGCAGTAGGCGTCCAGGACGCTGAGCGTGCCGTCGCCCGCCCGGAACACCACGAGCTTCTGGCCGAAGGCCCGGACCGAGTGCGGTTTGCCGTCCTTGAACTTCTCCGCGAGGCCCAGGCAGTGCCAGCCGCGCGCGAAACGCGTGGGTGCCGCAGTGGCTTCGATGGCCCTGACGTCGTCGTGTGCCGACTCGACTGCGCTCACGTTGCTCTCATCCCCTTTGCGACGCTTGGTCTCCAGGGTCCGGACGCTAGGCGCGTACACCGGCGTGCGGGCGGGGGAGTCCCACTGACCGGTACCGGCGCTCCTGGGACCAGGCGCACCCCGGGTGCCGGTCCGTGGGGCACGGCCGTGCCTCGGGCGGGCCGAGCCACTGAGCGGGACTGACCCTTGCCTATTTCGAGAACAAATTCTAGTTTTCCTCCATCAGTGTTCCGGCCCCAACGGGCCCCTCACCCCTTACGGAGAGCCATGACCGAGGCCGTCATCGTCGAAGCCGCACGGACACCGGTCGGCCGCCGCCGCGGTGTCCTGTCCGGACTCCACCCGGCGGAACTCCTCGGGCTCGCCCAGAAGGGCCTGGTGGAGCGGGCGGGCATCGCGCCCGGCACCGTGGAGCAGGTCATCGGGGGCTGTGTCACCCAGGCCGGCGAACAGTCCAACAACGTCACCCGCGGCGCCTGGCTGCACAGCGGACTCCCGCACACCACCGCGTGCACCACCGTCGACTGCGCCTGCGGATCGTCCCAGCAGGCCGTGCACCTGGTCGCGGGCCTGATCGCCGCCGGCGCCATCGAGACCGGCATCGGCTGCGGCGTCGAGTCCATGAGCCGGGTCTTCCTCGGGGCCGCGCTGACCCCCGGCAACGGCTCCCCGGTGCCGGACAGCTCGTCCCTGGACATGCCCGACCAGTTCACGGCCGCCGAACGCATCGCCCGCAACCGGGGCATCACCAGGGCCGACGCGGACGCCCTCGGCCTCGCCTCCCAGCAGAAGGCCGCCCGCGCCTGGGCCGAAGGACGTTTCGACCGGCAGATCATCGGGATCCGGGCCCCCGTCACCGGCCCCCACGGGCCCACCGGCGAGACCGTGTCCGTCACCCGCGACCAGGGGCTGCGGGACACCACCGCCGAGGCCCTGGCCGCCCTGCGCCCGGTCCTCCCCGACGGCATCCACACCGCCGGGAACTCCTCCCAGATCAGCGACGGCGCCGCAGCCGTCCTGCTCATGAGCCGGGAGCGCGCCGCCCGCGAGGGACTCCGCCCCCGCGCCCGCATCGTGGCCTCCGCCATGGTCGGCTCCGACCCGTACTACCACCTCGACGGGCCGGTCGCCGCGACCGAACGCGTCCTGCGCACGGCCGGGATGACCCTCGCCGACATCGATCTCGTCGAGATCAACGAGGCCTTCGCCTCCGTGGTCCTGTCCTGGGCGCAGGTCCACAAGGCCGACCTGGACAAGGTCAACGTCAACGGCGGCGCCATCGCGCTCGGTCACGCCGTCGGCTCCACCGGCGCCCGGCTCATCACCCAGGCCCTGCACGAACTGGAACGGACCGGGAAGTCCACCGCGCTGATCACGATGTGCGCCGGTGGAGCGCACGCGACCGCCACCGTCATCGAACGCATCTGAGGGGGCGCGCCATGACCATCGGACTCACCCAGGAACACCGCGACCTGCGCGACGCCGTACGCGCCTTCGCGAACCGGCACATCACCGAGGACACCCTCCGCGCGGCGGCCGACGCGGGCAAGGAGACCGTCCCCGCCCACTGGAGCGGCCTCGCGGAACAGGGACTGCTCGGGCTGCACCTGCCCGAGGAGGTGGGCGGCGCCGGGTACGGACTCGTCGAACTCGCCGTCGTCACCGAGGAACTGGGCCGCGCGACCGCCCCCGGACCCTATCTGCCGACGACGCTCGCCTCGGCCGTCCTGCACGCGGCCGGACACCGCACGTACCTCGCCCCGCTCGCCGCCGGCACCACCCTCGGCGCGGTCGGACTCGCCCCCGGCACCCTCGCCCTGGCGCGCGCCGCCGACGGCACGGTCACGGTCACCGGAACGTCCGAACTCGTCGTCGGCGGGCACCTCGCCGACGTGTTCGTCCTGCCCGCCTCCGACGACGGCCGTACCACCTGGCTGGTACTGCCCCGCGCCGCCGTGGACACCACCGACGTCCGCAGCCACGACCTCACCCGCCGCTCGTCCCGGGTGACCGCACGGTCGGTCCCGGTGCCGGCCGCCGATCTGCTCGACCTCGATCCGCAGCGGCCCCGGGACCTCGCCGCGATGCTGTTCGCCGCCGAGTCCTCGGGCCTCGCGGACCGTTGCGTGACCACCGCAGCGCAGTACGCCCGGGTCCGGGAGCAGTTCGGCCGCCGGATCGGTCAGTTCCAGGGCGTCAAGCACCGCTGCGCCCGGATGCTCGCGCAGGCCGAACAGGCCCGCGCCTGCGCCTGGGACGCCGCCCGCGCGGCCGGACCCGGCGGCGCGGACGACGCCCGTGAGGCCTCGCTGGCCGCCGCCGTCGCCGGAGCGTCCGGCGTCGACGCCGCGTTCTCCGTCGCCAAGGACTGCATCCAGGTGCTCGGCGGCATCGGCTTCACCTGGGAGCACGACGCGCACCTCGCGCTGCGCCGCGCCCAGACCCTCCGGATCGCCCTCGGCCCGTCCGCCTCATGGCGCCGCCGGGTCGCCCGCCTCACCCTGGAAGGCGCCCGTCGCACGCTGGGCGTGGAACTGCCCCCGGAGGCCGGAGCCGTACGCGAGGACATCCGCGCCGAACTGCGGCCGGCCGCCGCCCTGGACGGCGAGGAACGCCTCGACCACCTCGCGGACCACGGCTACACTGCCCCCCATCTCCCGGCCCCCTGGGGCAAGGGCGCGGACCCGGTGACGCAGCTCGTCATCGCCGAGGAGCTCCGGGCCGCGGACCTCACCCCCGTCGACATGGTCATCGGCGGCTGGGTGGTGCCCACGCTCATCGCCCACGGCGACCCGGCCCAGCAGGAGCGGTTCCTCGGGCCGAGCCTGCGCGGCGGCATCGTCTGGTGCCAGCTGTTCAGCGAGCCGGGCGCGGGGTCCGACCTCGCCGGGCTCACCACCCGCGCCGAGAAGGCGGACGGCGGCTGGCGCGTCACCGGCCAGAAGGTGTGGACGTCCATGGCCCGCGACGCCCACTGGGGCGTCCTGCTCGCCCGTACCGACACCGACGTGCCCAAGCACAAGGGGATCTCCTACTTCCTCCTCGACATGACGAGCCCCGGCCTCGACATCCGGCCGCTGCGGCAGATCACCGGCGACGCCGAGTTCAACGAGGTCTTCCTCGACGAGGTGTTCATCCCCGACGAGCTGCTCGTCGGCTCCCCGGGCGACGGCTGGAAGCTAGCCCGCACCACCCTCGCCAACGAACGCGTCGCCCTGTCCCACGACTCGGTCGGCTCCGGCGCCGAGGCGCTGCTGGAGATCGCCGCCGCCTGCGACGGCCTCGACGACGAACAGCTCACCACCCTCGGCGGCCACCTCTGCGACGCGCAATCCGGCGCCGTCCTCGCCCTGCGCACCACCCTGCGCACCGTCACCGGACAGCAGCCGGGCGCCGAGGCGTCCGTCGCCAAACTGCTCGGCGTCGAACACCAGCAGGCGGTCTGGGAGACCTGTGTGGACTGGCAGGGCTCCGCCGCGCTGACCGGCGAGGGCGAACGCCTCGACGCCACCTGGCAGTTCCTCAACGCCCGCTGCCTGTCCATCGCGGGCGGCACGACGGAGATCCAGCTGAACATCATCGGCGAGCGCATCCTCGGCCTGCCCCGCGACCCCGCACCCACCGAGAAAGGCTGACATGCCCATCGACCGAGAGAAGGCGCTGACCGCGGACCCGTCCGTCCGCGAGATCCGCTGGACCACCCGCGACGTACTCCTCTACCACCTGAGCCTCGGCGCGGGCGCCGGCGCGGCCACCGGCCCCGAACTGCACCTGACCTACGAGAACTCTCTCACCGTGCTGCCGACCTTCGCGGTGGTGGCCGGCTCCGGGATCTCCTCCGGCGAGGAGGCCGCACCGGGATTCCACCTGCCCGGCATCGACATCGACCTGCGGGCCCTGCTCCACGCGGGCCAGGGACTCCAGGTCCACCGGCCGCTCCCGGCATCGGGCACCGCCACCCTCCGCTCGCGGGTCGCCGAGATCCGGGACAAGGGCACGGCCGCGCTCCTCGTCCTGGAGTCCGCGGCCACGGACGCCGGCGGCGAGCCGCTGTGGACCACCACCACCCGGATCTGGGCGCGCGGCGAGGGCGGCTTCGGCGGAGAGCCGGGACCGGAGGAGCGCTGGGAGGCACCGGACCGGCCCGCCGACTCCGTTCTCACCTGCGCCACCACACCTCAACAGGCCCTGTGGTACCGCCTCAACGGAGACCTCAACCCGCTGCACGCCGACCCCGCGTTCGCGCGGGCCGCCGGATTCGACCGGCCGATCCTGCACGGGCTCGCCTCCTACGGACTGGTCTGCAAGGCCCTCGTCGACGGGGTGCTCGACGGCGACGTCACCCGACTCACCGGGCTCACCGTGCGCTTCGCCGGTCCTCTCGTCCCCGGGGAGACCCTGGTGACCTCCGTATGGCACGACGCACCGGCCGACGACGGCACCGGGCGGCTCGTGCTGCACGCGGCCTGCCCCGAACGCGACGGCGCGCCCGTGCTCACCCACGCGACGGCGACGGTGACCTCATGAGCGTCCCCCCGCACGAGGCCACCGCACCCGCCACCGGCCCCAGGCTGGTCGCCGAACCGAACAAGGACGGCGTCGACGCCGCGGTGGCCGCGGCCCGCCGGGTGCTCGCCGCCCTGCTCCGCGCGGGTGACCGGTCCGGCGCCGACATGGACGCGATCGCCGCACAGCTCGACGCCGTCGCCGACGGGCTCACCGAGAACGCCCCGTCCATCGAGGACCGGCTCGCCGAGATGTGGCGCGGCGAGGGCGTCACCCGGCACGACCCCGTCACCGGCCCGGAGAACGCCCTCGCCCCGCCGCTGCACCTGCGCGGCAAGGACGACGGCTCCGTGGAGGGCGTCGTGACGCTCGACCTGCCCTACCAGGGACCGCCCGGCCATGTGCACGGCGGCGTCTCGGCCCTGCTCCTCGACCACACTCTGGGAGTGGCCAACCACTGGGGCGGCCCCTCCGGGATGACGGCGGAGCTGACCCTGCGCTATCTGCGGCCCACCCCGCTGTTCGAGCCCCTGACGGTCACCGGGCGCCAGATCTCGGTGGACGGTTCGCGGATCCGCACGGTCGGTGAGATCTCCGCGGGCGGCCTCAGCTGCGTCACCGTGACGGGCCTGTTCATCAACAAGCATCTTCCCCGGCCGAGTTGAGGGAGCGGAGCCCATGCGGAACCTCGACGGAAAAGTGGCGGTCATCAGCGGAGCCGGCCAGGGCGTGGGCCGGGGCATCGCGCTCGCCCTCGCCTCCGACGGAGCATCCGTCGCCGTCCTCGGCCGGACCGAGGCGAAGCTGGAGGCGACGTGCGCGATGCTGCGCGAACGGGGGGTGAAGGCCGCGCCGTTCGTTCTCGACGTACGGGACACGGACCGGATCCCCGCCGTGGTGGAGGACGTCGCCGAACGCTTCGGCCGGATCGACATCCTGGTCAACAACGCCTACACCGGCTGCTACGGGCCGCTGCTGTCACTGAGTGACGAGCAGTTCCAGAAGGGCTTCGACAGCGGCCCGTTCGCGGCGTTCGCCTTCATGAAGGCCGCGCATCCGCACCTGAAGCGCGACGGCGGGGGAGTGATCATCAACCTGGTCACCTCCGCCATGGTCCGCTGGGACCTGAGCACCTACGGCGCGTACGCGGCCGCCAAGTCCGCGCTGCGCTCCCTGACCCGGGCCGCCGCCAACGAATGGGGCCGCGACGGTATCCGGGTCAACGCCATCGCCCCGCACGCGACCTCGCCCGCCTACGCCGGCTGGCAGGACGCCCACCCGGAGGAGGCCGCCGAGTTCTGCGCGTCCATTCCGCTGGGGTACGTCGGCGACTGCGAGCAGGACATCGGGCGCGCGGTCGCGATGCTGTGCGGCTCGGACGCCCGCTATCTGACGGGCGCCACGGTGCCGCTCGACGGGGGCCAGGCCAACTTCGGCTGACCCGTGGGGAGACGGCCGGGGGAGCGGGCTGTTCCCCCGGCCGTCTGTTCCGGTCCCGCCTCCGGTCCTTTCCAGGACGCCTCTCCCGTTCAGCGGGACCGTCCCGGCCGGGCCGTCCCGACCGCGGCTAGCGTCGCCACCGGCGCGGCGCGGTCCGCGACCCCGCGACCCCTGCGGGTGCCACGGCCACCGCACGACGCGTACCCGCGCCAACCCGTCCGCGTACCGACACCGGCAGACCCGGGCACCGGGTGAGAGGGACCGACGTTGCCACACGAGACCATTGCCGACCTGCTGCTCGCCCGGTCCGGGGACGACCGCCCGGGGCTGCTGACCCGTGAACGCACCTGGACCTGGGACGAGGTGGTCAAGGAGAGCGCGGCCCGCGCCGCCTGGGCCGAGAAGCTGCGCACCGACGGGCCGTTCCACATCGGCGTACTCCTGGACAACGAGCCCGAGTACGTCTTCTGGCTGGGCGCCGCAGCCCTCGCAGGCGCGGCCGTCGTCGGCATCAACCCCACCCGGCGCGGCGCCGAACTCGCCCGGGAGGTGCGGCACACCGACTGCCAGGTGATCGTCACCGACCGGGCGGGCGCCGCCCTGCTGGACGGCATGGACATCGGTGTGGACCGCGACCGGTTCCTCGTCGTCGACACACCGGAGTACGGGACCGGCCTCGCCGCCCACACGGACGCGGTCCGGCCCGCACACGCCCCCGACGTCACCGCCGCCACCCGGATGCTGCTGCTCCTGACCTCGGGCACCACCGGCGCGTCGAAGGCGGCGATCTGCTCCCAGGGCCGGCTCGCCGCCCTCGGCGCCTCCAACTGCGCCAAGTACGACATCACCCGCGCCGACACCTGCTACTGCCCGATGCCGCTGTTCCACGGCAACGCGCTGATGGCCCTGTGGGCCCCAGCCCTCACCGCGGGCGCCGCCATCGTTCTCACCCGCAAGTTCTCCGCGTCCCGATTCCTCCCCGACGTCCGCCACTTCGGGGCCACCTACTTCACCTATGTCGGCAAGGCGATCGGCTACATCCTGGCCCGCCCCGAGACCGGACAGGACGCCGACAACCTCCTCACCCACGCCTTCGGCACCGAGGCGTCCCCCGAGGACGCGGCCCTGTTCCTGCGGCGCTTCGGCTGCCGACTGGTCGAGGGCTACGGCTCCAGCGAGGGCAGCGGCATGCTCCGGCGGGCACCCGAGGCGCCCACGGGCGCGCTGGGCAGGCCGGCCCGGCCCGGCGTCCGGATCGTCCACTCCACGACCCGGGAGACCTGCCCGCCCGCGGAACTCGACTCCCACGGGCGGGTCCGCAACCCGGAGGAGGCCGTCGGCGAGATCGTCGACACCGAGGGCGCCGCCCGCTTCGAGGGCTACTACAACAACGAGGCGGCGAACGCCGAACGCGTCCGCCACGGCTGGTACTGGACCGGCGACCTCGGATACGTCGACGAGGCCGGCTACTTCTACTTCGCCGGCCGCTCCGGCGACTGGATCCGGGTCGACGGCGAGAACACCTCCGCCCTCCTCACCGAACGCGTCCTGCGCCGGCACCGGGGCGTCGTCGCCGCCGGAGTCTTCGGCGTGCCCGACCCGCGCTCCGGCGACCAGGTCATGGCCGCCGTGGAGATCGCCGACGGAACCCGCTTCGAGGACCTGGACCTGCCCGCCTTCCTGGCCCGCCAGGAAGACCTGGGCAGCAAGGGCGCCCCCCGCTTCGTCCGCGTCTCGCACGCGCTGCCCAGCACCGGCTCCAACAAGCTGCGCAAGAAGGAGATGCAGTTGGAGGGCTGGCGCACGGACGACCCGGTGTACCGCTGGGCGGGCCGGGGCGAGCCCACGTACACGCTGATGACCGACGACGAAAAGGCCCTGCTGCACGGCGAGTTCCTGGCCAACGGGCGCGCACGCTTCCTGCCCTGACGGGCGCGCCACCCTCCCCGGCCGGGCCCGTACGTCCGCCCCGGCGGCGACACCCAAGGAGAACCACACATGCAACTGCGCGAGAGCGCCGCGCACCAGGAGCTGCGGCGGGAACTGCGGGCGTACTTCTCGGGTCTGATGCCCGAGGACGAACGCCGCCGTACCGGCGAGGAGGGCGTGGGCGGCGACCGCTTCCGGGAGGTCGTCAAACGGCTCGGCTCGGACGGCTGGCTGGGGATCGGCTGGCCCAGCGAGTACGGCGGCCAGGGCCGGCCCGCCGAGGACCAGTACGTCTTCTTCGACGAGGTCCAACGCGCGGGCCTGCCCTTCCCGTTCGTCACGGTCAACACGGTCGGCCCGACCCTCATGGCCCACGGCTCCGAGGAGCACCGCAGGCGGTTCCTGCCCGGCATCCTCTCCGGCGACATCGTCTTCGCGATCGGCTACACCGAGCCCGCCGCCGGCACCGACCTCGCCTCCCTGACCACCCGGGCGGTCCGGGACGGCGACACCTACCTCGTCAACGGCAGCAAGATCTTCACCAGCGGCGCCAACACCGCCGACTACGTGTGGCTCGCCGCCCGCACCGACCCGGACGCCCCCAAACACCGGGGCATCTCCATCCTGATCGTGCCGACCACCGACGCCGGCTTCTCCTGGAGCCCCATCCGCACCGTCGGCGGGATGGTCGTCACCGCGACGTACTACAGCGACGTACGGGTCCCGGCCACCGACGTGGTCGGTGAGGTGGACGGCGGCTGGCGACTGATCACCGCGCAGCTCAACCACGAACGCATCGGCCTCGCCGCCCTCGGCGGCCGCATGATCCAGCTCCGGGAACGGGTCCTGGACTGGGCCCGGGAGAACGGCACGGCCGAAGTGCCCTGGGTGCGACAGGAGTTCGCCCGCACCTACGCCCGGCTGGAGGCGATGCGGCTGATGAACTGGAAGATGACCGCGGCCGTCGCCCGTGCCACGCTGACCGGCGCCGACGCGGGCGCCGCCAAGGCGTACGGCACCGAGACCCATATCGACGTCCAGCGCGCACTGACCCAGATCCTCGGCGCGGCCGGGCGCATCCGGCCCGAATCGCCGGGCGCGGTCCTCGCCGGGCAGGTCGAACAGCTTTCCCGGCAGGGCATCGTGAACACCTTCGGCGGCGGCGTCAACGAGATCCTGCGCGACATGGTCGCGACCCAGGGACTCGGACTGCCGCGCAAGGGGCGTGGCGCATGACCGGGCGCGGCGAGCACGAGCACGGACCGGGGTACGAGGAACGGCTCCAGGCCTTCACCGGGCGCGAACTGCGCGCCCTCACCCCGGCCCAGGACCCGGTCAACCAGCCGATGATCCGGCACTGGGCCGAGGCCATGGGCGACACCAACCCGGTGTACACCGACGACGCGGCGGCCCGCGCCACCGGCCGCGACGGGGTGGTGGCACCCGCGTCGATGATCCAGGCCTGGACGATGCCCGGCTACGCGGCCGGCGTCGCCGCGCGGCCCGGCGGCCCGAGCGGATTCGACGAACTGGTCGCCCTCCTCGACGAGGGGGGCTACACCTCCGTGGTGGCCACCGACTCCGAGTTCACCTTCCTGCGGGAGCTGGCGCCGGGCGACCATGCCGCCGTGCGGGAGACCGTCGAGTCGGTCTCGGCCGAGAAGCGGACCGGTCTCGGCCCCGGGCGGTTCGTCACCACCCTCAAGACGTACACCGACCAGCACGGCGATACGGTCGCCACCCAGCGGTGGCGGACCCTGAGGTTCAGCCCGGGGCCCGGGGAAGCCCCGCCGCGGGCCCTCGCACCGCGTCCCCGCCCCGCGGTCAACCGCGACAACGCCTTCTTCTTCGAGGGCGCGAACGAGCACCGGCTGCTCATCCAGCGCTGCGCCGACTGCTCCGCCCTGCGCCACCCACCGGGCCCCTGCTGCCCGGAGTGCCGGTCAATGGAGTGGGACACGGCCGAGGCCTGCGGTCGCGGCAGCGTCTACAGCTTCGTCGTGAACCACCATCCGCGCCACCCCGCCTTCGAGTCGCCGTATCTCGTCGCCGTCGTCGAACTCGCCGAAGGCACCCGGCTCATCACCGGCCTGACCGGTGTCGCGCCCGAGGACGTCACCATCGGCATGCCCGTGGTCCTCGACTGGCTCGACGCCGGCCCCGAACCGACCCTGCCGGTGTTCCGGCCCGCCCCGACGGAGGCGCCCTGATGGATTTCTCCCTGGGAGAAGAGCTCGAAGCGGTACGTGACCTGGCCCGGGAGATCCTCACCGACCGCGCCACGCCCGAGCGGCTGCGCGAGGTGGAGAGCTCCCCGACGCGCGTGGACGAACGGTTGTGGGCGGACCTGGCCGCGGCCGGACTCCTCGCGGCCGTGCTCCCCGAACAGGACGGCGGCGCGGGGCTCGGCATGGCCGGACTCTGCGTCCTTCTCCAGGAACAGGGCAGGCAGGTGGCCCCGGTGCCGCTGTGGCCCGCGCTGACTGGTGCGCTCACCGTGGCCGCGTACGGCAGCCGGACACAGCGGTCGGGGCTGCTGCCGGGCCTGGTGGACGGCGTCGCCCGGCCGACCGTCGCCCTGGAGGAGTTCGGCCCCGCCGATCCGCTCATGCCCCGGACCGCCGCTGTCGAGGACGGAACGGGCTGGCGGCTCAGCGGCGTCAAGGCCGTGGTGCCCGCACCGGCCGGGGCCCGGCAGGTGCTGGTGACCGCCGCCACGGGCAACGGGCCGGGCGTCTTCCTGGTCCGCGCGGACGCCCCCGGGGTGAGCCGGGAGTACGCCGAGACCACCAGCCACGACATGAGCGCCCACCTCACCCTCGACGGCGCCCCCGCCGAGGCCGTCGGCACGCCGGGCTGCGGGGCCGTGGAACACCTCGTCCGCAACGCGTTCCTGGCCCTGGCCGCCGTCCAGGTGGGGGTGGCCGACGGGGCGCTGGCGCACGCGGCCGCCCACCTGCGCGGACGCGAGCAGTTCGGCCGCCCCCTCGCCACCTTCCAGGCCGTGCAGCACCAGCTCGCCGACTGCTACATCGACATCGAGGCGATGCGGGTCACGCTCTGGCACGCGGTGGACGCGCTGGCCCAGCCCTTCGACGCCCAGGCCGCCGACCGGGCCGCGCTGGTGGCCAAGTGGTGGGCCACCGAGGGGGGCCTGAACACCGTTCACCGGGTCCAGCACGTGCACGGCGGCATCGGCGTCGACACCGACTACCCGGTGCACCGCCACTTCCTGTGGGGCAAGCAGATCTCCACCACCCTGGGCGGCGCGGGCGCCGACCTCGAACGCCTCGGCGCCCTGGTGACCGCAGGGGTGGTGACCGCATGACCCCGCAGCCGGGCACCCGCCGCCATTGCGCCGTGGCCGTCGGGGACGTACTCCCCGAGCTGTCGATCCCGGTCACCCGCACCCTGATCGTCGCCACCGCACTCGCGAGCCGCGACTACCAGGACGTGCACCACGACCCCGCACTCGCCCGGGAGCGAGGCTCCAAGGACATCTTCATGAACATCCTGACCAGCAACGGCCTGGTCGACCGGTACGTCACCGGCTGGGCCGGTCCCGCCGCCGTCGTCCGGGCCATCCGGATCAGGCTCGGTGTCCCCAACCACCCCGGCGACACGATGGTGCTCACCGGCACGGTCACCGGGAGGTCCGACGCGGACCGCAGCGTCGAGATCGCCGTCCGGGGTACCAACAGCCTTGGCGCCCACCTCACCGGGACCGTGTCCGTGCGACTTCCCCGGGAGGCACGATGAGTACGCCGACGGGGCTGTCCGGGGCGGCAGCCGTGGCCGGCATCGGCGCCACCGAGTTCTCCAAGAACTCCGGCCGCAGCGAACTCAGGCTCGCCTGCGAGGCCGTGCTCGCCGCCCTCGCCGACGCCGGGCTGAAACCCTCCGACGTCGACGGGCTGGTCACCTTCACCGCGGACACCAACTCCGAGATCCACGTGGCCCGCAACACCGGGATGGGCGATCTGACGTTCTTCTCCCGCATCGGGTACGGCGGCGGGGCCGGCTGCGGCACGGTGCAGCAGGCGGCCATGGCCGTGGCCACCGGGATCGCCGACGTGGTCGTCTGCTACCGGGCGTTCAACGAGCGGTCCGGCGAGCGGTACGGGCTCGGCCAGGCCGACCGGCCCATGGACACCACCGCGGACCGGGCCGCCTACGCCTGGATGACCCCGTTCGGGCTGAGCACCCCAGCCCAGTGGGTCGCCATGTTCGCCCGCCGCTATCTGCACGAGTACGGCGCGAGCACCGATGACTTCGGCCGGGTCGCCGTGGTGGACCGCAAGCACGCCGCGAACAATCCGGCCGCCTGGTTCCACGGCCGGCCCATCACCCTGCAGGACCACCGCGACTCCCGCTGGATCGCCGAACCCCTGCGGCTGCTCGACTGCTGCCAGGAGACCGACGGCGGCCAGGCCCTGGTGGTCGTCTCCGCCGAACGCGCCCGAGACCTTCCCCGTCCGCCCGCGGTGATCCGCTCGGCCGCACAGGGACTCGGGGCCGACCAGCACATGATGACCAGCTACTACCGGCCCACCATCACCGGCATTGCCGAAATGGGCCTGGTGGGACGGCAGTTGTACGGGCAGAGCGGGCTGGGGCCCGACGACATCGACGCGGCGGTCCTCTACGACCACTTCACCCCGCTGGTCCTTCCCCAGCTGGAGGAGCTGGGCTTCTGCAAGCCCGGCGAGGCCAAGGACTTCATCGCCGACGGCCACCTGGAGCTCGGCGGCCGGCTCCCCTTCAACACCCATGGCGGGCAGCTCGGCGAGGCGTATCTGCACGGCATGAACGGCATCGCGGAGGGCGTCCGGCTGATCCGCGGCACCTCGGTGAACCAGCCGGACAGGGCCGAGCACGTCATCGTCACCGCCGGCACGGGAGTCCCCACCAGCGGTCTGATCCTGGGCGCCGACCGATGACCGCCTCCCCGTGGCAGGGCCGCGAACTCGGCACCCGTACGGTCTCCTTCACCGCACGCGACGCGATCCTGTACGCACTCGCGGTCGGCGCACCGGCCGACCGGCTCGATCTGGTGTACGAGGAGCGGCTGCGGGTGCTCCCCACCTTCGCGCTGACCCTCGCCCAGTGGGCCCCCGACGCCCTCGGCGCCCTCGGTGCCTTCGACGTCACCACCGCCGTGCACGGCAGCCAGCACCTCCTGGTGAAGCGGCCGTTGGAGGCATCCGGCGAGCTGACGACGACGGCAGGGGTCGCCCGGGTCCGGGACAAGGGATCGGCCGCCGTCTTCGACGTGGAGGTGTCCTGCGCCTACTTCACGGCGACCTGGTCGATCTTCGCCCCCGGCGCCGGCGGCTTCGGCGGCGAGCGCGGTCCGTCCGCCCCGCGCCGCCCGGACCGTCCGGCCGGGCACACCCGGAGCGTGCTCACGCACTCCCGGCAGGCGGCGCTCTACCGGCTGCTCGGCGACCGGCACGCCATGCACATCGATCCGGCGGCGGCGAAGGCAGCCGGGATGCCCCGGCCCTTCCTGCACGGACTGTGCACGCTCGCCACCAGCCTGCTGCCACTGGCCGACGGCCTCGGTGCGCACCCCGCCGGTCTCGTGGAGCTGGAGGCCCGGTTCGCGGCGCCGGTCTTCCCCGGCGACCGGCTCACCGTGCACGGCTGGGACGACGCCGGGGGCGACGACGAGGGGTGCGGTGCCGCCGTGCGTTTCGAGGTGGCCGCCGCCGACGGCCGCACGGTGCTCTCCGGCGGCAGCGCCCGCTTCGCCACCGACCCGCCCACCCAGAAGGAGACCCCCGATGATGGAAAGCGCGGAACGCGCCGAGGCCGCCGAGGTGCTGTGGGCCGCACAGCGTGACCGGACCCCGGTCGACCCGCTGACCACCGGCTACCCGGCCATCGAAGCGGCCGACGCCTACGAGATCCAACTGATCAACATCCGGAGGCAGTTGGTCGAGGGGCGCACCGTCAGCGGGCACAAGGTCGGCCTGTCGTCGAAGGTCATGCAGCAGATGATGGGCGTCGACGAACCCGACTACGGCCACCTGCTCTCCGACATGGTGCTGCCCGAGGGGACCCCCGTCGGGACCGACCGCTACTGCTGCCCCCGGATCGAGGTCGAGATCGGGTACGTACTCGGCCGGAGCCTGCCCGGGGAGGGATGCAGCGCGGCGGACGTCCTCGCGGCAACCGAGTACGTCGTCCCGAGCATCGAACTCATCGACAGCCGGATCAAGGACTGGCGGATCGGGCTCGCCGACACCATCGCGGACAACGCGTCGTCCGCCGGCGTCATCCTCGGCTCCGCCAGGGTCCGGCCGGACAGCCTGGACCCGGCCGACATCGACGCCGTGCTGTACCGGGGCGGCGAGGAGATCGCCCGCGGCAACACGAGCGCGGTGCTCGGCGACCCGACCGAGGCCGTCGCCTGGCTGGCCCGCAAGGTGGCGTCCTACGGGGTGGTGCTGGAGGCCGGACACGTCATCCTGCCCGGCTCCTGCACCAGGGCGGTGGACGTACGGCCGGGGGACGAGTTCCGCGCCGAGTTCGAGGGGCTCGGCTCCGTCTCGGTCGGCTTCGTCCACTCAACGGGACAGCACCGGCCCAGAAACTGAAATTGATACTAGTTTCGGCGGCCGGGGCGCACCCCGGGACATCTTCGGGGCGTGCCCGCGTATCCATCGGTTCGACGGAACACGGAAAGAGGCAACATGAGCGCGACGAACACCCTGGAGGGGCGCACCGCCGTCGTCACCGGTGCCGGAGCGGGGCTCGGCCGGGCCGAGGCCCTGGCACTCGCGGCGCTCGGCGCCCGGGTGGTGGTGAACGACATCGGTCCGTCGGCCGACGACGTGGTCGCCGAGATCAAGGCCCTGGGCTCCGAGGCGGTGGCGGTCAACGGTGACGTCGGGGACTGGTCCATGGGCGACCGCCTGGTGCAGGCCGCCGTGGAGAGCTTCGGCGGCCTGGACATCGTCGTGAACAACGCGGGCGTGCTCCGGGACAAGATGCTGTTCAACCTCACCGAGTCCGACTGGGACGACGTCATCCGGATCCACCTCAAGGGCCACGCGGGGGTCTCGCGCGCCGCTGCCGTGCACTGGCGCGCGGCGAGCAAGGCGACGGGCGCCCCCGTCTACGGCCGCGTGGTCAACACCTCCTCCGAGGCCTTCCTGTTCGGCGCCCCCGGCCAGCCGAACTACTCCGCCGCCAAGGCCGGCATCACCGCGCTGACCCTGGCGACCGCACAGGGGCTGGCCCGCTACGGGGTGCGCGCCAACGCGATCTGCCCGCGGGCCCGTACCGCCATGACCGCCGACGCCTTCGGCGAGGGCGTGCCGGCGCCGGACGGCCTCGACATCATGGCCCCCGAGCGGGTCGCGACCCTCGTCGCGCACCTGGCCTCACCGGCCGCCGACAGCATCAGCGGGCAGGTGTTCGTCGCCTACGGTGACATGGTCGCCCTGCTCGCCCCGCCCACCGTGGAGGAGAAGTTCACCGCCGCTGACGGCACCTTCACCCCGGAGGAGCTCGACGCCCTGCTGACGCCGTACTTCAGCGGCCGAGACCCGCACCGCACGTACGCCGCCCACAGCGTCGCCGGACTCGACACGACGGGTACCCAGCCGACCCCGTGAACCCGCGGCGCACCCGGCCGGCGCGCCTGCCGCCGGCCGGGTCAGCCGGTGTCCGGCCCGGGAGCGAGCAGCAGACGGCACGCCATCCGCAGATCGGCGTCGGCCTCCTGCGGAGTGAGCCGCTCGTTGAGCCGGGACTGCAGAACCCCGTACCAGAGCAGGATCAGCAGCCGCAGCCGGGCGATGTGGTGATCCGTGGGCTTCTCCACGCCCCACGCCCGCAGCAGCAGATCGAGGAAACCCGAGTCGATCCGCGCCAGGTCAGGGACGGTCGTGGCGCGGGCGGCGTTCGCCGACTGGATCATCGCGGTGGCGAGGGCCGGGCGGCGCAGCAGGTTGCGGGTGGCGCTGCCCAGCGTCTCGAAGACGGCGTCCTCGGGCGGGGTGTCCGGCGCACGGTCGGGGACCCGCGCCGCGAATCCCTCGATCTGGTCGGCCATCAGCGCGGTGAACAGATGGGTCTTCGACGGGAAGTACCGGTACAGCGTGGCGATCGCCACCCCCGCGGACTTGGCGACCTCGTGCATCTGCACCCGCTCGAGACCCGTCGAGGCGGCGATGTCCGCCGCCACCTTCAGGATGCTCTGACGGCGGGCGCGCTGCCGGGGCGAAGTGGGCTCGGCCCCCGCCCTGGCCTCGGCGATTCTTGGCACGCTCTCCCTCCCGGCGCTCGGTTGTCAACGGCGCTTCAGACAATACGCCGGGCCCGGTCCCGGGGCAGGCGCCGACCGCCCCGCCGTACCGGTCAGCGGGACCGGTCCCGCCCGCGCCGCCCCGGAGACGGTCTGCTGAGCCGTCACACCACCGAGCGGCAGGAGGGCACCCCCATGCGGGACGGCCGGCAGGACTGGGACGCCACCCACGACGTGATCGTCGTCGGATCGGGGGCGGGAGCGCTCACCGGGGCCCTGGTGGCCGCCGGGGACGGCCTCGACACCGTCGTACTGGAACGGACGCCGCTGCTCGGCGGCACCTCCGCCTACTCCGGGGCGGCCTGCTGGCTGCCCGGCACCCAGGTGCAGGAGCGGGCCGGACTCGACGACTCCACCGAGACGGCCGGAGCGTATCTGCGGGCCCTGACCGGTGACGCCGGGACGGAGCGCCTGGAGGCGTTCCTGCGCCACGCACCGGAACTGGTCGCCCGGCTGGAGGACGACCCGGCCATCGCGTTCGAGTGGCGCGCCTTCCCCGACTACGTCGCCGCCCCCGGCCGGATGGACGCCGGGCGCTCCTTCGTCCCGCTCGACCTGGCGCCGGAGCTGCTCGGCGAGCTGCTGCCGCTGGTACGCCCGGCGGTCGACCGGGACCGCGCGGGCCGGGAACACCCGGCCGGGCCGCTGAGCGCGGGCCGCGCCCTGATCGGCCGCCTCCTGCTGGCCGCCACCCGCACCGGGAACGTGCGGGTCCGCACCGGGCACCGGGTCACCGGGCTGGTCACCGAGGACGGACGCGTCACCGGCGTCGAGGCCCGGACGCCGCGGGGCACGTTCCGGGTGCGGGCCCGGCGCGGTGTGCTGCTGGCCGCCGGCGGCTTCGAGGGCGATGCCGCCCTGCGCGCCGAGCACCGGGTGCCGGGCAGCGCCGACTGGAGCATGGCGCCCCGGGGGACCAACACCGGGGAGGTGCTGCGTGCCGCCGTCGCGGCCGGTGCCGCCACGGGCCTCATGGACGAGGCCTGGTGGTGCCCGGGGACCGAACTCCCCGACGGTTCGGCCGCGTTCACCCTCGGTCTGCGGGGCGGCCTGGTCGTGGACGGCTCGGGGCGGCGGTTCGCCAACGAGTCGCTGCCGTACGACCGCATGGGCCGCGCCATGGCCGCCGCCGGGGGAGCGGCGGACCCCGTCCACCTGGTCTTCGACTCGCGGGAGGGCGGCGCCCTGCCCGCCATCACCGTGCCGCCCGCCGACCCCGCGCGGCACCTGGCGGCCGGCACCTGGGTGCGGGCAGACTCGCTGCCGGAGCTCGCCGCGCTCATCGGCGTACCGGCCGGCGCGCTGACGGACACCGTCGGCCGCTTCAACGGCTTCGCCGCCACCGGGACCGACGAGGACCACCACCGCGGCGAGGACCCCTACGACCTGTTCTTCGCCGACGGGGACGCCCCGGGGCCCAACCCGTGCCTGGTCCCGCTCGACCGGCCGCCGTACTACGCGGCCCGGCTGGTCCTCGCCGACCTCGGCACCAAGGGCGGACTCCGCACGGACGCCCACGCCCGCGTCCTCGACGGTCAGGGCCGTCCGCTGCCCGGCCTGTACGCGGCCGGGAACACCAGCGCCTCCTTCACCGGCCGGGTCTACCCGGGCCCCGGCGTCCCGCTCGGCACCGCCATGGTCTTCGCCTCCCTGGCCGTCCGGCACATGGGGCGGCGGCCCGGCGGCCCGGCCTGACCAGGGGCGGGCGGCGCGACGCCGTCCCGGCCAGTGGGATCCCCGACGGCGCGTCCCCGAAGGCCGTTCTACGGTCACGGCACCGCCGGCCAGGACAGAAGGATGAGGTATCCGATGCCGAACAAGAGTGAGTACGGGCCGTGGGCGGTCGTCGCCGGAGGTTCAGAGGGAGTCGGCGCCTCGTTCGCCCACCGGCTCGCGGACGCCGGGATCAACCTGGTCCTGATCGCCCGCAGCCCCGGCCCCCTGAACGAGACCGCCGACCGGGTACGGGCCAGGGGCGTCGAGGTCCGCACCCTCGAACTCGACCTGCTCGACCCCGGCGCCCTGGCCGCCGTCCGCGCGGTCACCGACGGCCTGGAGGTCGGCCTGCTGATCTTCAACGCCGGAGCCAACAGCTACGGCCACGAATTCGTGACCGGCGACCTGGCCCGGGTGCAGGGCGTCCTCGACCTGAACATCACCGCGCAACTGGCCCTCACCCACCACTTCGGCGCCCTGATGAAGGACCGGGGCCGGGGCGGCATCCTGCTCGTCGGCTCCCTGGCCGGCTACCTGGGCCAGGCGCAGATCAGCGTCTACTCGGCGGCCAAGGCCTTCAGCCGCGTCTTCGCCGAGGGGCTCTGGCTGGAGCTGCGGCCGTACGGCGTACACGTCCTGGAACTCGTCCTCGGCGTCACCCGCACCCCCGCCATGGAGCGCGCGGGGCTGCGTATGGACCTGCCCGGACTGAACGTCGCCGAGCCGGACGACATCGCCCGGGAGGGTCTGGAACACCTCGCCGACGGCCCCGTACGGGTGGCCGGCGGCAATGCCGGGGCGGCGGAGAAGCGCAGCGGATTCCCCCGGGCCGACCTGGTCATCGGAGCCCATGAGGCGTCCAAGCGGCTGCTGCCGGCGTCCTCCTGACGGGACGTCATCGTCTGTCCCCTCCCCCGCGCTCACCGCGCAGGCCCGTCCCCTCCCGGAGAGCAGATGAGCGAGACCGAGCACCCCCTCACGATCCCCGGCGCACTCGACCTCGCCGCGAGCCGGCACCCCGGCCGGGACGCGGTCGTGGACGGTGACGTACGGCTGACCTGGGCCCAGTTGCGCGACCGGGTGCGGGCGGCCGTGAAGTCGCTGATCGCCCTCGGCACGCGACCCGGCGACCGGATCGCCGTCTGGGCGCCCAACAGCCACCGCTGGGTGGTGGCCGCGCTGGCCGCCGCATCGGCCGGAGCGGTGCTGGTGCCCGTCAACACCCGCTACAAGGGCGCCGAGGCGAGCTGGCTCCTGGAACGCGGCGCCGTGCGGCTGCTGTTCGTCGAGAACGGCTTCCTGGGCAAGGACTACCTGGCCATGCTGGGTACCGGCCAGGGGCTCGGCGGCGACGGACGGCCGGTGCCGCAACTGCCCCACCTGGAAAGGGTGGTGACCTTCGACGGCACCGAGCGCCCCGGCACCCTGCCGTGGGACCGCTTCCTCCTGTGCGGCGCGCGGCTGCCGGACGCCGACGCCGGCGCCCGTACCGCGGCCGTGCACCCCGACGACCCGTCCGACCTCCTGTTCACCTCGGGCACGACCGGCCGCCCCAAGGGCGCCCTGACCACGCACCGGCAGAACCTCACCACGTACCGGGCCTGGAGCAGCCGCACCGGAGTCACCGGAGACGACCGCTGCCTGGTCGTCAACCCGATGTTCCACTGCTTCGGTTACAAGGCCGGCGTACTGGCCTGCCTGCTGCGGGGCGCCACGATGGTGATTCAGCCGGTGTTCGACGTGGACCGGGTCCTGCGCGCCGTCGAGGCTGAACGGATCACCGTGCTGCCCGGCCCGCCCACGATCTACACCGAACTGCTGGACGCGCCCGGCCGGGACCGGTTCGACCTGTCGTCGCTGCGGCTGGCGGTGACCGGTGCCGCCGTCGTGCCGGTCGCGCTCGTGCGGCGGATGCGGGCCGAACTCTTCCCCGAGGTGCTCACCGCGTACGGACTGACCGAGACCTGCGGCACGGTCACCGTGTGCTCGGCGGACGACGACGCCGAGACCGTGGCCCGGACCGCGGGCCGCCCCATCGACGGCACCGAGGTGCTGGTGGCCGACGGTGACCGGCGTCCGCTGGCGGCCGGGCAGGACGGCCGGATCCTGGTCCGCGGCTACCACGTGATGCTCGGCTACCTGGACGATCCGGTGGCGAGCGCGGCGGCCGTCGACGCCGACGGCTGGCTGGACACCGGCGACGTCGGCCACCTCGACGCACGTGGCAACCTGGTGATCACCGGACGGTCGAAGGACATGTTCGTGGTCGGCGGGTTCAACGTCTACCCGGCGGAGGTCGAGCAGGTGCTCGCCGGGCACGACGCCGTCGCCGAGGCCGCCGTCGTCGGAATCCCGGACGCACGGCTCGGGGAGGTCGGGCGCGCGTACGTGACGGTCCGGCCGGGCACCGGGACCGGACCGGACGAACTCGTCGGCCACTGCCGCGAGCGGCTCGCCAACTTCAAGGTCCCCCGCGAGGTCGTCGTCCTCGGGGCCTTCCCGCGCAACGCCACCGGCAAGGTGGACAAGGCCGCCCTGCGGACGATCTGACGGACACCCCGCACAGTGCACAAGGGCATGGAGGACGGACTATGGGCAACGAGGTTCTGGAGTCGGTGCGCGCCCTGCTGCCGGCCATCGAGAAGCGGGCCGTGGCCACGGACGAGGAGCGGCGCATCCCGGACGCCACGGTCCGTGAGCTGAGCGGGGCAGGCGTGTTCCGGATGCTCCAGCCGGCCCGGTACGGCGGCCTGGAGGCCGACCCGGTCGACTTCTACCAGGTGGTGCGGGCGATCTCCGCGGTGTGCTGCTCCACGGGCTGGGTGGCGTCCGTCCTGGGCGTCCACCCCTGGCAGCTGGGCCTGTTCCCCAAGCGGGCGCAGGAGGACGTGTGGGGCGAGGACCGGGACACCCGGATCTCCTCGTCGTACGCCCCGGTGGGCCGGCTGACACCGGTCGACGGCGGCTACCGGCTCACCGGCCGGTGGAGCTTCTCCTCGGGCTGCGAACACGCCTCGTGGGCGCTGCTCGGCGCCCTCGTCGTCGGGGCGCAGGGACGGCCGGTGGACTTCCTCACCGTCCTGGTGCCGCGGTCCGACTACCGGATCGAGGACATGTGGGACGTGGTCGGGCTCCGAGGCACCGCGAGCAACGACATCCTCGTCGAGTCGGCGTTCGTGCCGGTCCACCGGGTGCTCCGCAACTACGAGCAGGCCCGGCTGAAGGTACCGGGGCAGCAGGTCAACCCGGGGCCGCTGTACCGGCTGCCGTTCGGCGCGATCTTCACGAGCGCCGTCACCGCACCGGTGATCGGGGCGGTGTCGGGCGGCTACGCGTCGTACGTGTCGCGGATGAAGGAGCGGGTGCGGCTCAGCCTGGGCGGCGGCAGCTTCACCGAGGACCCGTTCGCCCAGGTCGCCATCGCGCGCGCCGCCTCCGACATCGACGCGACGGTCCTGCAGATGGACCGCAACCTGCGCGAACTGTCCGAACTCGCGGCGGCCGGGCAGGAGATACCCATGGAGCTGCGGCTGCGCACCCGGCGCGACCAGGTCCGGGGCACCGAACGGGCCGTCGCCGCGATCGACCTGCTCTTCAAGACCGCGGGCGGCAACGCGCTGCGGCGCGGCAACCCCGTCGAACGCGCCTGGCGCGACGCCCACGCGGGCAGCGTCCATGTCGCCAACGACGTGGAACGCGCCCTCGCCATGTACGGCCGCGGGGCCTTCGGGCTGACGGTCGAGGACAACCTGGTCTGAGCACGGGCCGAGGTCCCGGACCCCGCGCGGGGTCCGGGACCCTTCCGCGTCCTCACCCCGGTTCGCCGGCCGCCTTCGCGGCGAGGTAGCGGGCCGGGAACTCCCCGCCGCCGTGCACCGCCAGGTCCGCCCCGTTGACGTACCCGGACAGGTCGCCCGCGAGGAAGAGGCAGGCACGGGCGACGTCGTCGGGCACCGCCATCCGGCCCATCGGGATGACGCCCGCCACCGCGGCCCCGCCGTCCGCGCCGTAGACCGACGCCGCACTCGGTGTGCGGATCAGCCCGGTGGTGATGTGGTTGACCCGGACCGCGGGCGCCCACTCCAGGGCCAGCGCCTTGGTGAGCGCCAGGAGCCCGGCCTTGGCGGCGGTGTACGCGGCGGTACCGGGCTGCGGGTCATGGGCGGAGACACTGCCGATGTTGATGACCGAACCACCGCCGTCCTGGGCGCGCATGGCGCGGTGGGCCGCCTGCGCCACGTAGAACGGCGCGAGCAGGTTGAGCGCGACGATCCGCTCCACGAACCGCGGCGAGACCGTGGCCGCGTCGGCGTCCGGGGAACCGCCCGCGTTGTTGACGAGTACGTCGAGCCGGCCGAAGTGCTCCACGGCGGTGTCCACCAACGAGGCCGCCGCCGCCGGATCACGTACATCGGCCGCCACGAAGACGGCCTCCCGGCCCCCGGCCGCGGGCAGGGTGTCCGGGGTGGTGCGGCCGCAGACCACCACGTCCGCCCCGGCGCCGAGGAACGCCCCGGCGATGGCGGCCCCGATGCCCTTGGTGCCGCCGGTGACCAGCACCACGCGCCCCGTGAAGTCCAACGGGCTTTCGGTGTCCATGATGTGAGGCCTCTCTTGTCCGACGGTTTCAGTGCGCGGTCAGTCCGAGTCCGGCGGCGAGCCGGGCCCGGTGGCGCGCGGGCGGGCCGAACAGCTCGCCGGCCCCGTGCGCCCGCTTGAAGTAGCGGTGCGCGTCGTGTTCCCAGGTGATCCCGATCCCGCCGTGCAGCTGGATCATCTCGCCGGCCACCGCCGAGAACGCCTCGGAGCAGACGGACTTGGCGACGGCGGCGGCCCGCGGCAGCGCGCCCGGGTCCTCGTCCGCCGCGAACGCGGCTCCGAGCGCCGCCGAACGCGCCGACTCCACCAGCACGTAGGCGTCCGCCAGCCGGTGCTTGACGGCCTGGAAGGAGCCGATGGGCCGGCCGAACTGCACCCGGTCCCGGGCGTATTCGACAGTGAGCTCCAGCGCACGTCCGGCCGCGCCCACCTGCTCCGCGGCGAGGGCCGTGCACGCCAGGTCCCGTACGTGCTCCAGGCTCCGCCCGCCGTCGCCGGCCGCGCCCAGCAGGCGCCCCTCGGCCGCCTCCAGCACCCAGCGGGCCTGGCCACGGGTGCCGTCCATGGTCACGACGGGTTCCCGGCGCACCCCGGCGGCGTCGGCCGGCACCTCGAACAGCGACACCCCACAAGCCGTACGGGCGGCGACGAGCAGCACGTCGACGACGGGCCAGTCCAGTACGTGCTCCTTGGCCCCTGTGATCAGCCAGCCTCCGCCGGGGCCCGGTACGGCCCCGGCGCGGATCGCCTCCGGCTCCCAGGAGCCCCGCTCGGCCCAGGCCAGCGCGCCCACCGAGGTGCCCTCGGCCAGCCCCGGCAGCAGCCGCCCGCAGGCCTCCTCGTCACCGGAGGCCAGCAACGCCCCGACCGTGAGTACCGCCGAGCCCAGACACGGCAGCGGACTCAGGCTCCGGCCCAGCTCCTCCATCAGCACGTGGACGTCCCGGGCGCCGCCGCCCACTCCGCCGTACGCCTCGGGCACGGCGAGACCGGCCGCGCCGATCTGCTCGGCCAACGGGCCCCAAGCAGCCGTTCCCTGATGCCGAATCAGCAGCGACCGTACAGCCGACCGCAGCTCGTCCTGTTCCTCAGTCAGCCTCATCCGGCTGCTCCCCTCGGTGTGCGGTCAGCCGGCCAGTACGCGGGCCCGGCACGCGGCCGGGGTGCCCCACGCGTCGCGCAGCGGCCGGGCCTTGCGGATCCACAGGGACAGGTCGAGCTCGTCGGTGTAGCCCACGGCCCCGTGCAGCTGGAGGGCCGTGCGCGCCGCCCCGTACGCGGCCTCGCCCGCCGTGACCTTGGCCGCGGCGACATCCCGCCCCGCCCCGTCGTCGCCGGCGGCGAGCGCGAGCGCGGCGCCGTGCACCAGCGGCTCGGCGAACTCCAGGGCCAGCAGGGTGTCCGCCAGCCGGTGCTTGACCGCCTGGAATGAGCCGATCGCCACTCCGAACTGGGTGCGCTGCGTGACGTAGGCGACGGTACGGGCGAGCAGGGTCCGGCCGACCCCGAGTGCCTGGGCGGCCGTGGCGAGCGCGGCGACATCGGCCGCGTACCCGGCGGCGGCGGTCACCGCCGGGCCCCGCGCGAGGACCGTCCCGCCCGACGGCCTCGACAGCCGCCGCCCCGGATCGGCCGACGGCTGCACGGGACCCGGCCCGGCGGCGACGCGCAGGACGTCACCGTCCACCACGAACACCGGGTCGGCCACATCGGCGTCCAGGGCGTAGGGGCCGAGCGAGGTCAGGCAGAGCGAGACGACGGACTTCCCGGAGGCGATGGCGGGCAGCCGCTCGGCGGCGACGCGCTCGTCGCCGAGCCGGTCCAGGAGAGCCGCCGCGGCGACCGTCTCGACCAGCGGTCCGGGTACGGCGTGGCGCCCCAGCGCCTCGAAGGCGACGGCCAGTTCGAGGGGCAGCGGGCCGAAGCCGTCGTGCTCCTGGGGGACAGCGAGCGCGAACACCCCGGCCTCGGCGAGCCGGGCCCAGACGGCGCGCCCCGGGCCGTGGTCGCCCGTGGCCCAGGACCGTACCGCGGCCGGGGTGTCGCAGGAGGTGAGCAGAGCGTCGAGGGAGCGGGCGAACTCCCGCTGCTCGGCGTCGGGGAAGAAGCGCATCACCGGCGTCCCTTCGGCAGGCCGAGCAGCCGCTCGGCGATGATGTCGCGCTGGATCTCGTTGGTGCCCGCGTAGACCGGGCCGGCCAGGGAGAAGGTGTAGCCCTCCGCCCAGCCGCCGCCGGCGGGCGACTCGCCGGCGTGGTCGGCGAGTTCGCCGTACGGGCCGAGCAGGTCGAGCGCCGTCTCGTGCAGGGCGATGTCCAGTTCGGACCAGTAGACCTTGTTGAGGCTGGAGGCGGCTGCGGCGGGCCCGCCCTCGTCGTGCAGCACGTGGGAGGCGCCCCGGTAGGAGAACAGCCGGTAGGCGCGGGCCCCGATCACCGCGTCGGCGACCCGGTCGCGCAGCGCCGTGTCCGCCGGGTCGCCGTGTTCGCGCCACAGGGCGGTCAGCCGTTCCGCGGCGGCCGTGAACCGGCCCGGACTGCGCAGGGTGAGTCCGCGTTCGTTCCCGGTGGTGCTCATCGCGACCCGCCAGCCCTGTCCGGGCTCGCCGATGACGTCCTCGTCCGGGACGAACACCTCGTCCAGGAAGAGTTCGGCGAAGGCGGGCTTCCCGTCGAGCCGCCCGATGGGCCGGACCGTGACGCCCTCGGCGTCCAGCGGGAACATCAGATACGTCAGTCCACGGTGCGGCCGGTCCGCGTCCGGGTCGCTGCGGAACAGGCCGAAGGCCCGGTCGGCGAAGGCGGCCCGCGAGGACCAGGTCTTCTGGCCGCCGAGCAGCCAGCCGCCCTCGGTCCGTACGGCCGTCGACCTCAGCGAGGCCAGGTCGGAGCCGGACTCCGGCTCCGACCAGGCCTGCGCCCAGATGACCTCACCGCGCGCCATGGCGGGCAGGATCCGGGCGCGCTGCCCGGCGGTGCCGTGCTCGAAGAGGGTGGGGGCCAGCAGGCTGATGCCGTTCTGGCTGACCCGGCCGGGCGCCCCGGCGGCGTAGTACTCCTCCTCGAAGACCAGCCAGCGCAGCAGGGAGCCGCCGCGTCCGCCGAACTCCTCGGGCCAGGACACCACCGACCAGCGGTCCGCGGCCAGTGTCGCCTCCCACTCCCGGTGGGCGGCGAACCCCTCGGCGGTCTCCAGGGACGGCAGGGGAGCGGCCGGGACGTGGGCGGCCAGCCAGTCGCGCACCTCGGTACGGAACGCCTCGTCGGCCGCGTCGAAGTCGAGGTCCATCAGGCGCCCGCCTCCTTCATCGCCCGGATGTCCACGCCGCCGAGGGCGTCGGGTGCGGTCTCGGCGTTGTGGGCGTGCGCCAGGTGGTGCAGGCCGAACACGGAGTCCATGCCGGTGTGCATGCCCTGGAGGTCCTCGGCCTGGTTGACGGCGCGTTTGGTGAGGGCGAGGCCCAGGCGCGGCATCTCGGAGATCCGCAGGGCCAGCTCCCGGGTGCGCTCGGCCAGTTCCTCCCCGGGCACGACCCGGTTGACCATGCCGACCTCGTACGCGCGCCGCGCGCTCATCCGGTCGCCGGTGTAGAGGAACTCCTTGGCGATCCGCGGGGGCATCACCCAGGGGTGCGCGAAGTACTCGACACCGGGGATGCCCATGCGGACCACCGGATCGGCGAAGAACGCGTCGTCCGATGCGACGATCAGGTCGCACACCCAGGCCAGCATGAGTCCGCCCGCCACGCACGCGCCCTGCACGGACGCGATGACCGGTTTGGGCAGCTCCCGCCACCGGCGGCACATCCCGAGATACACCTCGGACTCGCGGGCGAAGCGGCTCTCCGCGCCCTCCTTGTCCGAGTGGTCCCACCAGAGTCCCGCCCGGCGTTCGAAGGGCAGATGGGCGTCCCGCTCCGGGGTGCCGATGTCGTGACCGGCGGAGAAGTGCCTGCCCGCTCCGGCCAGTACGACGGTCTTCACCTCGCTGTCGTCGGCCGCTCGGTAGAACGCCCGGTCCAGGGCGTAGGTCATCGCGGAGTTCTGCGCGTTGCGGTAGTCGGGCCGGTTCATGGTCACCGTCGCGACCGGGCCCTGCTTCTCGTAGCGCACCGGTTCGTCGTGGGCAGCGGACATCGCCCCTCCTTCCCTAACAAGTGTTTGGTAGATTAACGTACCCCCATGAGCAGCGTCGAGGAGTTCCGCACCGAGATCCGCGGCTGGCTGGCCGCCAACCTCACCGGCTCCTTCGCGGGCCTCCGGGGCCGCGGCGGACCCGGCCGCGAGCACGAGGCCTTCGCCGAACGGCTCGGCTGGGAACGGCACATGGCCGCCGAGGGCTGGACCTGCGTGGGCTGGCCCGAGGAGTACGGCGGCCGGGGCGCGACCCTCGCGCAACAGGTCGCCTTCCACGAGGAATACGCCCTGGCCGACGCCCCCGCACGGGTCAACCACATCGGGGAACAGCTGCTCGGCCCGACGCTGGTGGCCTTCGGCACCCCCGAGCAGCGGGCCCGGTTCCTGCCGCCGATCGTCGCCGTCGAGGAGCTGTGGTGCCAGGGCTACAGCGAGCCCGACGCCGGGTCCGACCTGGCGAACGTACGGACCAGGGCCGTGCGGGACGCCGAGGACTGGGTCGTCACCGGGCAGAAGACCTGGACGTCACTCGCCCACGAGGCGCAGTGGTGCTTCGTGGTCGCCCGCACCGAACCCGGCTCGTCCCGCCACCGGGGCCTGTCCTATCTCCTGGTCCCACTGGACGGGACCGGCGTGGAGATCCGGCCGATCGCCCAGCTGACCGGCACCTCCGAGTTCAACGAGGTCTTCTTCGACGGCGCCCGCACCCGCGCCGAGCACATCGTCGGCGCCCCGGGCGACGGCTGGCGCGTGGCCATGGCCACCCTCGGCTTCGAACGCGGTGTCTCCACCCTCGGCCAGCAGGTCGGCTTCCGCCGCGAACTGGAAGCCCTCATCGGCCTGGCCCGCCGCAACGGTGCCGCCGAGGACCCGCTGATCCGCGACCGGCTCGCCCGCGCCTGGACGGGCCTGGAGACCATCCGGTGCAACGCCCTGCGCATGCTCGACGGCGTGACGGCCGGCGCACCCGGCCCCGAGGCGTCCATCGGCAAGATCTTCTGGGCCACCTGGCACCGCGAACTCGGCGAACTCGCCATGAGCGTGCTGGGCGCCGGCGGCATGACCGCCGCCGGGGAGCCGTACGAACTCGACGACTGGCAGCGGCTGTTCCTCTTCTCCCGCTCCGACACCATCTACGCCGGATCCAACGAGATCCAGCGCAACATCATCGCCGAGCGCGTCCTCGGCCTGCCCAAGGAGATCCGCCCGTGACCACCAAGCCGCCCTACGTAGCAGGGCACTCCCTCCTGGCCGGACGCACCGCCGTGATCACCGCCGCCGCGGGCGCCGGGATCGGCGGAGCGGCGGCCCGCAAGTTCCTGGAGGAGGGCGCCCGGATCGTCATCGGCGACGCCCACGAACGCCGGCTGAGGGAGAGCGCCACCGCCCTCGCCGAGGAGTTCGGCGCGGACAGCGTCGCCGCCCTGCCCTGCGACGTCACCGACCAGGAGCAGGTCGACGCCCTGTTCGCGTTCGCCGCGGAGCGCCACGGCGGCCTCGACATCGTCGTCAACAACGCGGGCCTCGGCGGCACCGCCGACCTCGTCGACATGAGCGACGAGCAGTGGTCGAAGGTCCTCGACGTCACCCTGAACGGCACCTTCCGCTGCACCCGCGCCGCCCTGCGCCACTTCAAGGACCGCGGCAGCGGCGGCATCGTCGTCAACAACGCCTCCGTCGTCGGCTGGCGCGCCCAGCGCGGCCAGGCCCACTACGCCGCCGCGAAGGCCGGCGTGATGGCACTCACCCGGTGCGCGGCCCTGGAGGCCGCCGACTTCGGCGTACGCGTCAACGCCGTCGCCCCGAGCCTGGCCATGCACCCGCACCTGGTGAAGGTCACCACCCCCGAACTCCTCGCCGAACTCACCGAACGCGAGGCCTTCGGCCGCTACGCCGAGCCCTGGGAGATCGCCAACGTCATCGTCTTCCTGGCCAGCGGCTACTCCTCCTACATGACCGGGGAGACCGTCTCCGTCAGCAGCCAGAGGGCGTGAGCACCATCGCCGGGAACGCCAACGCCGAACGTCGCGCCGAACTCCTGGCGACCGCCGCCGAGGTGTTCGCCGCCCTGGGCTACAACGCCACCACCGTCCGCCGCATCGCGGACGAGGCGGGGCTGCTCGCGGGCAGCCTCTACTACCACTTCGACTCCAAGGAATCGATGCTGGACGAGATCCTCTCGGCCTTCCTGGACGAGCTGTGGGCGGGCTACGGCACCGTCCTCGCCGCCGGACTCGGACCCGGGGCGACCATCGAGGCGCTCGTCACCCAGTCGTTCCGGCAGATCGACCGGCACGGCCCCGCGGTCGCCATCTACCAGAAGGAGTCCAGGCACCTCTCCGCCCAGCCGCGCTTCGCCTACCTCACCGGCTCCCGGGCGAAGTTCGAGGACGCCTGGCTGCGCACCCTGGAACGCGGCGTCGCCGAGCGGGCCTTCCGGGCCGACCTGGACGTCCGGCTCGTCTACCGCTTCGTCCGCGACACCGTCTGGGTGGCCGCCTCCTGGTACCGCCCCGGCGGTACCCACAGCCCGGAGGAGATCGCCCGCCAGTACCTGTCCATGGTCCTGGAAGGCATCACCCCCCGTACCTGACACCCCATCATGTCCCTCACGAAGGAGCAGTCATGGCCGAGGCCTACATCGTCGACGCGGTACGCACCCCGGTCGGCCGCCGCAAGGGCGGGCTGTCCGCCGTCCACCCCGCCGACCTCGGCGCCCACGTCATCAAGGCGCTCATGGAGCGCAGCGGCGCCGACCCGGCCGCCGTGGAGGACGTCGTCTTCGGCTGCCTGGACACCGTCGGCCCGCAGGCCGGCGACATCGCGCGCACCGCGTGGCTCGCCGCCGGCCTCCCCGAGGAGGTGCCCGGCACCACCGTCGACCGGCAGTGCGGCTCCTCCCAGCAGGCCGTCCACTTCGCCGCCCAGGGCGTCCTGTCCGGCACCCAGGACCTGGTCGTCGCGGGCGGCACCCAGAACATGTCGATGATCCCCATCGCCTTCGCCAGCCGTCAGGCCGCCGAACCGCTGGGGCTGACCGACGGCCCGTACGCGGGCTCCGTGGGCTGGCGAGCCCGCTACGGCGACGCGCCCGTCAACCAGTTCCACGGCGCCGAACTCATCGCCGCGAAGTGGGACATCACCCGCGAGGACATGGAGGAGTTCGCGCTGCGCTCGCACCACCGGGCCCTGCACGCCATCGACGAGGGCCGCTTCGACCGCGAGACCGTCGCCTACGGAGACGTCCGGGTCGACGAGGGGCCGCGCCGCGACACCTCGCTGGAGAAGATGGCCGGCCTCAAGCCGGTCGTCGAGGGCGGCCGGCTGACCGCCGGGGTCTCCTCACAGGTCTCCGACGGCGCCTCGGCGCTGCTCATCGCCTCCGAGCGGGCCGTCGCCGAGCACGGCCTCACACCCCGCGCCCGCATCCACCACCTCTCGGTCCGGGGCGAGGACCCGATCCGGATGCTCTCGGCACCGATCCCGGCGACGGCGTACGCCTTGAAGAAGGCCGGGATGTCCATCGACGACATCGACCTGGTCGAGATCAACGAGGCGTTCGCCCCGGTCGTGCTGGCCTGGCTGAAGGAGACGGGCGCCGACCCGGACAAGGTCAACGTCAACGGCGGCGCCATCGCGCTCGGCCACCCGCTCGGCGCCACCGGCACCAAGCTGATGACGACCCTGCTGCACGAACTGGAGCGCACCGGCGGCCGCTACGGCCTGCAGACCATGTGCGAGGGCGGCGGCCAGGCCAACGTCACCATCATCGAACGCCTCTGAACGCCGGGCCCGAAGACCGCCACCCGGTGGCCCCGTGACCGGGCGGGCCACCGGGTGGCGGTGCGGCCCGTCCGATACGTGATTCGGCGCCGAGTACCGATGCAGAACATCTGACGTCTTATCTTGGGTAGCATCACCCTGGGAACGTGAACCGAAGGGGGCGAAATGGCCGCAGCGCAGCCGGGCTTCAGGACGTCCGCGCCCGGGGGGCCGCGGGGGACGGACACTTCGCGGCGGGCAGCCACCACCGGCCGGATCAAGGACTTCATCCTGGTGGAGGGCCTGCGTCCCGGGGACCTGCTGCCCACCGAGGTCGAGCTCTGTGAGCGTCTCGGTGTGTCCCGCTCCAGCGTGCGGGAGGCGATTCGTACCCTGTCGACGCTCGGCATCGTCGATGTCCGCCACGGCCACGGCACGTACGTGGGCGCCATGTCGCTCGACGCACTCGTCGAGATGCTCGTCTTCCGCGGGGTGCTGAGTCCGGGCGACGACCTGCGCGCGCTGCGTGACGTGGTCGAGATCCGCCAGGTACTCGACCACGGTATGGCCGAGCGCATCGTCGCGAGTCTGGCGGGTACCTCCAACCCTGATCTGCACACGCTGGTGGACGAGATGGTCGCCGTGGCCGCGGAGGGGCGCACCTTCCCGGAGCAGGACCGCGCGTTCCATACCGGACTGCTGGCACGGTTGGACAACGCGCTGGTCGGACAGCTGGTCAGCGCGTTCTGGGAAGTGCACACCGTGGTGGTGCCCACCCTCGGGCTCTCCGTCGCGGCCGACATGGACCAGACGGCGCGAGCGCACGGGCTCATGCTCGACGCCGCCGAGGCGGGCGACGCCCGCGCCTTCCACGCGGCGGTGACGGCTCACTACGACCCCATCGGCAGGGCGCTCGGCGCGACGACCCCATGACCGGCGCGCATCACCGTGGGCGAGAGGCAGCCCGTTCTCCCGACCCCGGGCGAAATGGCACGACATCGCCCGAGACCCATCAGCACTGGAGACGCCACACCATGAACACGGAACAGCCCGCCGCACTGGTGGGCGCGTATGCGGCGCTGCCCTCCCTGCCCGCCGACCAGGAACGCTTCTACGACGGGCTGGCGGGCCGGGGGATCGCTGACGGGCTGGAGATCCCGTTCCGCGACGGCCTCGGTGCGGACACGCGGTGGCTGGCCGCCCGGATGCGCGGCCGTTTCACCCGTTCAGTGATCACTCTGATTCCCGGCACGATGGTACGGGTGGGGGCCTCGGGCGTGTTCGGGCTCGCCTCCGCCGACCACGACGGCCGACGGGCGGCACTCGAATTCCTCCGCGAGGCCCGTATCGCCGCCGAGGAGGTGAACCAGCTCACCGGCGAGCAGTCGGTCTCGGCCATCCATGTCCACACCGCGCCCTCGACGACCGCTGTGGGAGAGATGTTCGCTCGTTCTCTCGACGAGATCGCGGCGAGCGTACCCGCCGCGGGCGGCTGGTCCACCCGGCTCGTCCTGGAGCACTGCGACGCGTACGCGCCGACCGTCCCGGGGGAGAAGCGGTTCCTGGCGCTGGAGGAGGAGATCCCCCTCGCCCGCGAAGGGGGGATCGGTATCACCGTCAACTGGGGCCGTTCGGCGATCGAGGCGCAGGACCCGGGCCGGCCGCTCGCCCAGATCGGCCGGCTCGTCTCCGAGGGCCTGTTGGAGGGCGTCATGTTCTCCGGCGCCGGCCCGGCCGCGAACGAGTTCGGGGGACCGTGGGCGGACGCGCACCTGCCCCTCACCGAGGACGAGCCCACATCCCTCATGGACGCCGACGAGGTACGCCGTTGTCTCCGCGCTGCAGAGGGCGCGTTCTCCTACGCGGGGGCGAAGATCCAGGTTCCCGGCGACGCCACGGTCGACGAGAGGCTCGCGAAGGTGGGCAACGTCATGCGGCTCCTGTCCGAGCGCGGGGCCGCCCCGGCGCCCGCGCCCGCCGGGGCCCCGGTCTCACACAAGGGGTGACCGGAGACCGGGGTGCCGCGTGCTGCCGTACTGCCGTCAGTGCCGCCTGTGGGACCCGTGCCCGGATGCCTTGACCGTCCACGACATGCTCTCGGTGGCCTCGGCGCGGACCTGGGGGTCGCGGATCGACTTGGTCCGGTCCGTGGACTCGACCGCGACGGTGTGCGTCCTGCCGTCCGCCCTGACGCCCAGCGCGGCGGGGACGACGGCGGTGAGCCCCTGCGCCCGCTTGACCCGTACGCCGTCGACGTACCAGCGCAGCTCGGGCGAGGCGAGGCCGGTGAGCTCGGCCCGGGACACCTTGATGTGACTGGTCCTGAGGACCGCGCCGCTCGTGCTGACCTTGCTGCTCAGCGCGTTGGCCTCGCGGTAGAAGCCGGCGATCATTGCCTCACGGCCGGGCAGGTTGAAGTCACGGATGTCCAGGGCCCGCATGAGGGAGCTGGAGGTCGGGCGGTAGATCCCGAACGGGTAGTAACTGCTGCCCTCGTACGTGCCGACGGTGCCGCCCGTGGGGTCGGTCTCGCCGAGCCAGCGGTACCACTTCGCCTGGTTGGCGGCCATCTTCCCGGCGGTGAAGGTGCTGGAGTTGATGTCGGCGGGCTCGCCGCCCGGCCAGGTGCCGTAGCCGTCGTAGGCGTACTCGTCAGCCAGCAGACCCACCGAGTGAGCGATCTCGTGGGCGGCGATCATGCTCGACTGCGCGTTGTCCGAGGAGAGGGTCGAGACGCCGTCGAACGGGTATCCCTCCGCTTCAAGTCCCGAGTAGCCGGCGCCGCCGTACTTGGTGGAGTTCGAGACGACGATGACCAGGTCGGCTTCCGGGGCCTTGGCGGCGTAGGAGGCGACCTTGTCGATGTCGGCACAGACCAGGCGCTCGGTGTCCTCGCACCAGAAGTAGCTGCCGAGCGCGGTGTTCTTGACGACGTCGGTGCCGGGGTCACCGGTGATGCCGGATTCGGCGGACACCGCGTCGACGGTCCACACGTTCATGAGGCCCTGATAGCTCGCGTAGGGCTCGATGCCGGTGATGTCCGCCCACTTGGCGGCGGCCGCGGTGTGGAAGGCGTCCTGCTGGCCGGCGGTGTAGCCGTCGCCGATGATCACGACGTCGAGCCGGTCGGCCGAAGGGCCGGTCTCGGACAGCTTCCCGACCTCCCCGTCCGTCGTCCCCGCGGCGGGTGCCGCACTGCGGGCCGCGGCGCGGCCGGTCACCGCCTGAGTGGTGGCCGGGACCTCGGTCCGCCGGCCCTCGCCGCCGGGCTCGGGGAAGTACTCGACGGTGACGCGCCGCTCCTGGTGGGGCTCCGGGTCCGCGGCGACCGCGGGAGTGGCGAGGACCGCCCCCACTATCGCCGTGAGCGCGACGCTCGCGGATATGACGGCCGTTCTGCTCGTGCGCATGTCAATCCTCACTCTGGTGTCCAGCTCGGAAGTGAAGTAAAGCGGTAATATAAGTGTCCTTAAGTCGACGCTCAACCTAGGGTGGCAGGTGCATCGTTGGCAACAGACGGGCAGGTCCCGACCGGGTGGGGGAGCCCGGCGGGGGTCACTCCGTTCAGCGGGCGCAGATGCGTGAAGCCGCCGGTGACCACCGGCAGATACAGGGCGAGAGGCTGCCATGACGGGCACCAGCACGACGACGAGCGGCGAACGGGAGCGGGCGACCGGCAACGAGGCCGCTGACCGGCCGGGTGGGGAACACCCGGAACAGCAGGAGCACCAGGAGCACCAGGAGAAGCAGGACGCACCGGCCGCGATCGGCCGCCGGGTGAAGCGGCTGCGCAAGGAACGCGAACTGACCCAGCGACAGCTCGCGGAGCCCGTCTACACCGCCGCCTATGTCTCCACCCTCGAAGCCGGCAGGGTGCGGCCCTCCGAAGCCGCCCTCCGGCACATCGCGGAACGGCTCGGCGTCGACCACGAGGAACTCGCCACCGGCAGGCCCACCCACATCGCCACGGCCCTGCGGATGCAACTGGCCGACGCCCAGCGGGTACTGGCCGTCGAGGACGCCACCGACGCGCGGGCGGCCTACGAGCAGATCCGCGGCCGGGCCGAGGAGTACGGGCTCACGCAGGAACACGCGGCCGCGCTCGTGGGCCTCGGGGAGTGCGCGCTGGAGACGGGGGAACTGCCCGAGGCCCTGATCCGGTTCGAGGCGGCCGAACGCCTGCTGGCCGGCGAACCGCTCCCCGCCCGTGCGCGGGCGGTCCGGGGCAGGTCGGTCGCCCACTACCTCGCCGGTGAACTGCGCTACTCCTGCTACGTGCTGGAAAGCGCGATCGACGAGCTGAACACGTCCGGGCTGCACGATCCGGGCGCGCTGCTCCAGCTCTACACGGCGTCGATCGCCCCGTACATGGACATGGGCGCCCACGCCCGCGCCGCGCAGGCCGCCGAACTCGCACTCGCCCTGGTGCCGCAGGTGTCCGACCCGGCCCTGGTCGCCGCCATGCACCGAACGGTGGCCCGTACGCTGATCGCCGAGGGCAGGGCCGAGGCCGCCCAGGCGTCGCTGGCGCGGGCCACCGAGCTCTACCAGCAGCTGCAGATCCGTACCGAACTCGCGCACTGTCACTGGATGCGGGGCTATGTCTGTGCCCAGCACGACGACCTCGTGCAGGCGGAGGCGGAACTGCGTACCGCGCACTCGATGCTGGTTTCCAAGCGGGCGGCCCTCTACGTCGCACAGGTGGAGGTCGAGCTCGCCGACGTGCTGCGCAGGAGAGGGAAGCCGGCCGAGGCCGCGGAGCTCCTGGAAAGCCTGCTGGCCGGGCTCCAGCCCGGCCGCGGTGCGCTGCACGCCGGCGGCGCCCACCGGCTTCTCGGGCTGATCGCCCAGGAGGCCGGAGACACCGAGAGCGCCGAGCGCCACTACGCCACCGCGCTCTCCGTACTCGAACAGACGGGAGCTGCCGGGGACCTCGCCGACATCTGCCGGCTCCTGGGAGACCTGATGCGCAGCGAGGGCCGGACGGAAGCGGCACTGAACGCCTACCGGACCGGCCTCGGGCACCGCGCCGAACCGGGCACCACGACGCTCGGCCCCGCTCCCGCCCGGCCGCCGTTCGCCCGTTGGGCCTGACGGCGCGGACCCCTCGCGAGGGGTCCGCGCCGTCAGGCCGCCCTCGGCAGCGTCTTCAGCGTAGCCCGCGCCTCCTCCATGATCCGCTCGACCAGCTCCGCACAGGACGGCAGATCCTCGATCAGCCCCGCCACCTGGCCCGACGCCATGACCCCGATGTCGGTACGCCCCTCGACCAGTGAGGCCTTGAGCAGCATCGGCGTGTTGGCGGCCAGCAGTACCTGGCTCCAGGTCAGCTCCTTCCCGTGCTTCATCGACAGTCCGTCGCGGATCAGCTGGGGCCAGCTCGCCCCGGACTCCTTCCGGAAGGCAGAGGCGTGCCGCACCGCCCTCAGCAGGGAGGCCGCCCGGCCGGAACGCTCCAGGGCGTCGACCATCCCGGTGCGCAGCATCCGGTGCGGCAGGCCGTCGACCCGGTCGGTGACCGTGACGTCCTTGACGGTGGCGGCCAGGTACTTCGCCTTCACCGCCGCCGGGACGGTGCTGTCGGAGGTGAGCAGGAAGCGCGTCCCCATCCCGATTCCGGCCGCTCCGTAGGCGAGCGCGGCGACCAGGCCGCGGCCGTCGTGGAAGCCGCCCGCCGCGATGACCGGAATGCCGACGGCGTCCACGACCTGGGGGAGCAGCACGGTGGTGGCCACGTCGCCCGTGTGGCCGCCGCCCTCACCGCCCTGCACCATCACCGCGTCCGCGCCCCACGCGGCGACCTTCTCCGCGTGCCGCCGGGCACCCACGGACGGGATGACGACGACGCCGGCGTCCTTGAGGCGCGCGATCAGCTCCTTCGACGGGGCGAGCGCGAACGACGCCACCCGCACGCCCTCGTCGATCATGATCCGCACCCGCTCGGCCGCGTCGCCGGCGTCCGCCCGCAGATTGACGCCGAACGGCGCGTCCGTACGGGACTTGACCTCGCGGACCGCCGCGCGCAACTGCTCGACGGTCATCGTCGCGGAGGCCAGGATGCCGAGGGCCCCCGCGTTCGCGGAGGCGGACACCAGGCGGGGGCCGGCCACCCACCCCATCCCGGTCTGCACGATCGGGTACCGCACCCCGGTCAGCTCGGTGAGCGCCGTCGGCAACGGCACGGGCCCCGTCATGCCGGGACCTCGCGCTCGCGCAGCCCCTTGGGGTCGATGACCTCGCGGATCAGCCGGAGTTCGGCGTCCGTGGGGTCCCGGGTGAGCGGGACGTCGCCGGGGATCGTGAGCGCGAACCCGGTTGCCTCGGCGACCTGTTCGACGCTCACCCCGGGGTGGAGGGAGCGCAGCCGCATGGTTCGGTCCGGGGTCTCGAAGTCGAAGACGCCCAGATTGCTGACGACTTCGGGGATGCGGTGGTAGCGGGTGGCGGAGGGGCCGGCGGCGGCCGCCCGGTCGTACCCGACCCCGCTGACCATGTCGACGTGCTCCACGAACACTCGCGCGGAGTGCTTGGGAACCCAGTAACTCGTAGGATTGTTGAGGGTGTTGACCGGGGCGCCGCGAACCCCGAGCAGCTGCCGGGTGGGCCTGGCCCAGGGGCCGATGCAGGAGATGTTCTGGTTGCCGTGCCGGTCGATCTGGCTGGCGCCCATCATCACGTGCCGGCGGCCGGTGGCGGTCAGCGTCAGGTGCTGACGGAACGGCAGCCAGCCCTCGACGCTCCCGGGCCTCGCCCCCAGCGCGGGGGTGTCGCCCATCAGCAGCGCCTCCCCGTCGGTCAGCAGCAGGCCGGGTGAGAAGGTGAGCCTCGCCAGACGCGCCCCGATGGCCGGGACGGTGCCCATCGGGCTGGCGAGGATCTCGCCCGCGTCCCGCCAGGCCTCGGCGCAGGCCACCACGCAGTACTCCGCGCGGCTCACCGTCGCGCTGCCGGTGGTCTCGGTGCCGCTCATGCTTCCTCCTGGTGGAACGCGGTGACGGCGGCCTGGTAGGCGGCCTCGTCGCCGGACAGGAACCGTTCGGCGAAGGCGGGCCACGCCTCGGGGTCGCGGGCGGCCCGGACATAGGCGCGCTGGAAGCTCTCGTCCCGGTCGTGGTCGGGCACGCAGGACGTGAAGTGCGCGCCGTTCGGCGTCTCGACGACCCCGTCCACGAACAGCCGCTTGACCAGCAGCGTCTGCGGCCCGTGCTCCTTGAGCAGGTCCGCCGTCTCCACGATCCGCTCGCAGGAGACGTAACTGTGGTCGGCGGCCTCGCAGAACAGGTCGTCGAAGTACGGGTCGGGGCCCAGGTACTGGCCGTTGCCCTGGATGTCCGCGCGGTTGAGGTGGACCAGGGCGGCGTCCAGGCGCAGGGCCGGCGCGGCGACCAGCTTCTCCCCGTCCTCGTAAGGCGAAGTGACCGTACGCAACGCCTGGTTGACCTCCATCAGGTCCGAGCCGAGACCGGCCCGCACCGGCATGAACGGCAGCCGTTGCGCGCCCGCTGTCAGCCCCCACATCATCATCGCCTCGTCGAGCTCGACCATCTCGAACGCGCCGCGCTGCCGGGCGGCGGTGAAGTGCGGCTCCAGCGGTATCGAGTCGAGGGTCCCGAACGCCGCGACCAGTTTGCGGATCCGGCCCGCGGCGGCGAGCAGGCCGACGTCCGGGCCGCCGTACGACACCACGGTCAGATCGGTGACGTCCGAGCGCAGCAGCGCCCGGACCAGGGCCATCGGCTTGCGGCGCGAACCCCAGCCGCCGATGCCGACCGTCATTCCACTCTCCAGCCGGCCGACGACGTCGTCGGCCGTCATCGTTTTGTCGTGTGTCACGCCTGCTGCTCCTTGTCCGTGCCGAAGGTGTCGCGCACGCGGTCCGCGACGCCGCTGAGATTGGCCTCGAAGGTGAAGCCCTGCTCGAAGCGGTAGCTGCGGCGTACGTCGACCGGGTCGATGCCGTTGATGGCGGCCTTGGCCAGCCGGATCAGATATCCGTCCTTGGCGGCGATCTCCCTGGCCAGTTCCAGGGCGGCGCCGGGCAGTTCGCCGCGTGGGACGACGCTCCACACCGAGCCGTGCCGGTGCAGTTCGCGGGCCGTCACGGTGCGCGAGGTGTAGTACAGGGTCCGCATCAGATGCTGCGGAACCAGCCGGGCCAGATGCGTGGCCGCGCCGAGCGCGCCCCGGTCCAGCTCCGGCAGTCCGAAGGTCGCGTCGTCACTGGCCACGATCGCGTCCGCGTTGCCCACCAGGCCGATTCCGCCGCCCAGGCAGAAGCCGTGCACGGCGGCGACCACCGGGACCTCGCACTCGTAGACCGCCGCGAACGCCTCGAAGCAGCCCCGGTTGGCGCCGATCAGTGCCTCCGGCCCGTCCGTGCGCTGCATTTCCTTGATGTCCACGCCCGCGTTGAACCCACGGCCCTCGGCGGTGAGTACCACGCAGCGGACGTCCGGGTCGGCCCCGGCGGCGCGCACCGCGGCGGCGAGGTCGTACCAGCCCTGTACGGGCAGGGCGTTGACCGGTGGGAAGTCCACGGTGACGACGGCGACGCCCTCTTCCGGGGCGGAGGTGGAGACACCCATGAGCAGATCAGCTACCTTTCCACCAAACGTTTGTTAGATTCAACATAGCAGTGATATGGACGCCGCGGGAGAGCGTCATGCCACTCAGTGGTCCCGCGCCCCGTTCTCCGCTCGTCGCCCCTCGAAAGGACATCGTCATGACCTCATCGACAGCCCTGTGCGCCGGACGCGTCGCCGTCGTCACCGGCGCGGGCCGCGGACTCGGCCGCGCCCACGCCCTGGCCTTCGCCGCCGAGGGCGGACAAGTCGTCGTCAACGACCTCGGCGTGGGCCTCGACGGCTCCGGGACGGCCACCGGCCCCGCCCAGCGGGTCGTCGAGGAGATCCGTGCGGCCGGCGGGCAGGCCGTCGCGCACAACGCGGACATCGCCACCGCCGACGGCGCGGCCTCCCTCGTCGCGACCGCGCTCGACTCCTTCGGCCGCCTCGACACCCTGGTCAACAACGCCGGATTCCTCCGCGACCGGATGCTGGTGAACCTGGACGAGGACGACTGGGACGCGGTGACGCGGGTCCACCTCAGGGGCCACTTCCTGCCGCTCAAGCACGCGGCGGCGCACTGGCGCGCCGAGGCGAAGGCCGGCCGGGTCCCCGAGGCGAGGGTCGTCAACACCGCTTCCGGGGCCGGGCTGCTGGGCAGCGTGGGCCAGGGCGGCTACTCCGCAGCCAAGGCCGGGATCGTCGCCCTGACCCTGGTGGCCGCCGCCGAGATGGGCCGCTACGGGGTCCAGGTCAACGCGATCGCCCCGGCCGCCCGCACCCGGATGACCGAGGACACCTTCGCCGAGACCATGGCGGCGCCCGTCGGGGGAGGGTTCGACGCGATGGCCCCCGAGAACGTCTCGCCGCTCGTCGTATGGCTGGGTTCCGCCGCGTGCGCCGGGGTCAGCGGCCGGGTCTTCGAGGCCGAGGCCGGACGGATCACGGTGATGGAGGGCTGGCGGCCCGGCCCCACCGCGGACAAGGGTGCCCGCTGGAGCCCGGCCGAGGCCGGGGCCGCCGCGTCCGGGCTGCTCGCGGCGGCCGAGACGCCGCAGCCGGTGTACGGGGCGCGCTGAAGACACTCCGTGGCGGGGATGGATGACGCATGGTCATGCGGCCCCGCCACAACCGTGTTCAGGACCCGGCCGGCTCCCCGCGTACCCCTCGGGCCAGCAGTTCGGGAGACTCCGGGCGGCCGTCCAGGATCCGGTTGGTCCGGGTGACCACCAGCCAGCCGGACTCCGTACGGCGCAGCCGCCAGTGGTTGGCGGTGGCCCGGCGCACGACGTACCGGGCCGCCTCGTGCACCACCATCAGCGAGTGGCACACCGCCACGGCCTCGTCGCCGACGACCGTGATGTGCGGCGGGCCCACGACGTGGGCACAGCCCTGCCGGATCCAGCCCCGGTGCGCGGGGGAGCGCACCATCTCGCGGATCCGCTCCCGGCCCGCGAGGAAGATCTCGTCGATGTCGTACACCCCGTCAGGTGCCCAGAGCTCCGCGACGCCGTCCGCCTCGCCGCCGTCCACCAGCGGCCCGTACGAGGCGATGGCGCGGGCGACGTCGCGCTCGTCCTCCAGAGCCGCGAGCCGGGCCTCGACCGCTGCCAGCCGGTCCCCGCTCATCCCCGTGCCTCCGGGGCCGCCGTGGTGCCGGCGAGCACGGCGAGCGCCTCCAGCTGTTCGACGTAATGGCTCGCCGACTCCGCGCTCAGTGCCACGCCGACCAGCGTGGCACCGGCGTCGGACACCTTCCGCAGCGCCTCGGACGTGCGGTCCGCGTCGCCGGACGGATCGAGCGGGCGGCCCGCGCTCAGCACCACCTCGAAGCCGTCGGGGAGTTCGGCCGCGCGGACCATCTCGCGCAGCCGGTCGAGCGGCAGCCCGAACGGCACCCAGCCGTCGCCGTGCGCCACCGCCCGGCGCAGTGAACGCGGGGTGCGGCCACCGATCCACAGCGGCACCCGGGCCTGCACGGCGTGCGGCTCCACGACGAGCCCCTCGTAGTCGAAGTGCTCACCGTGGTAAGCGGGTTCACGGCTGGACAGCGAGGCCCTCAGTGCCACGATCGCGTCGTCCGCGATCGCACCCCGGCCCCCGAACTCCGCACCCAGCAGCCGGAACTCCTCCTCCAGACTGCCGACGCCGAGCCCCAGCACGAGCCGCCCGCCCGAGACGCGGTCCAGCGTGCCGTAGCGCTTCGAGAGCGCCAGCGGATGGTGGTAGCCGAGCACCAGGACCTGGGTGGCGAACCGGATCCGGCGGGTCCGGGCGGCCAGATATCCGAAGGTGGCGAGCGGGTCCCAGTAGGTTCCGCCGCGCTGCCGGGCGATGTCCACGGGCACCGCGACGTGTTCCGAGCAGGTCAGATGGTCGAAGCCGAGCCGGTCCGCGGCCTCGGCGACCGCTCCCAGCTCCTCGATTCCGGCAGTGCGCTCCCAGGGGGAGTGGACGCCGGGGACGGCCGTGACGACGGGACTGTTGATGCCGAGCCGCATGGGGAACCTCTCTCGGTCGGGACAGGACGCAAGGCCGAGAGCCATCCAAGTTCCCCCGCCACGTGCGCGCAGGACCCGTCCCGGTGAACGGAACGGGGCGCGCCGGACCGGCGCCGCGCGGGAGATCATCGTCGGCTCCGGCGGAAGGAAGTCGGCACCGTGCCCCGAACGAACGGCGAGAGAACCCCCGCACACCCCACCTCGGCCAGGCAGCGCCGGCGCTACGCCCGGATCCTGCGGTCCGCCGCACGCCTCGGCGCCGAGCACGGCCTCGAACGGATGCAGATGCACGACGTGGCCCGGGAGTCCGGCGTCGCTATCGCCACCCTGTACCGCTACTTCCCTTCCAAGATCCACCTGTTCGCCGCTGTCATGCACGACCAGGTGCTCCGCCTCGACGCCGGCACCCCCGCGCCGCCGCCGGGCACCGGACCGGTGGAAGCGGTGACCGACCTGCTCACCGGGGCGAGCCGGCAGCTCTTCGAACAGCCGCTGCTGGCCCTGGCGATGATGCAGTCCGGCAATGTCCCCCACCTCGGCGAGGGCAGCCCGGCCCGGCGCACGGACGAGATCCTCATGGACCTCGTCCTGCGCACGGCCGGGGTGACCGACCCCTGCGAACGGGACCGGCGGGTGGTCCGCATCCTGGAGCAGGCCTGGTACGGCCTGCTGACCACCGTCCTGTACGAGCGCTCGTCGGTGGAGGCGGCGCAGGACGGCATCCGGCTGGCCTGCCGCCTCCTGCTCGGCCCGGTCCTGGCCGGACGCGGTACCCGCGGGAGCCGCACCGGCACCGGACGCGGCTTCTGACGCGGAAACCGGTCCGTGTGGAGGTCCGCGGCCCCTGCCCGGTCAGCGGGACAGCGCACACCCGCCGGGGGGACGGACCCTCTACGGTGCGCAGGGGGTCCGTCCCCGGGCAGTGGCTCCGCGCCGCCGCCCCGAGGGCCGGGCCGCCCCGCCGGAACCATCGACCGATCCGAGGAGTACCCATGCCCCGCAACGTCGTCGTCACCGGATCCGGGTCCGGGATCGGTGCCGCTCTCACCGCTCTGCTCCGTGCCAGGGGCGACCGGGTGATCGGGGTGGACCTGCGCGGGGGCGAGGTCGACGCCGACCTGTCCACGCCACAAGGCCGCTCCGCCGCCGCGGCGGCGGCCCGCGAGGCGGCCGGCGGGGTGGTGGACGCGGTCGTCACCTGCGCCGGCACCTCCGTACCGGGAACCGCGATGGTGACCGTCAACTACTTCGGCACCACCGAGTTCCTGACGGCACTGCGGCCGGCGCTCGCCGCGGCCGAAGCGCCCAGGGCCGTGGTCATCGGCTCCATCTCCGGCACCCGGCCCGGCGACCCGGACGTCGTCGCCGCCTGCCTGGCCGGTGACGAGGCCACCGCCCTGGCACACGCGGAGCGGGCCGTCGCCGACGGCCGCGCCCGGCAGCTGTACCCCTCGTCCAAGGCGGCGCTCGCCCAGTGGGCGCGGCGCACCGCGATCGCCGAGGGCTGGGCCGACGTGGGAATCCCGGTGAACGTGGTCGCGCCCGGCATCGTGCTCACCCCGATGAGCGCGGGGCTCTTCGACGACCCGGAGATGAGGAAGGTCATGGACGCCGCCGTCCCCATGCCGCTCAACGGCTATCTGCGGCCCGAGGACGTCGCGGCGGCCGTGCTGTTCCTGGTCTCCGAGGAGAACAGCCACATCACGGGGCAGGTGGTGTACGTCGACGGAGGCGCCGAGGCGACCCTGCGCGGACCCGCGGACTTCTGAGCGGCCGTCCGGTGGTGCCCGGCCGCGCCGGGTGGCCGGGCACCACCGTCGCCGAACCACGGGCAGGGTGTCGGAGCCGTGCCGTCAGATCCGTACCTCGGGCCGGATCACCTTGCCGGTCGCGTTGCGCGGGAGCTCGTCGGTGGTCAGCCGCCACCGCTTGGGCACCTTGAAATACGCCAGTTCGTGTCCCGCGTACTCCCGCAGCGCCTCCTCGGTGACCGCGGAGCCCGCCGCCAGCACCACGACGGCGGCGACCTCCTGGCCGAGGTCGGGATGCGGGACCCCCAGCACCAGGCACTCCCGGACGTCCGGGTGTTCGGCGAGGACCGTCTCGACCTCGGCCGGGTACACGTTCTCGCCGCCGCGGATGATCAGGTCCGAGCGGCGGCTGCTGAGATGGAGCCGGCCCTCGCGGAGCTGCCCCAGGTCCCCGGTGCGCAGCCAGCGGTCCGGGCCGATCGCACCGGCGGTGGCCTCGGGATCACGCCAGTAGCCCAGCATGTTGTACTGACTGCGGACCCAGACATCGCCCTCCTCGCCCTCGCCGAGTACCTCTCCGGCGGGGTCGCGGATCTCCAGCTGCACCCCGGTGACCGGCCGGCCGAGGGTACCCGGAGCTGCCGCCAGATCCTGTGGGCTCGCCGCGGCGACGCCCGTACAGGTCTCGGTCAGTCCGTAGCTGTCCACCAGCGAGTCCTTCGCGAACGGCAGGCTCCGCCGCAGCCGCTCCTTGAACTCGGTCGACGACGGGGCGGAGGCCAGCGAGAAAGAGGTGAGCGAGGACGTGTCGTACCGATGGGCCCCGCCGTGTTCGAGCATCCGGTGGGCCATGGTCGGCACCGCGCCCCAGTTGGTGACGCGCTCCCGCTCGACCATGCCGAGCACCGCGTCCACGTCGAACGCGCCCTGGTGCAGGGCGATCCGGCTGCCGGTGGCGAGCCGGGGCACGGCCAGGTTGTGCAGGCTCGCGATGTGGAACAGCGGCAGCGTCAGCAGATACACGCGGTCCTGTGAGGAGAGCGGGTCGCCGAACTCCTGGAGCAGGGCGTCGTTCATGCGGTGGTACTCGACGACGGCCAGCAGGTTGCGATGCGTGTGCACCGCGCCCTTGGGGCGGCCCGAGGTGCCCGAGGTGTAGAGGATGACGGCAGGGTCGTCCTCGGCGACGTCGGCGGACGGCAGCGGCGCGTCGGCGTGGGCCGTGACGCAGCGGCTGATGCCGTCCTCCATCGACAGCACCGGGACCCCACAGCCGGCCAGCTTCGCCGACTGTCTGGCGTCGGCCACCACGAGGGCGGGCTCCGCGTTGCGCAGGCCGTGGGCCATCTCGCGCGCCGACCACCAGGCGTTGAACCCGACCGCCACCGCGCCGATCGACACGACGGCCCAGAACGTCTCTATCCACTCGGGGGAGTTGGCGGCGGCGACGGCCACCCGGTCGCCCTTGGCGATGCCGTACTCCTCACGCAGCACCCGGGCCAGTGAGGCGACGTGCGCCGCGTGCTGGGCGAAGGTGATCCGGCGGTCCGCGGTGACGATGAAGTCGCGTCCGGCGTGTGCGACGGATGCGTGCAGCACCTCGTGCAGGGCCCGTTGCCGGTGGGTGAACACCGGCAGCCGGGTGCCCAGCACGTCGTCGTCGGCAAGCTCGAACCGGCCGTGCGGGCCGGTGAGGCCGTTCGCCGGGGCGGGATCGGGGGCGGGGGTGCGGTGATCCGTTTCGCTGGGCATCGGGGACTCCTGGGCGTCGTGAACTCCACTGGGATCGCGGTCGACGCCAGTGTCGGCCAGTACGGGGCCCCTGCCCCCCGGCCGGTTCCGGTCACTGGGACACCGTGCCACGGCGCCGCCGGGAGCGGGAGCCCTCGTCCCACCGGGCCCGGCCGCTCCCGGGCCCGGTTCCCGGTGAGTGGGATACGTCACGTCGGCCGGATTTCGCCGGCCGTAGCGTCCCCCATCTGATCCGGCCCCCACGCTCTTCGCCGCTTCCCGCACCGGACGAACTCCGCTTCCCGCACCCGGACAACTGGAGGAAGAAATGAAGCGAGCACCACGGGTGAGAGCCCGTCTCGCAGCGGCCCTGGCCGTCGCGGCCATGCTCACCTCGGCATGCGCCTCACCCGACGACGGGGGCAGCAGCGGCAAGCAGCGCACGGCCGAACGCGGCCGCTACGAGTTCGGCGCGACCGGCGACCAGCCCGAGGGCGGCAAGCCGGTCCGCGGCGGCACCCTGCGCTTCGCGGACTACGCGGAGGCCCGCAGCCTCAGCCCCGCCGTCACCTACGCGACCGGCGCGTCCGGCGGCTCCGCGCTCGCCGCCGTCTACGACGTACTGATGCGCTATGACACCGCGGCGAAGAAGTACGAGCCGTGGCTGGCCGAATCGCTGCACAGCAGCGACGACCTGAAGACCTGGACCCTGAAACTCCGCGACGGCGTCACATTCTCCGACGGCACACCCCTGGACGCCGAAGCCGTGGTCGCCAGCATCGCCTGGTACCAGCGGAACAAGGGCGCCGACACGGCGCTGCTCGCCCCGAACCTCGCGACGACACGGGCCACCGACGACTCCACCGTCGTCTTCACCCTCCGCAACTCCTGGGCCACCTTCCCCGCGATGCTCGCCCAGGCACCCGGCATGATCGTGGCCCCCGCCGCGTACGCCTCGAAGACGTTCCGGCCGATCGGCGCCGGTCCCTTCGCGCTGGGCAAGTACGCCCCGCAGGAGGAGATGATCCTCAAGGCGAACAAGAAGTACTGGAAGGGCGAGCCCTACCTCGACGCGCTGCGCTTCACCTGGCCGCAGTCGGACCGCTCCAAACTCGACGCGCTGAACGACGGCACCGCCGACGTGACGTACATGCGCAGCCCCGACGTCGTAGACGACGCCGTGCACGAGGGCCATCCGGGGGAGCTGACCCTCACCGGCCTCGGCAACGTGATCACCATCAACACCCGTGACGGGCGCCCCGGTGCGGATCTGCGGGTCCGCCGGGCGATGGCCCTGGCCCTCGACCCGAAGCTCGACACCGCACGCGCCTACGAGGGCAAGGGCCTGCCGGGGCAGGAGATCTTCCCGCCCGAATCACGTCTGCACTCCGCGGTGAAGCCCACAGGCATCGATCTCGGCAAGGCGAAGAAGCTCGTCACCGAGGCCAAGAAGGACGGCTTCGACGGCACCCTCACCTACATGGACGGCACCGACCCCGTCTCCCGGGCCAAGGCGGTCGTCACCAAGGCGATGCTGGAACGGGTCGGCTTCACGGTCGAACTCGACCTGGTCTCCTCCATCGCCGACCGGGTGTCCAAGACATACGTGGAGCACGACTTCGACATCAGCCGCGGCGCGGCGAGCATCTCCGAGAGCGACCCCTACCACCGCCTCCAGAGCGTCCTGAACTCCAAGAGCTACGGCAACCCCGGCGCGTACGCCAACCCGAAGATGGACGAACTGCTCGTCGAGCTGCAGGGCGCCCGAGGCCACGCCGAGACCCAGCGGATCCTCGACGACGTCCAGAAACTCTTCAACGAGGACGTGCCCGTGGTGAACCTCGGCGCGAGCGCCGGCTTCACCGCCTGGGGCAAGAACGTCCACGGCATCGTGCCCACCGACGAGTACATGGCCCTCTTCGGGCAGGCATGGATCAGCAAGTGACGTCCCGCGGCCCGGCACTCGCGCGCGCCGCGCGCCGGGCCCCCGCTCACCGGGCGGCCCCACCGGACCGTGGCGCGCGACGGCCCGAACGACAGGCCCCGGATCTGGAGGAACCATGAGTCCCGCCGCGCTTCGCCGCCTGGCCGTCCGGGCCCTGGAACTGGCGGGCGTGCTCCTGATCGCGAGCATCGGGGTGTTCTCCCTGGTCGTCCTGATGCCGGGCGATCCCGCCGTCGACATCCTCGGGGCGGGCCGGGCACCCTCCGAGTACGCCGGGCTCCGTCATGACCTCGGGCTCGACCAGCCCGTCGTCACCCGCTACTTCCACTGGCTGGGCAACGCCCTCACCGGCGACCTCGGCCACTCCGTCGTACCGCCGCAGAGCGACGTCACCGACCGGGTGCTGTCCGCGCTGCCCGTCAGCTTCGAGATCGCGGCACTCGGACTGCTCATCGCCCTGCTGATCGCCGTGCCGCTGGCCATGTGGTCGGCGTACCGCGAGGGCTCGGCCGCCGACCGGATCATCGGCGCCGGCACCTTCGGTGTGCTGTCCGTGCCCAGCTTCCTGGCCGGTCTGCTGCTGATCCTCGTCCTGGTCAACTCGGCCGGCTGGTTCCCGCGAGCCGAATGGGTACGGCTCGGCGACGGCGACCCGGCGGGCAATCTGCACCACGCCCTCCTGCCCGCCGTGACCGTCGCCCTGGCCGAACTCGCCATGTTCACCCGGGTACTGCGCGGCGATCTCATCGTGACCCTGCGGGAGGACTTCATCCTCGCCGCCCGCGCCAAGGGCATGAACCCGCTGCGCATCCTGTTCTCCGACGCCCTGCGCCCCTCCTCGTTCTCCCTGGTCACCCTGCTCGGCCTCAGCCTCGGCCGGCTGATCGGCAGCACCGTCGTCGTGGAGTACCTCTTCCAACTGCCCGGCATGGGGACCCTCATCGTCAACGCGGCCGGCCGGGGCGACTACCCGATGGTCCAGGGCGCCGTGCTCACCATCGCCGTGATCTACGTGGTGATCAACGCCGGCATCGACCTCTCCTACGGCTATCTGGACCCGAGGACGCGACGTGTCCATGTCTGACATCGTTCCGCGCACGCGGACCGCCTCCCCCCTGCCCCTGCTCACCGCCGTCGCCCTCACCGCCGCCGGCCTCGCCCTCCTGGTGTTCGGGGCGACCACGGCCCAGCTCGTCCCGCTCGCCAGGGCGGCCGTCGCGCTGCTCGGCCTCGGCATGACACTCGGCGGTGCCTCCCGGCTCGGCAAGCGGTGGGCGGGCCCCGGCTTCGACGTGGTGTTCTGGTCCGGCGCCGGCTGGCTGCTGCTGCTCGGTCTCGCGATCCTGTTCGCCCCGTGGCTGGGGCTCGCCGAGGACCGCGACGTCGCGACCACCGTCCTCGAACCCGTCTTCAGCCCCCCGGCGTTCACCGGCGCCCACCCCCTGGGCACCAACGGCTTCGGCCTCGACCTGCTGGCCAGATCCCTCTACGGCGCCCGGTCCTCGCTGCTCATCTCCCTGTCCGCCGTCGCCATCGGCACCGTCGTCGGAGGAGCCGTCGGCATGGTCGCCGGCTACTTCGGCAAGGCCGCCGACCGGGCCGTGGGCATCGCCACCAACTCACTGCTCGCCGTACCGCCGCTCATCCTGCTCATCGCGCTCGCGACCGTGCTCCAGCCGCGGCTGCGCAATGTCGCCTTCTCCCTGGCGCTGCTCACCGTCCCCGGCATGGTGCGGCTCGCCCGCGCCACGACCATGGCGTACGCCAACCGGGAGTTCGTCGTCGCGGCCCGCGCCATGGGAGCGACCCGCTCCCGCATCCTGCTGCGCGAACTGCTGCCCAACGTCCTGCTGCCCCTGCTGTCCCTGGCCGTCGTGATGATCTCGGTCCTCATCGTCGCCGAGGCCTCCCTGAGCTTCCTCGGACTCGGTATCCAGCCACCGGAACCCACCTGGGGAAACATGATCGCGGAGGGGGAGGGCCGGGTCTTCGAGCAGCACCCGCACATCGTGCTCGTGCCCGGCGCCTTCCTCTTCCTCACCGTGTTCGCCTTCAACATCGTCGGCGAGAAGGCTCGCGGCCGATGCGACTCCCGGAGCGTGAAACTGTGACCACCGCACCGCTGCCCGAGACCCCCGTACCCCCCACCGCGACCGGCGCATCGCCGCTGCTGACGGCCACCGGCGTACGCACCGCCTTCCACACCCCGCGCGGTCCGGTGCAGGCCGTCGACGGCGTCAGCCTGTCGCTGTCCGAGGGCGAGACCCTCGGCATCGTCGGTGAGTCCGGATCGGGCAAGTCCGTGCTCGGCCGCACCCTCATGGGCCTCATCACCGACGGTCCCGGCACCACCGTCTCCGGAACCGTCCTGCTCGGCGGGCGGGACGTCCACGCCCTGAGCCCGGCGGGGCGGCGGGCCCTGTGGGGCACCGAGGTCGCCATGGTCTTCCAGGACCCGATGACCTCCCTGAACCCGGTGAAGAAGGTCGGCACGCATCTGTCCGAGAGCGTCCGGCTGCACCAGGGCCTGAGCCGCGCCGACGCCAGGGAACGCGCCGCCGACCTGCTCCGGCAGGTCGGCATCCCCGAACCGGCCCGGCGCGCCCGCCAGTACCCGCACGAACTCTCCGGCGGCATGCGGCAGCGCGTCGTCATCGCCATGGCCCTGGCCTGCGGCCCCCGGCTGCTCATCGCCGACGAACCGACCACCGCGCTCGACGTCACCGTGCAGAAGCAGATCCTGGACCTGCTCCAGACCCTGGCGCGGGACCTGCGGATGGCGACCGTCCTCATCAGCCACGACCTCGCCACCGTCGCCGGCCGCACGGGCCGGGTCGCGGTCATGTACGCGGGCCGGCTCGTCGAATACGCGCCCACCGCGGCCGTCTTCGACCGCCCCCGGCACCCGTACAGCAGCGCCCTGATCGCCTCCATCCCCCGCCTCGACCTGCCCCCGCACACCCTGCTCCCCACGATCGAGGGCCGCCCGCCCAATCTGCTGCACCCTCCCCCCGGATGCCGGTTCGCCCCCCGCTGCGGCGCGGCGACCGACCGGTGCGTCACCGAATCGCCCCTGCTCGCCGACTACGCCGGTGACCGCGACGCCGGCGGCGTCGTCGCCTGCCACCACCCCCTGGGCGCCGCCGAGGAGGCCGCCGTATGACGAGCACCCGCACCACCGCCACCTCCACCGAACGGGGCGCGCGGCCGCCCGCACTGAGCGCGGAGAACCTCGTCGTGGAGTTCCCGGCCGGCCGAGGCCGGAAGGTGCACGCCGTCTCCGGTGTCTGTCTGGACGTCGCGGCGGGCGAGACCCTCGGCATTCTCGGCGAGTCCGGCTGCGGCAAGTCCACCGTCGGCCGCTCCCTGATCCAGCTGCCGCCCCCGGACTCAGGCACGGTACGGCTCGGCGGGGTGACCCTGACCGGCCTGGCCCCCGGGGAACTGCGCCGGGCCCGCGCACGGATGCAGATCATCATGCAGGACCCGGTCTCCGCCCTGAACCCCCGCCGCAGGGTCAAGGACCTGGTGTGGGAGGGCCCGTCGATCTGGGGGAGCGGCGACGACGCCCGCGACAAGGACACCCGGATCGACGCGGCGCTGCGCGACGTCGGCCTCGACCCCGCGACCGTACGGGACCGCAGACCGCACGAACTCTCCGGCGGCCAGTGCCAGCGGGTCTGCATCGCCCGCGCACTGCTCCTGGACCCCGAGGTGCTGATCTGCGACGAACCCGTCTCCAGCCTCGACGTTTCCGTGCAGGCGCAGATCCTCAACCTCCTGGAGACGACGACGCGGAGGCGCGGGCTGAGCATGGTCTTCATCGCCCACGACGTCTCCGTGGTGAAGAACGTCAGCGACCGCGTCATGGTGATGTACCTGGGCAAGGTCTGCGAGGTGCTGCCCTCCGACGGGATGCAGCACGAGGCCGTCCACCCCTACACACGGCTGCTGCTCGCCTCCCTCCCGGAGGCCCAGCGCGGCCCCGGCGCCGTTGCGGACGCCGCCGCGCCCGCCGGCCCCGCCGCGGAGCTCCCGTCACCCCTGAACCCGCCGTCGGGCTGCCGCTTCCGCACCCGCTGCCCGCTGGCCACCGGCCTGTGCTCCGAGGAGGAGCCCCCGCTCAGGGACATCCGGCCCGGACACCGGGTCGCCTGTCATCACGCCGAACCGAAAAGGAACCACTCGTGACCACCACCGAGGCACCCGATGTCCTGGCCCCCGCCCAGCTGGGCCCGGTCAGGCTCCGCAACCGCGTCATCAAGGCCGCGACCTACGAGGGACTCAGCCACAAGTCCCTGGTGACCCAGGACCTCGTCGACTTCCATGTCGCCTACGCACGGGGCGGCGTCGGTATGACGACCGTCGCCTACTGTGCCGTCGCCCGGGAGGGGCGGACCGACCGGCACCAGATCCACTGGACCGACGAGGCGATGCCGGGACTTCGCGTACTCACCGAGGCCGTGCACGCCGAGGGCGCCGCGATCGCCGCGCAGATCGGCCACGGCGGACCCGTCGCCAACCCCAAGGGCAACGGCGCCCCGGCCCTCTCCCCGTCCAGGCACTTCCACGCCACCACCCTCAGCTGGGCCCAGGAGGCGTCCGTCGCCGACATCCGGCGCATCACCGAGGCACACGCCGAGGCCGCCCGCCGTGCCATCGACGCGGGCTTCGACGCCGTCGAGGTCCACCTGGGCCACAACTACCTGGCCAGTTCCTTCCTCAGCCCCCGGATCAACCACCGCACCGACGCGTACGGCGGCAGCCTGCCCAACCGGGCCAGGTTCGCCCGCGAGATCATGCGGGCCGTCCACGACGCGGTGGGCGGCCGGATCGCCGTCATCGCCAAGATGAACATGGACGACGGGGTGCCCGGCGGCTTCTGGCTCGACGAGGCCGTCCCCGTGGCGCAGTGGCTCGAACAGGACGGCACCGTCGACGCCCTGGAGATGACCGCGGGCAGCTCCCTGCTCAACCCGATGTACCTCTTCAAGGGCGACGCACCGCTCCGGGAGTTCTCCGCGATCATGCCGCAGCCGATCAAGCTCGGAGTGAAGGCGGTCGGCAAGCGGTTCCTGCGCAGCTACCCCTACCGGGACGCCTATCTGCTGGAGGACGCCCGGCAGATCCGGGCCGCCGTGAAGCTGCCGATGGTCCTGCTCGGCGGCATCACCGACAAGCCGGCCATGGAACTCGCGATGCGGGAGGGCTTCGAGTACGTGGCCATGGCCCGCGCCCTGCTGCGCGAACCCGACCTGATCAACCGCCTGCGGGACGACCCCACCACCCCGTCCCTGTGCATCCACTGCAACAAGTGCATGCCGACCAACTTCACCGGCACCCGCTGCGTGCTCGTCGACCGCGACACCACCCGCCGCGACACCTGGGGCACGCCCGCCGGATACGTGAAGTGAGGGGGCCCGACGCGGTCGCCACGGCCGCGGCGGTCAGGGACGGCCGGACCGACGCCCGTACCGTCACCGAGGAGGCGATCGCCCGCATCCGGACGCTCGACCCGGCCCTCGGCGCGGTGGTCCACACCCGGTTCGACGCCGCCCGCGCCGAGATCGCGGCCGGGCTGCCCAACGGCCCGCTGCACGGCGTCCCCATGCTGGTCAAGGACCTCGGCACCGACGTCGCGGGACTGCCCGCCACGGGCGGCAGCCGGCTCTTCGCCGACGCGACGGCCCGGCACGACAGCGAACTGGTGGCCCGCTACCGGCGCGCCGGGGCCGTCGTCCTCGGCACCACCAACACCCCCGAACTGGGCCTCAACGCCTCCACCGAACCCGCACTCTTCGGCCCCACCCTCAACCCGTGGAGCACCGCCCACTCGCCGGGCGGCTCCAGCGGCGGCTCGGCGGCCGCCGTGGCGGCCGGGATGGTCCCGGTCGCGCACGCGAGCGACGGCGGCGGCTCGATCCGCATCCCGGCGGCCGCCTGCGGACTGTTCGGTCTCAAGCCCAGCCGCGGGCGCGTCTCGCCCGCGCCCCGCCCCACCACCCTCTCGGGCCTCCTCTCCGCACACCACGCCCTCACCACGACCGTCCGGGACAGCGCCCTGCTCCTCGACGTGGCCGCGGGCCCGCTGCCCGGCGACGCCTACGCCGCACCGGCCCCCGCCGCACCCTTCGCCGAACTGGCCCGCCGCGCCCCCGGCCGGCTGCGGATCGGGCTGCTCACCGCACTCCCGGACGGCCCCGGCGTGCACCCGGACTGCGAGCGGGCGGTACGCGCCGCGGCCCTGCTGTGCGAACGCCTCGGCCACGACGTCACCGAGACCACCGCCCCGTACCGCCCCGACGACGTCGGCCGCACCGCGGGCGTCCTGATGGGCGCCGACCTCGTCGCCCAGCTCGACGCCAGGCTCGCCGGGCTCGGCAGGCCACTGGCCGACGACGACATCGAACCCTTCACCCGCGTGCTGTACAACCACTACCGCGCCCTCCCGGCGGCCGACGTCAGCCGCGCGCTGCGCCGTGCCCAGGAGATCGGCTGGGAGACCGGCGCGGCGTTCCGGCGGTTCGACATACTGCTCGCCCCGACCCTCGCGCGGCCCACCCCGCTGCTCGGCACCCTGGACACGTCGGTTCCGGAGTCGATCTACCGGCACGCCTCCGTCTACGCCGCGTTCACCAGCGTGTACAACGTGACCGGGATGCCCGCCATGTCCGTCCCCTTCGGCCACGACAGCCAAGGGCTGCCGCTCGGTGTGCAGTTCGCCGCACCCCTCGGCGGCGAGGGCGTACTGCTCGCCCTGGCGGCGCAGCTGGAGGAGGCGGCACCCTGGGGGACTCCGCCCACGCCCTGACGGCAGTGCCGCCGGACGGACCCGCTGTCCTTCCCGGCCGCCGCCTCGCCCCTGCGGCGGTGGCCGCCGTCCGTACCGCCCGCTCCGTCACGGCCTCGGCGTCGCCGCTCCACGGGAGCGTGCGACCCGTCCGTGCCGGTCAGCCGTCTTCACCTACGGCGTCGCGGAGTCGCGCGACGGCCTGCCGGAGTTCGTCGAAGGCCCGCTGTTCCTCCCGGGGTGTGACCCGGGAGGCCGGCAGGATGCTGTCGCGCGTCCCGCGGACCCTGGCATAGGCGTCGAAGCAGGCGACCACCTGTTGGATCAGCGGCTCCCAAGGCAGGGAGGAAGGCGGCGAGGAAGGGCGCTGCGGGGACATCTCTGAACTCTCAATCCAGTCGGAAGCTGCTGGTCGGCCCGGAGTCGGGTGCCCATGGGGCGCCGAGGACCCGGCCTGACCAGCACGCGGGGCGTGGCTCTGCCGATGACGGGACGCACGCGGGTCCTGCGGGCAGTGGCCGCGGCAGCCAGAAGCGGGACACCGGCGTCCGGTGCGAGGAAGGTGACCCTGCCGGGGACCCGTCTCGGCAACGTCAGGGACACGAGCGACGGCTCGGGAAGGTTTCCAGCGGAGCACGGTGCTCTGCCGCTGGTCAGTTCACCGCGCAGCCGGACGAATTCACGGGCACGGTGGACGGACACGAGGAGCTATGGGCACGGCAAGCCTTTCCGGGCGCGCGACAGTTACGTCGCCGACCAGGCTTCCCGGCACACCACCCGCTCCTCAACAACGAGGCGAGATGCGTCCATGCTATCCGCCGCGGTATCGGGACCACCTCGCAGGGCGACGAACTCACCGTCCGTTTCACAGCGCGCACCGCCAGGTCATCGCACGGCGGTGGAGCCCCGGATTGCCACGCGTACGGCCAGGCGTACGGAAAGGGTGATTTGTCCTACCGGTGGTGGAGTGGCGGTTCAAGACGATCGCGACGCCCGCCAGGACGGCCGTGGGGTTCAATGCGATGACGGCGAACGCTCCGCGGGACCGGCGCTCGTCGAGGTGTACGTCGGCACCCGGATGTACACCCGCATGTGCACGGCAGTACGGAACGCGGCTGTCAGGACGCACCCGTTCCGCCCTACGCAACCGGGAGCGGCTGTTGTTGGTGCTTGTGGATCACTCGTTGCCTGCTGACGTCAAGTCCCTCGTGCGCGGTCCGGGCGTGCGTTACCGGCCCGGACTCTCCCGATTACCGGCAGGCCGGCGCGGTGCCGTGCTCGCCAGGCACCGCCCGGATGTCCTGCTCACCCGGACCGTGCCCGACGCGGCGGAAGCGGCGGCCTGGCGTCGCGCGACGGCCCGCGACGCGCCGCTCGTCGTCGTACTCCTCGCACCGGACGCGGGCGCCGGGCGCGAAGGCGCCGGACAACCCGCACAGGACGCCGCGGAGGCGCATCTGACGGTGCTCCGCCTCACCGACCGGGCCGTCACGGGACGCGAACTGTACGCGCGAGCCCTGGCTCTGGCGGAGCTTCGCTGGCTGACCGCGGTGACAGCGCCGACGCTTTCCAGCCGACTCGCGGCGGTCCGGGCCGGCCGCGGATCGGTGGCGTTGGTGGGCGCCGGCGTGGTGAACCTGATCACCGCGTTGCGGCTGCTCCGGTCGGGGCACCGGGTGACCGTCTACGACAGCGCGCCCGACCCCAGGAGCGGTGCCCACTGGACGGCGTACGGGGCCAGCCGGGGCGGCGGGGACGGGCGGATGTTCACCCTCACCGAGACCGACGGTTATCACGGGAACGCGACGACGGGCCCGATCCCCTTCCTGCGGCCGCTCAAGGACAACGGCTGGTGTCTCGCCGAACCGTCCGCGCTCGGGGAGGAGGAACGAGGCTGGGTACGCGACAGCGCGCGCATACCGCCGTGGCTCGCCGGCGCCTACACCGACGACGTACTCCTCCTCAACCGCATGTCGCAACCACTGTGGGACGAACTTCTGAGCACGGAGCCGGAGTTGGCGCGTGACGTCGGTCTGCGGGAGGGCATACTCCGCCTCTACACCGATCCGGCCGAACTCCGGGCCCAGATCGCGCGGCAACAGGCTCTGGGGGCGGCCCGCCGGGTGCTGTCCCCGGAGCAGGTGGCCCGGAGCCACCCGGCGCTGTCCTACGCCCACACGGCAGGCATCCTCGCCGGAGGCGTCGAGGTGACGGGCTTCACCGTCCAGATACACAGTTTCCTCGCCCGGCTGATCGGTCTGCTGGAGCGGGAGGGGGTCCAGTTCCACTGGGAGAAGCCCGTCGACGGGCTGCACACCGACGCGAACGGGCTGCCGGACGGGCTGCGCTGCGCGGAAGGACTGGTGCACGCGGACCACTACGTCCTCTCTCCGGGCGCGTACGGCGGCGAACTGCTGCGCGGCACCGCCGCGCACGGACTCATCCACGGCGTGGTGGGCGCCTGGCTCACCCTGCCGAACCTGCTGCCCCGGCTGGTGCACTCCCTCAAGATCAGCAGGCCCGGCCATCTGGCGAAGGACACCAACGTCACCGTGACGACAGCACCGGACGGGAAGCCGTCACTGGTGGTGGGGTCCGGCTACGGCTGGACCGGAGCCGACCCCGCGCACATCGACCCCGCGCAACTCGACACCCTCCACACCGCGGTCGAGGACACGGCGGCGCTGTTCTTCCCGGAGGCGTTCGAGGACGCGCGTGCGGACGGACTCCTTGAGCGGAGCAGACGGCACTGCGTACGCCCGTGGACGGCGTCGAGCCTGCCGGTCCTGGAGATCGCACCCAACGCGCACGGCGGCCTCGTGGTGGTGACCGGCGGTCACAACACCGGTGGTTTCGCCCAGGCCCCGGTCGTCGCCCAGGCCGTCGCCACCGCCGTGCACGGCGAGGCGCACCCGATGCACGTGCGCTACCACCCCGACCGGCTGCGCATGTTCTACCGGCGCCGATGAGAAACCCGGGAGAACGCACGAGAGAACGCACGAAGGAAATCACGAGAGAAATCACGAGCGAGAGGGCTCACGACATGACCACGGAACAGTCCTGGCAGCAGCGCGGCAGCTCCTTCGGACGCGGAGCGCAGGCGTACGACAGCACCCGGCCGGACTACCCGAAGGAAAGTTTCCGCTGGGTGCTGGGGGAGAAGCCCCGCACCGTGCTCGACCTCGGCGCCGGTACGGGCATCCTCACCCGCGCGCTGCTGGCCGACGGACACCACGTGTCCGCGGTGGAACCCGACGACGAGATGCGGGAACTCATCACCGCCTCCGCACCGGCCGCGGCCGTGCACGCGGGCAGCGCCGAGAAGATCCCACTCGCGGACGCGAGCGTCGACGCGGTCCTGGTCAGCCACGCCTACCACTGGTTCGATCCCGGCCCCGCGCACGCCGAGATGGCCCGGGTGATCCGCCCGGGAGGAACTCTCGCCACCCTGTGGAACCTCCGTGACGAGGAAGTCCCGTGGTCGGCGGAGCTCTCCCGGATCCTGGCGGACGAGGACACCGGAACGGACCCGCACACCGCGGCGGCGATCCTGCTGCACGGTGTGCTGGCCGCCCTCCGCGGCAACGACTCCGACCGGCTCTCCGGATGGCTGCGCGATCCCACCTTCGGATCCCGGTTCGGCCCCATCGAGATCGGATTCTTCGCGCACTCCTCACCGCAGACCGTGGAATCCCTCGTCGGACTCATCACTTCCCGGTCCTACTACCTGAACTGCACACCGGAACGCCAGGAAGAACTGAAAGAACAGATCAGGCAACTCGCCGCCACGCACCCACAACTCGCGGGACGCGCGGAATTCGACCTACCGTATGTGACGGTCGTCTTCAAGGCTGTTCTCGCGTCCCAGGGAGTCTGACGACACGGCCCAGGGCCTGTCGCCAGTCTGCCGTCACCGCCCGCCCGACAAGGAGCCGCCGTGCTCGTACCCGTCGCACCGTCCGTGTACAAGTCGCAGGACGGCGAGGACATTTGTTGGGCGGGCTTCTTCACCGGCCACCGCGTCCTCGACGCCACGCAAGTGGCCGCGGTCGCTGACCGGCTGCTCGGTGCGGACTGCGCCTCGGTCGTGCAACTCGCACAGAACGAGCTGGCGCCGTGCTACGCCCGGTCCGCCGGTGAGCTCCCCGCCCTGCTGCTCCACTCGGCCACCCCGACGCTGCGGGCCCTTGAGGGCGATCTGGCCGAGCTCCGCGCCGACCGGGTTCCGCACGACGTGGCGACGTACGTGGAGGCCCGCGCGGTCTTCCTCGGCACCACGGCCGACCTCTCGGTCGGACGGACCGCACCATGGGCGGAGGCGGTCAGCCACTGGGGCGTGCCCTGCGTCGACGCGGGCGACCAGGACCACTACTACCTCAGCCACGCACTCCTCACCCTGGCCGACGCGCACGAGCGGGGCGCCGACACCCCCCTCGGCCGCGTCATCGCCTGGCTGCGCGACCGCCCCGACGCGGTGATCCGGCTGTACGCGCTGGACCTGGAGATGCAGATCTTCCTGCTCTGGCTCCGCCGCAGGACCGGTCTCGACCGGCTGGTCACCGACGCCAACAGCCCATCCGTCGCCACCCGTTGGAACCGCAAGCGGCACATCCATCCCACCGCCGACGCCGCCCGCACCCTCACACCGAACGGGCTGTCCGCCGACGCGCTGCTCGCGGCCGAGCAGCGGCTGGGCGAGGCGTACGAGCTCCTCGGCCTGGAGATCCCCGTACTGCCCGGCTACACCGTGCTGCGCACGGGCGTGTCACGGGAAGCCTTCGTCGCCGGAGTGCTCGATGCCGCCGAGCTGCTCCGTACCCGTTACGGGCTCCGTACGGCCGGACTCAAACCCAGCGAGGCGGGGGACGGGGCCCGGATCGTCGGCGACATCGACCTCGGCGACACCGAGCGGCTCGCCGCGGAGGCCGAGGCGGCCTATCCACTCGGGGACGACTACCTCCTCGAAGCCTGGGCCGGGTTCCTCTCGGTGGAGCTGGACGGCACGCGGCTGCCGGTCGTCCCCTCGGGCCATTTCCGGTACGGACGCGTCGCGGACGGCCTCACGCTCCAGGTCCTGAACGGCTACTCCTGGATGGGCAACAGCTATCTCGACGCGGACGCCTGGGCCGCGCTCGGTCTGCCGGACGAGGCGTACCGGACCATCCGCGGAGCGCTGGAGGCGATCCGGGCCGCGTTTCTCGGCCCGGAGAGCGTGCGGGACGGCAGCCACCAGGGGCTGGCCACCGGAGGCGTCGACTTCGCCGTCGGATACGTCGGAGGCAGGTTCGGTGACCAGATGCTGGTCGGCGCGATCGACTTCAACCTCTCCTCGCACGGAGCGGAGTACCTGCGCACCTTCCAGGACACCGCACGCCGCGAAGGGATCGCCGACCGGTACGCGGCCACCCGGGTGTTCCGGCCCTCGGCCACGCAGACACTGGGCCGGATGGACGCGACGGCAGCGGCGATGACGCCGGCGGGCGGCCTGATGAGGGCCGTCGCCTGTGTCCCGGAACGCTGGGGAATGGTCGCCGCGACCGGCCCGGACCCGGCCGCCGCCGCCCGCCGTACCGATCAACTGCTCGCGGCCCTCGCCGATTCGGACGGGAGACCCTGAGGGCTGCCCCCTTGGATCCCGCAACGGGCCCTCGGCTGTCACGTTCGGCCACTGTGCCCCAGGGACCGGCCCGGGACCGGATGGAGGTGGTCCCACAGGGGCGCTGACGCCGTCGGCGCATCGCGGACGTGCTCAGTCGGCTTTGACCTTCACCCAGTCCAGGGTGCGTTCCACGGCGCGCTTCCAGCCGTCGTATCCTTCCTGGCGCTGTTCCTCGCTCCACTGCGGCTGCCATCGCTTCGACTCCTGCCAGTGGGAGCGCAGCTCGTCGGTGTCGCGCCAGAAGCCGGTGGCGAGTCCGGCCGCGTAGGCCGCGCCGAGCGCGGTGGTCTCGGCAACCACCGGGCGGCTGACGGGCACGCCCAGCACGTCCGCCTGAATCTGCATGCACAGGTCGTTGGCGGTCACACCGCCATCGACCTTGAGCACGTCCAGGTGCACGCCCGAGTCCTGCTCCATGGCGTCCACCACGTCGCGGCTCTGGTAGCAGATGGCCTCCAGGGTGGCGCGTGCGATGTGTCCGTTGGTGTTGAAGCGGGCCAGGCCCACCATCGCGCCGCGGGCGTCCGAGCGCCAGTACGGGGCGAACAGGCCGGAGAAGGCGGGCACGAAGTACATTCCGCCGTTGTCGTCCACCGAGCGGGCCAGCTGCTCGCTGTCCGGAGCGCTGCCGATGATCTTCAGCTGGTCGCGCAGCCACTGCACGGCAGCGCCGGTGACGGCGATCGAGCCCTCCAGCGCGTAGACCGCCGGGCTGTCGCCGAACTGGTAGGCCACGGTGGTCAGCAGGCCGTGCTGCGAACGTACCAGCTCCGTACCGGTGTTGAGGACGAGAAAGTTGCCGGTGCCATAGGTGTTCTTGGCCTCGCCGGGTGCGAAGCAGACCTGGCCGACCGTGGCTGCCTGCTGGTCGCCGAGCACGCCGGTGATGGGGATGGCGGCGTTCAGCGGGCGGGAGGAGCGCGCGCTGCCGTACGCCTCGGGGTGGGAGGAGGGGTGGATGCTCGGCAGCATCGCACGCGGGATGTCGAAGATCCCCAGCAGTTCGTCGTCCCAGTCCAGCGTCTCCAGGTTCATCAGCATGGTGCGGCTGGCGTTGGTGACGTCGGTGGCGTGCACCCCGCCCTTGGGCCCGCCGGTGAGGTTCCACAGCACCCACGCGTCCGTATTGCCGAACAGGGCGTGTCCCGCCTCGGCGGCCTCGCGGAGCCCGTCCACGTTCTCCAGCAGCCACTTGATCTTGCCGCCGGAGAAGTAGGTGGCAGGCGGCAGGCCCGCCTTGCGCCGGATGGTCTCCCCGTGGCCGTCGCGTTCCAGGGCGGCGGCGATGCTGTCCGTGCGGGTGTCCTGCCAGACGATGGCGTTGTAGTAGGGGCGCCCGGTGCGGGGATCCCAGACCACGGTGGTCTCCCGCTGGTTCGTGATGCCGATCGCCTTGAGATCCGAGGCGCTCAGGCCGCCGGCCCGGATGGCGTTCTGCATCACCGTGTTGGTGCGCTCCCAGATCTCCACGGGATCGTGCTCGACCCACCCGGACCGGGGCAGGATCTGGTTGTGTTCGAGTTGGTGCCGGGCCACTTCGTTGCCGGCGTGATCGAAGATCATGAATCGCGTGCTGGTGGTTCCCTGGTCCACCGCGCCGATGAATTCGGGCACAGCTGTCACCTTCTCCTGGTCGTGGACGTCTGCGGGTCCCCTGGAACCACGTGAGCGGCGATGGTTCCGGGGAGACCGCCCCCGCACCGCTCTCCAGATCGGGTGATATCGACGTCGCCCTCACTACCGTCCGCCCCCGCGGGCAGCTTCGCTCGCGGGGGCGGCCATTCGGCGTCGGTCGAAGCGGACAGAGGCCGGATGCGGTCGTTTCCGCCTACGCCTTCGGTTCGTCCGGAACGCGGCCCTCCTGTGCCGGGCCACTCCGCAACTTGACCAGCGGGGTGATAGCAAGGTCGTAGACCATGGTGCCGAGGACTCCGCCGATGAGCGGGCCGACAATGGGGATCCACCAGTAGCCGCTGTACCACTTGTACGACCCAGGCAGCGCGATCTTGCCCCAGCCCTCGAAGAACGTGAACAATCGCGGCCCGAAGTCGCGGGCGGGATTGATCGCGTACCCGGCGTTCGTACCGAAGGTCATGCCGATCACCACGACGACGAGGCCGATGATGAAGGGTGCGAGATTCGCCAGCGGGGCCATGTTCCGCTGGTCGGTGACCGCGCAGATCAGCAGGAGCAGAATGCCTGTCCCGATGATCTGGTCGAGCAGCGGACCCCACCACGAGTTCCCGAAGTATTCGGCTGGGAAAGTGGCGAAAATGGAATAGGTGGAAAGCGACTGGTCCCGGGTGAGCCCGGCCTTGTGGTTGAAGAAGTCGATCGCCCACCGGTATGACGCGTACACGAGCGCGGCGGCCACGAACGCCCCGGCGACCTGAGCGAACCAGTACGGAATGAGCTTCCGCCAGGCCAGCGAGCGCCGGACAGCGAAGGCGAGCGAAACTGCGGGATTCAGGTGCGCGCCGGTCACTCCACCGGCCACATACACACCGAACGTGACGCCGAGGCCCCAGCCCCAGCAGATGATGAGCCAGTCGGAGGCCCCGAAGGCGGCTTCCTGTCGGCCCGACCCGGGGAGTCCGACGACAGTGAGTGCCACCGATCCGACGCCCAGAAGAATAAGAACGAATGTTCCCAGGAATTCGGCGAGCATTTCGCCGCCAAGGCCCTCCCGGTAACCCCGTCGGCGTGTCGTGCGATCGGCCACAGACATCAGTTCTCCTCGGTCGCGTTGAACGGTTCGCCCGATCTTGGCCCGTCCGGCACGTGGGGGCGCGAGGTCTGGGACGCCGCCTTCCTCTACGTGCCGGACGGTCATACCCGAAACCTAGGCAGGAGGGAGCGATTACGGGCGCTGCTGAATACGAGTCCCGTGAATTACCTTCCGCCGGAGTATCGCGGGGGGTTCTCTCGGGTGACCGCCAAGGATCTGCGGGTCAGTGTCCGCTCGGTCCGGCGATGGCGGCAGGTGTGGGGACGGGGGCGGGCCTCGGACTCTGCGGTCACAGGGGCCGGCGTCGCTGCCGAGGCTGAGCGAGAAGCAGTGTTCGCGCAGTTGGAGGGGAGCCGGCCAAGGGGCCGGCCGCGGTCTCTGTCAGTGGCGCCGTGCATGATCGGGCGCATGACACATGGTTCCCGGGATGCCCTTCGCTCCCTTGCCTTGCAGCATCTGACGCCCGGGGATGCCGAGAAGTGGATTGGTCTGCTTCGCCCTGGCGTGCGTCTTGAGGTAGCGACTGGCTCTGACGACGTGGCGGGCCGACTCGGTGGCCTTCCAGCCTTGCCGGCCACCTCGGAGTGGCCGGTGTGGGAGGGGCATGGTCCCCTCTCCTTCGTCGCCTCGATCGATTGTGCGGGCCTGCCGACGGCCGCAATGGACATCGATCTACCCGAGGCTGGAACGCTGCTGTTCTTCCACTTCGACGGCCAGCTGGACGACGGCGAAGCTCTCGTTCTCGCTGAGGACCGGGAGAGCTGGGCGGGCGCCCGCGTGCTCTATGTGGCAGATGACGAGGAGGTGGCAGAGCGTGGGGCGGCTGCAGGGCTCAAGCCGTACCAGGCGGTGCCGCTGACCGCGAGGCTGGAGATGACGGCGACCGAGCCCTGGCATCCGTCCGTCCGGGCCGCCTTCGCCCCAGGCGCCCCGCTTGGGAACCGGTACGACCACCCCGTCTGCTCGCAGGAGTTCCTCGACGCGCTGAGGGAGCTCGACGACGAGGTCGGGCATCAGATCGGCGGCCACGCTCAGTCGGTGCAGAACCCGGTCGAGATCGAGATGGCGGAGGCGGTCCTGGACGGCCAGGTGTCCTGGGACGACCCCCGGCTGTCCGAGGAGGCGGGTGACTGGGTGCTGCTGGGCCAGTTCGACAGCGAGGACGCCGCGGACATGATGTGGGGCGATACCGGAGCCCTGTACTGGCTGATCCGCCCGGAGGACCTGGCCGAGCGGCGCTTCGAGCGGGCGATGTTCACCTGGCAGTGCAGCTGATGACCGCGGCACCTCCGGCTCGGGGAGTCCAGTACACACTGAGCCTGCCGAGCGAGGACGCTGCCCGCGCCGCCGCAGCTGAGCCGTCCGGGACGGGGCACCGCCTGACGGCGGTGCGCGTCCACGATAGTCTCCCTGGCCGATCGCATCACCGCACCCGGGGGCGCCTGGCAGGAGTCCGCAGCCGAATATCTGACACGGCGGGCCATCGGCAGCGAGCTGCCGAGACTGCTGTCCCGCTGGGAGGACGAGAGCGATGCCGTCCGATTCGCGCTTGCCGCCCTCACAGCGCTCTGTGGCACTCGTGACCGGCGCGCACTCTCAGGGCTGGCCACTACTCTGCCGGCGCGGCCAGGCAGCTCCCGCGCCGATGTCGTGTCGCTCGTGTCAGCCCTGCTCCGTGACGGCCGAGAAGGTTTGGTACCGGCACTGGACCCGCTGGCCTCCTGGTCGCCGGCGTTGCAGAGAGGGCAGCCAGCCCCGGACGTAGATCTTCAGGGTGTCAAGCATTACGACTGGCGCCGCAGACACGCAGGTCAGGGGCGCCAGACATCAGGCTCATGCTCCTCCGTGCCTCAACTGCCAGACATCGTTGACCATGTGACTGCCGGGCACGGCTGGCATTCCCTACGATGACTGCCGTTGCCCTGTTGTACGGGAGGGGCGGATGGACTTCATCCCCGAGATGCCGCCGTCCACGGCACGCGCGTGCCTAAGGGCTGTCCCGCAATTCCTGGCGGGCGCACGACGACAGCTACGGCACCTCGCTGCGTTGTCGGAACGCCCGAATACATCCAGTATTCGGGCGTCCCTCCGCCTTGCGATGCACCGCATCTGACGCCGCGCGCTGTTCCACCAGCAATTGCGGGACAGCCCTTAGCTACCAGCCGTCGTCTCTACCGAGGGCTGGACGGGATCACCACGGTGCTCGATCCGGCACGCTGCGACCGGCGTCGGCGCCTCGCCCAAGCGGAGGCTGACATCCACTCCGCTGTCTGGGGTGAGTCGTTGGTCCGGGTGTGCCGTTGACTGACGCGCAGCGGGCGCGGATTGAGCTGTCGCTCCCGGACCGAACGCCGAAGCGGGGTGGCCGCTGGCGGGACCACCGTGAGGTGATCGACGTGATCGCCTACAAGTTCCAGACCGGCACGCAGCGGGTGCACGATCGTGCGGGCTCACCAGCACGCGGCCGGGGCCCGTGAAAAGGGGCCCCGGCCGGCGAACCCGCCGACCACGCCATCGGACGGCCCCGCACCAGGCCGGACCGGGTCCCGCCGACAAGGCGTACTCCTCCCGGGCGGTCCGCGAGCACCTGCGCAAGCGCGGCATCCGGGCAGTGATCCCCGTCTCCGCTACGAGAAGACCGCCACCATCTGCCTGGCCGGACTCCACATCGCGGGCATCTTCCTCTGGTCCGCCCGATAGCCCGGTTCCCGTTGGTGGCCTGTGCGTTGTTCAGTGGCCGATGCTGTCCAGTTCGGCCACGTCCTCGTCCGAGAGGGAGAGGCCGGAGCCTGCGATGTTCTCGCGCAGGTGGGCGGTGGACGAAGTGCCGGGGATGAGCAGGATGTTCGGCGAGCGCTGCATCAGCCAGGCCAGCGCGACCGACATCGGCGTCGCCCCCAGTCGGTTCGCGACCTGCGAGAGGGCCTCGGACTGTAGCGGCGTGAAGCCTCCCAGGGGGAAGAACGGCACGTAGGCGATGCCGTCGGCGGCGAGGTGGTCCACGAGATCGTCGTCGCGGCGGTGGGCGAGGTTGTACATGTTCTGCACGCACACGATCGGAGCGACGCTGCGTGCCTCGGCGACCTGCTCCCCGGTGACATTACTGACGCCGAGGTGGCGGATCAGGCCCGCGTGCTGGAGGTCGACGAGCGTCTCGAACGCTTCGGTGATCGAGCCGGGCTGCGGGCCCTGAGCATCGCCCATACGCATGTTGACCAGGTCGAGGGTCTCGACGCCGAGGGATTCAAGGTTCTCGTGGACCTGCTTGCGCAGGTCTTCGGGGCGCCGGGCTGTGGGCCAGCCGCCCTGCGCGTCGCGGGTCGCACCCACCTTGGTGGCGATGAACAGCGACTCCGGGTAGGGGCGCAGTGCCTCACAGATCAGCTCGTTGGTGATGCGCGGTCCGTAGGCGCCGCTGGTGTCGATGTGGGTGATCCCGAGGCTGACCGCCTCGCGCAGCACGGCCAGGGCACCGTCGTGGTCGGCGGGCGGCCCCATGACCCACGGGCCGGCGAGCTGCATTGCGCCGTAACCGAACCGGGCGACGACTGAGTCACCCAGCGTCCAGGTTCCGCCGGGGAGGGGTGTGGAGGGCGTGTCCATCGTGGTGCCTTTCACTTCGTGCCAGGGGTGGTGTTTCCAGCCCCTTTGCATCAGCATTGGAGAGAAACTTCCTGTTGGGAAGTAGGCACTCTGAAGTGCGTAACCACCCAGAAGGTGAGAGGCAAGGTCAGCGACATTGAAGGCCGACAAGAAGGCGCAGGCGAAGGCGGAGTACAACGCGTTCCTGGCCGTGTGCCCCAGCCGTCAGCTCCTCGACCGGATCTCAGACAAATGGGTCGTCCTGATCCTGTGCGCACTGGGCGGTGACACACCCGAACCGCCCGGCGCATCGCGCGCCCCCAAGGCGATGCGCTATTCCGAACTGGCCCGGCTACTGGCCGGCGTCAGCCAGAAGATGCTGACCCAGAACCTACGGGCTCTCGAACGCGACGGCTTGCTCACCCGCACGGCGACACCCACGGTCCCTGTCACCGTCACGTACGAGCTGACCGACCTCGGCCTCTCACTCCATCATCTGACACGCGGACTCAGAGAGTGGGCCCAGACCCACATGGATCAAGTCCTCACCCATCGCGAGAGCCACGACGCACGAGCCTCCTAGCGTGAACGGTGTTCTCGTAGAGATCACCGCGGGCCGGCACTTCAGCGGCGGCTCCGACAAGGGCACGTTCGGCTACAGCGTGAGCCTGTTCGTCGACGTCCACTCCCGCACAGGCTGCCGATCTGCCTCAAAGCCCATGCCGACGTGGATCTGAATACGCCAACTCCTGATCCCAGTGGCCGAGTTGCCACGCGAGCTGAGTGGGATTCGTGAAGAGTTCGCGCACGGCTCCTGGAATCCGGTCACGGGAGCGGAAAACTCGAAGGATTGCTCGGCGCTTCCGAACAGGTCGGGAGTCGGCTCATGCGACGGGAGACTGATCAACGATGCCCGCTCAAGTTCGGAGCAGAGCGCGGACGGCCGCACTCGCGCTTTCGGCCGTCGTGGCTCTCGCCCTCGGCGCGCATGCCACGACCGGCGCGGTTGCCGCCCCCGCCCCGGCGAAGCAGGGGCCGACCTCAGTGGCGTACGTCGAGGTGAACAACAACAGCATGCTGAATGTCGGCAAGTACACCCTTGCCAACGGTGGTGGCAACGTCTTCGACGTTGCCGTGATCTTTGCGGCGAACATCAACTACGACTCGGGCGCGAAGGCCGCGTACCTGTCCTTCAACGAGAACGTTGAGCGCGTCCTTGACGACGCCGCCACGGAGATACGACCGTTGCAGCAGAAGGGCATCAAGGTCGTCCTCTCCGTCCTGGGGAACCACCAGGGTGCGGGTTTCGCCAACTTCCCGTCCCAGCAGGCGGCTTCGGTGTTCGCGAAGCAACTGTCGGACACAGTGGCCAAGTACGGTCTCGACGGCATCGACTTCGACGACGAGTACGCCGAATACGGCAACAATGGCACTGGCCAGCCCAACGACAGCTCGTTCGTCAACCTGGTGACGGCGCTGCGCCTGAATATGCCGGACAAGATCATCAGCCTCTACAACATCGGCCCGGCCGCGTCGCGCCTCTCCTACGGAGGCGTCGACATCTCGACCACGTTTGACTATGCCTGGAACCCGTACTACGGCTCCTGGCAGGTCCCCGGCATCGCACTGCCCAAGTCGAAGCTGTCGCCGGCGGCCGTCGAAATCGGCCGGACCTCGCAGAGCACGGCCGCCGACTTGGCCCGACGCACCGTCAGTGAGGGCTACGGGGCCTATCTGACGTACAACCTCGACGGTGCCGATCGCAGCGCCGATGTCTCCGCCTTCACGCGAGAGCTGTACGGCAGCGGTGCCGATTTCACGCCGTAGGGCGGGCTCGCGCCGCCGTGGCGCGGGGTGCTGCTTCAGGTTCGGCGACAAGGTGTAGGCAGACGCGGTTCATCCGAACCTGCTGGCGTGGTTGGACCGTGTTCACGACCGTGCCGCCGCGACGTGTCCTTCGCGGGCTCGCCCGTCCGGGACAACGGAGCGGCCGGGGATTCACGTCGCTGTGGCCGAGGCCGTCCGGAGCGACCTCGCGGCCCGCCTGCGCATCGTCCGGCCGCTCTGCCCCGGCCACCGTACCGGCACTCATCCGAAGGCGGTCTCGGACCGGCGGTGTGGTGGTGCACGCCCGGGGCCCTGCGAGCGAACCGGTGTGCTGACGGCCGCCCGGCGGATCCGTACGGGCCTCAGGACATGCTGCCCCGGCACACCGTCCCCGGGGCCGGTGTGCGGCCCGTGCGGAGGTGCTGGTCGACCGTCTCCGTGACGCAGCGGTTCTGCGGGTATGTGCCGTGGCCCTCCTCCTCGGCCGTCAGGAGCACGCCGACACCGTCACCCAGGGCGCGGGCCATGTGGCGGGCGCCGGGGTATGGGGTAGTCGGGTCGCCGGTGCCGCCGACCACCAGGACGGGGGCCGCGCCGTCGGCGTTCACCTGGGGTGTGGCGCGCTCGCCGTCGAACGGCCAGTCGTAACAGAGGTAGACGCCGGTGGACCAGGCCGCGCCGAAGACGGGTGAGGCGGCTTTGACGCGGGCCGCGTCCCTGTCGAGGCGTTCGAAGCCGGGGCGCAGGCTGGAGTCCGCGCAGGTGATCGCGGTCTGGGCGGCGTGGCTGCTGTCGCGCGGGGTCACCGAGCGGTCGGCGGAGCCGGTGTCGTCCGCGCCCTTGCTCAGCTGACGGCCGTCGTTGTGGTCGATCAGCGCGGTGAGGGCCTTGGCGAGCGGCGACCAGCCGTCTGTGCCGAGGTCGAGATGGTCGCTGACGGCGTACGCGAGGTCGTCGGCGTCGAGGTTCCTTCCGCCGCCGGCCGGGGCGGGCTTCTTTTCCAGGCGGTCGGCCAAGCGCGCCATGCGTCGCGCGGCCTCCTCGGGCCCGTCGCCGGTCGGGCAGTGGCGGATACGGGCCGCGCAGTGCGCAGCGAACCGGTCGAACGCCGCCTGGACCGCCTTGACCTGTGACACCTGCTCCTCGTTGAGGTCCTCGGTCGGATCGACGGACGCTTCGAGGACGAGCCGTCCGGCGTGTGACGGGTACAGGTGGGCGTAGACCGCGCCGAGCGCCGTTCCGTACGAGACGCCGAAGTAGTGCAACCGCTCGTCGCCGAGGAGGTAGCGCATCAGGTCGAGGTCGCGCGCGGTGTGCGAGGTGCCGATGTAGGGGAGGAGCGCCCCGGAGTGCTCGGCGCAGGCGTCGGCCCCGTCGTATCCGGTGTCGTCCGCGGTCTTCCCGCAGCGCACGGGGATGGTCGCGCCAACGCCGCGCGGGTCGAAGGTGACCAGGTCGTAGCGGTCGAGGAGCGGCTTGTACTGGTTGAGGAGTTCGGGCAGTCCGCTCACGCCGGACACGCCGGGGCCGCCGAAGTTGAGGACGAGCGAGCCGATGCGCCGGGCGTTCGGGCCGGTGGCCTTGCGGCGAATCAGGGCGACGTCGATCGTCCTGCCGTCTGGCTTCCGGTAGTCGAGGGGGGCCTTCATGGCGGCGCAGTCGTAGCCCGTGCGCGCGGTGGGCGGCGAGGTGCAGCGGGACCAGTGGAGGTGCCGGCCGGTGGTGAGCGCGGTGGGCAGACCAGTGGGCGGGTTGTTCGCGGTGAACTCCGTACGCGGCTCCGGACTCCGGCCGGGAGCGTCGTGCTGGAGCCAGGCGCCGACGGCCCCGATCGCGGCGAGGACGACCCCGGCGATGACGCGCGCACCGACCGAGAGGCCCGGTCGGCGGCTTCGTATCGGATGTGCGTCACCCATCGAAAACTCTGCGCTCCCGCCCCTGGACGCCCGCCCCGTGCCCGCATGCCCGTACCCGTGATCGTCCGATCGTCGAATGAGTGCAGGGTACAAGCCGCCACCGACAGCACGGCTGGCGAGAGTACTGGTGACCTCGGCTATGGCTTCCGCTGCGGGGTGAGGCGGACACCGCCGCTCTGGCACAGGAACCGGCGGGCACTCTGCATCGGTGCTCCGAGTGCCCGCCCGATCAAGCTGAACGACTGCGCCTCGCGCCGGCGTCTCCAGATCTCGTCCTGCTGTGCCGGCTAAAACCCGTAGTCGCGCACCCATGCCTCCACGATCACATGATCGTCCGTGGGTGGTGCGTTGGTCACTTGAGGGTGCCGTCGTTTGCCGAGAGGCCGCCCATGCCGGTCTGGGCGGTCGTATCCCGTCGGCAAGAGCTGCCGGTGTGCATGTTGGAGGAGGCACCGGCGATGACGGAGTCGAGCCGGTCCCGGGTGTGCGCGAGGTCCGCGATGCGCCGGTTGAGGTGGTCGCGTTCCTCTGCCAGGCGCCGGAGCAGCTCGGGTGTGGCCTTGCCGTCGACGACGCAGGGCGTGAGCTCGGCGATGGCCTTGCTGGACAGGCCGGCGGCGTATAGCTGACGGATCACACGGATCCGGTCGACGGCGGCTTCCGCGTAGTGGCGCTGGCCGCTGCCGCTGCGCTCGGAGGTGAGTAGGTTCTGCTCCTCGTAGTACCGCAGAGCCCGGGTGGTGACGCCCGTGCGGCGGGCGAGTTCCCCGATGCGCATGTCCGGTTCCCCTTCTTGTGACGTGCGCCACAGGCTCTTGCCCTTCACGTCAACGTCAAGTTTTAGCGTAGCTGGACAGCGGCCGGCCCGCGGGCGGCCTCGGCGGCGTCGACTCTCGCGGTTCGTTTGGCGGCGGCGGGGGCGCCTCCTTCGTCGACACTGCCCCTCTCGACGAGCAAGGCCGGGCGAAGCTCGCTCACCTCAACGCCGAGCGCATCCTCAACCTCAAGACCGCCCGAACCCCGCATCACACCTGAAAGGCGTACGCGTGCCCACGTACCAGGCGACCGGTCTCACCGGTCCCGAGCCCACCCCGACCGTATCGGTCAAGCCTGTCGTGCTGCGCAAACCGCAGCGCGATGAGGACCTGCACGTACGCGTCTCCGCGCCGGCCACCGGCAGCGGTCTGCCCCTCGTGCTGTTCGCCCACGGCTTCGGCTCGGACTTGGACGGCTACGCGCCGCTGGTCGACCACTGGGCTTCTCACGGCTTCGTAGTCGTCCAGGCCACCCACCTGGACTCCAAGCGGCTCGGCCTGGCCGCGAACGACCCCCGCAGGCCCCGGTTGTGGCGCTATCGGGTGCACGACATGCAGCGCATCCTGGAGGAACTCGTGACTCTGGAGGCGTCCGTGCCGGGCTTGGCCGGCCGAGTTGACCACAGCCGTGTAGTCGCGGCCGGGCACTCCTTCGGCGGCCAGACCGCAGGCATCCTGGTGGGCCTGCGTGTCAAGGACCCGCACACCGGAACCGCCGAAGACCTGTCGGACTCCCGGATCATGGCAAGCATCCAGCTGGCCACTGCCGGCAAGGGCGGCGACGAACTGACCCCATTCGCCCACGAGAACCTTCCCTGGCTGCGCGATCAGGACTTCTCCCACATCACCGCCCCCGGACTCGTCGTCGCCGGCGACAAGGACGACCTCCCGCTCTCCACTCGGGGACCGGTCTGGACGACGGACCCCTACACCCTCAGTCGCGGCAACAAGAGCCTCCTCACCGTTCACGGCGCCGAGCACTTCCTCGGCGGCATCTCCGGCTATCAGGCGGCGGAGACCACCGACGAGGATTCCGACCGCGTCACTCTCGTCCAGCAGGTCACCCTCGCCTACCTGCGCCACGTCACGGGGATCGACCACGCCGACTGGGAGACGACGCAGAGAGTTCTGGCCGACGGCCACCCGCTGGGACGACTCGAATCCAAGTGACCTTCGCGCGTCGGCGTCTACTTTCCTGCTCGCGATGTGCCTCTTTCCCGAGGTCGGCCATCGGCTGGTCTGGGACAAACTGACCATCGGAGTGGCAGGGAGGCCGGTGGTCTCTCCGACTCCGAAGGCCCTGCGTGGTCCGCGCCGGAGGCTGGGCTGTGCGCCGGTGCAGGCGCTGTTCGACGTGCTCGCCGGGCCGCTGGCCCGTCCGACGACCCCAGGAGTGCGGTTCCTCGGCGGCGGGGCGGACGGCCGCCGGGTAGCGGCGGGCGTCGGGCCGCGGAGGCCGGCGGTGTACGCGGCATGCTTCACGTCCGGCGTGGGCGGCGGCCCCGAAGGACGGTTTCCACGTGCTTCGGCACACCGGCGCCTCGATCATGTCGGAAGCCGGAGAGTCCGTCGTGACCCTGGCTCGGTGGCTCGGACACCCCTCGCCGGCGATCACCCTCGGTTACTATGCTCACTTCATGCTGGCAGCTGGCAGCAGGGGGCGTGGCACCATCGACAGTCTGCTCGGGGAGCGGGGAGACCGGCTCGCCGGCCGAAACTCCCCAGATTCTCCCCAGCGCCGTTGACCGGTGATCCCTGCCTCTACACCCCGGAGCGATCGTCCGTGGATTGTAAGGCTGAAGAGATGGGTGGCTTGGGAAAGTGTTGGTAGAAGTCGTAGCGACCCGCTATGTCACGCCCCTGCGGGAGGGTGGATCGCTACCCGGGATCGTCGAGGCCGACGACCTGGGCACGTACGTCATGAAATTCACCGGTGCCGGGCAGGGGCGCAAGACGCTGGTCGCGGAAGTGATCTGCGGGCAGCTCGGCCGACGGCTCGGGCTGCGCGTCCCGGACCTCGTGCAGATGCAGCTGGATCCGGTCATCGGTCTCGCCGAGCCCGACCAGGAGGTGCAGGAGCTCCTGAAGGCCAGCGGTGGCCTCAACCTCGGGATGGACTTCCTCCCCGGTTCCCTCGGGTTCGACGCACTCGCCTACCAGGTCGATCCGCGCGAGGCCGGACGCGTCGTCTGGTTCGACGCGCTGATCAACAACGTCGACCGGTCCTGGCGCAATCCGAACATGCTGATCTGGCACGGTGACCTCTGGCTCATCGACCACGGCGCCACCATGATCTGGCACCACAACTGGCCGGGTGCCCAGGCCTCCGCGGCCAAGCCCTACAACGCCTCGGACCACGCGCTGGCCCCCTTCGCCCCCGATGTCGCCGCGGCCGCCGCCGAACTCGCCCCGCTGGTCACCGAGGAACTGCTCACCGAGGTCGCGGCCGATGTGCCCGACGAGTGGCTGGTGGACGAGCCCGGGTTCGACTCGACCGATCAGCTCCGGCGCGCCTATGTGGAGGCGCTGCTGCCGCGAGCGGCCACCATCCACGAGCGGATCACCCTGGACGCGCCCACCGCCGCCAAGCCGTCCCGGGCCCCGGGCTGGCTCGCCGAGCGCCTCGCCCCGCGGCATGACCCCGAGAACAGCGATGAGAGCGGCCGGCCGTGAGCGAACGCGTTGTCTTCGAGTACGCCCTGCTGCGTGTGGTGCCGCGGGTCGAACGGGGTGAGTTCTTCAACGCCGGCGTGGTGGTCTACTGCCGCCCGAAGGGATTCGTCGAGGCCCGCACCGAACTCGACGAGGGGAAGCTCAAGGCGCTGGACCCCGCCGCCGACGTGACCGGGGTACGCGCCGCGCTGCGCGCCGTCGAGGGCATCTGCCGCGGCGGTGCGGACGCGGGCCAGGCCGCGGGCGACGACGTCGGCCGGCGCTTCCGCTGGCTGATCGCCCCGCGCTCGACCGTCATCCAGCCGAGCCCCGTGCACAGCGGTCTGACCACCGACCCCGCCGCCGAGGTGGAGCGGCTGTTCGACCTGCTGGTGCGCTGATTCCCAGCCGCACGGCGCTGTGACATGCGCCGCTGCGTCCGTGGGCCGTTGACACCGGGTGCCAGGCCTTCTAGCGTCTCGACTGCTGAAGGTACTAAGCGGTTGCTCAGTTATCGGGAACCATTTCGCAGGGAATGTGCCTGACGTCCGCTGAGCCGCGATCCAAGGGCGAGGAGAACCAAGCATGTCCACCACCGAGCAGCGCGTAGCCATCGTGACGGGAGCGGCACGGGGCATCGGTGCCGCCACCGCGGTACGCCTGGCGGCCGAGGGCCGCGCCGTCGCCGTACTCGACCTGGACGAGGCGGCCTGCAAGGACACCGTCGAGAAGATCACCGCCGCCGGGGGCAGGGCCCTCGCCGTCGGCTGTGACGTGTCGGACAGCGCCCAGGTGGAAGCCGCCGTCGCACGGGTGGCCGCCGAGCTCGGCGCCCCGACGATCCTCGTCAACAACGCGGGCGTGCTCCGTGACAACCTGCTCTTCAAGATGAGCGAGTCCGACTGGGACACCGTGATGAACGTGCACCTCAAGGGCGCGTTCCTGATGGCCAAGGCCGTCCAGAAGCACATGGTGGACCAGAAGTTCGGCCGTATCGTCTCGCTGTCCTCCTCCTCCGCCCTGGGCAACCGGGGCCAGGCCAACTACGCCGCGGTCAAGGCGGGTCTGCAGGGCTTCACCAAGACCCTCGCCAAGGAGCTCGGCAAGTTCGGCATCACCGCCAACGCCGTCGCCCCCGGCTTCATCGTCACCGAGATGACCGCGCAGACCGCGGCCCGGGTCGGCATGGGCTTCGAGGAGTTCCAGGCCGCGGCCGCCACCCAGATCCCGGTGCAGCGCGTCGGCTTCCCCGAGGACATCGCCAACGCCATCGCCTTCTTCGCCGGCGACGACGCGGGCTTCGTCTCCGGCCAGGTCATGTACGTCGCCGGCGGACCGCTCAACTGACCCGAAGGGCTGCGGACATCATGACTGTGCAGGACAGTGGGAAGGTCGCGCTGATCACCGGCGCGAGCCGGGGCATCGGCTACGGCATCGCCGAGGCGCTCGTCGCCCGCGGCGACCGGGTGTGCATCACCGGACGCGGCGAGGACGCGCTGAAGGAGGCCGTCGAGGCGCTCGGCTCCGACCGCGTCATCGGTGTGGCGGGCAAGGCGCACGACGAGGCGCACCAGGCGGTGGCCGTCGAGCGCACGATGGAGGCGTTCGGCCGGGTCGACTTCCTGGTCAACAACGCCGGCACGAACCCGGTCTTCGGCCCGATCGCCGAGCTCGACCTCAACGTCGCCCGCAAGGTGTTCGAGATGAACGTGGTCTCGGCGCTCGGCTTCGCGCAGCAGACCTGGAAGGCCTGGCAGAAGGAGCACGGCGGGGCGATCGTCAACATCGCCTCCGTCGCGGGCGTCTCCGCCTCGCCCTTCATCGGCGCGTACGGCATGAGCAAGGCCGCGATGATCAATCTGACCCTTCAGCTGGCGCACGAGTTCGCGCCGGTCGTGCGGGTCAACGCGATCGCCCCCGCGGTCGTGAAGACCAGGTTCGCCCAGGCGCTGTACGAGGGCCGCGAGGCGGAGGCGGCCGCGTCCTACCCGCTCGGACGGCTCGGTGTTCCCGAGGACATCGGGGGCGCCGCGGCCTTCCTCACGTCGAACCAGGCCGACTGGATCACCGGACAGACGCTGGTGGTCGACGGCGGGATTTTCCTGAACGCGGGCGTGGGCTGAGAACACCCTGAGCCGGTTTGGCCCTGATTGACTCAAGTGCCCCGTCGGGCCTACGGATTGACCCGACGGGGCGCTGCGGTATGGTCTGCCGACCCATGGCCGATCGAGGAGCGTGCACGTGTTCTACCGGGCCAGTCTGCAGGCTGCTGCAGCCCTTGCTTCCCTGTCTCTGCTGGCCGGCTGCGGTCTGTTGTCCGGCAGCGGTTCGGGCGTGGAACAGAAGCTAGCCGTCGGGACGACCAGCGAACCCTCCACCCTCGACCCGGCGGCGGCGTGGGACGGTTCCTGGGAGCTGATGCGCAATGTGTTCCAGACTCTGGTCAGCTTCCCCACCGGAAGCACGAGTCCCGAGCCCGATGCCGCGGACCACTGCAAGTTCACCGACACCACCAGCACCGCCTACCGTTGCACGCTCCGCGAGGGTCTGAAGTTCTCCAACGGCGACAAGCTCGACGCCGAGGCCGTGAAGTACTCCATCGACCGCATCAGGACGATCGCGTTCAAGGGCGGGCCCAACGGCATGCTCGGCTCGCTCGACCGGGTGGAGACCAAGGGCGACCACGAGGTCATCTTCCATCTGACCAAGCCGGACGCCACCTTCCCGTTCGTGCTGGCCACGCCCGCCATGTCGCTGGTCGCGCCGAGCGACTACTCGGCACACAAGCTCCGCGACGACGGCAAGGTCACCGGCTCCGGACCGTACCTGCTGGACGCGTACAAGCCGGGCGACCGCTCCGAGCTGGTGAAGAACCCCGACTACAAGGGTTTCGCCGACCGCAAGAACGACGCCGTGACCATCCGGTACTTCAAGGAGTCCGGCGCCATGGTGGCGGCGCTCAAGAAGAACGAGATCGACGCCACCTACCGTGGGCTGTCCGCCGAGGAGGTCGTCAGCCTGGAGGACAACGAGGACAAGAAGAGCGATCTCCAGATCGTCGAGACGGTCGGCGCCGACATCCGCTTCCTGGTCTTCAACCCCAAGGACCCGGCCGCCGGGAAACCGGCCGTGCGGCGGGCCATCGCCCAGCTGGTGGACCGGGACGCACTGGTGGCCAAGGTCTACCGGGGCACCGCGGAGCCGCTCTACTCCATGGTGCCCAAGGGCATCGCGGGGCACACGACCAGCTTCTTCGACACCTTCGGCGACCCGGACCGGAAGAAGGCACGGAAGATCCTCAGGGACGCCGGGATCACCGAGCCCGTCGCGATGACCTTCTGGTTCACCACCGACCGCTACGGCTCCTCGACGGCCCCCGAGTTCGGCGAGCTCAAGCGCCAGCTGGAGTCCTCCGGGCTCTTCAAGATCACTCTGAAGAGCCAGCCCTGGAAGAAGTTCCAGGAGGGCTTCACCAAGGGCGAGTACCCGGTCTTCGGCCGGGGCTGGTTCCCGGACTTCCCGGACCCGGACAACTTCATAGCCCCCTTCCTGGGCAAGGACAGCGTCACGGGGATGCCGTACGTGAAGGACGAGATCACCAAGGAGCTGCTGCCCCAGACCCGCAAGGAGAGCAACCGGGGCGCGGTCAGCCAGCAGTTCGAGCGGGCCCAGAAGATCCTCGTCGACGACGTCCGGCTGCTGCCGTTGTGGCAGGGCAAGCTGTACGTGGCCGCGGGTGAGGACATCGGCGGCGGTGAGCGCGCCCTCGACCCGCAGACGGTCATGCAGATGTGGGAGCTGTACCGCAAGGCCAGCTGGTAGCCCGCCGATGGCCTCCGCGCAGGCTCCCGGCTCCGTTGTCAGTGGTCGCCGGTAGGTTCTGGGATCAAGAACCGATTGTTTACCGGAGGTTGTTGACGTGACCGACACCGACCAGCTGCCCGAGTCCTGGCGCGGCGTACTCGGCGAAGAGCTGCAGAAGCCGTACTTCAAGGAGCTCACCGAGTTCGTCGAGGAGGAGCGGGCCGCGGGACCGGTCTATCCGCCCCGGGGACAGGTGTTCGCCGCGCTCGACGCGACCCCCTACGACAAGGTGAAGGTCCTGGTCCTGGGGCAGGACCCGTACCACGGCGAGGGCCAGGGGCACGGCCTGTGCTTCTCCGTGCTGCCCGGTGTGAAGATCCCGCCCTCCCTGCGCAACATCTACAAGGAGATGAAGGAGGAGCTCGGCCTGCCGGTCCCGGACAACGGGTATCTGATGCCGTGGGCCGAGCAGGGCGTGCTGCTCCTCAATGCGGTGCTGACCGTGCGCGCGGGCGAGGCCAACTCGCACAAGGGCAAGGGCTGGGAGAAGGTCACGGACGCGGTGATCCGCGCGGTCGCCTCCCGGCCCGACCCGGCGGTCTTCGTGCTCTGGGGCAACTACGCGCAGAAGAAGCTTCCGCTGATCGACGAGGAGCGGCATGTGGTGGTGAAGGGCGCGCACCCCTCGCCGCTCTCGGCCAAGAAGTTCTTCGGGTCCCGTCCGTTCACCCGGATCAACGAGGCGGTCGCGGCCCAGGGGCACCAGCCCATCGACTGGCGCATCCCCGACCTGGGCTGATGGCGCGCCGGAGCCTGAGTGCGATTGCGCGTCGCTGCGGTTAGCGTCGGACCGGCCGGAACCATCCGGAACCGTCCGGAACCCCATGGATTCGGCCGGGCGCAGGCGGACGGGTGCGAGGGAGACCGCAGTGACGGAGCAGCAGGAGGCGTCGCAGGACGTCGTCATGACCAGGATCGGCCAGGCCATCATGCTGCTGCACGGCGGTGACCGCGAGGAGGCCCGCAATCGCTTCGGCCTCCTCTGGGCGGAGATCGGTACGGACGGTGACGCCCTGCACCGGTGCACCCTCGCGCACTACATGGCTGACACCCAGGACGATCCCGGTGACGAGCTGGCCTGGGACCTGCGGGCGCTGGCCGCCGCCCGGACGCTGACCGACGAGCGCGTCGCGGAGGACCGCGAAGCGCTCGCGGTGCGGGCCTTCTACCCGTCGCTCCACCTCAACCTCGCGGCGGACTACGTGAAGCTCCGGCGTCCGTCGGCGGCCAGGATCCACCTGGACCGGGCCCGGGACACCTCCGGCGTCCTCGCGGACGACGGCGCCGACGACGGCTACGGGGGCGGGGTCCGGGCGGCCATCGGGCGGCTGGAGCGGCGGCTGCGGGAGCTGTGAGGGGAGCGGGGCAGACGGCCCCTGCCGGCGGGGCGGGCCCGGCCGCCCTCCCGCCGGCCCGGTCAGTGCCCGTAGGTGTGGTCGCAGATCCGCGACTGCGGACTGCCGGCCGGCCAGTGCCCGTATCCCCGTCCGAGCGCGCAGACATCCGTCCCGGTGACCGGCGCCGGCAGCACGGGTACGGGCACGGCGGGCACGGCCCGGCGGGGCCGCGGGTGCGCCGGGCCGGGAACGTGCCGTGGCTGCGGTGCGCCGGGCACGGCGGGGTGCGCGGCCGGAGGGGCGGCGGGCGCCCGGCCGGTGGTGACGGGTGACGGTTTCGGGTCCGGTACGGCTTCCAGCATGTCGCGGACCGGGGGCCGGCCGATCTGCGGGGACAGGTCCTGGGCGGGCCGGTCGGCAGCCGGAGCGGGCGGGGCGCTCGGCCGCGGCTGTACGGACACACACCCGGACAGGGCCGTGACCGCCACGGCGACCAGGAGCTTCACGGTGGTTCTGGTTCGATGCACCTGATCAACTCTGCTGTGCGGACCGGCCATTGAGTGAGCCGGAACGCCCGGATTGGTCCGCATGAGTGACCCGGTCAGCACGGCGCCCCGCGTGTCGCGGCTTCGCGGAGGCGGCGCCGTACCCGTGCGTCAGCGCCCGAGCATTCCGCGCAGCAGCTCGCCGAAGCCGGTGCGCAGCTCCGCCTCGGACGGCACGGAGCGGTTGTAGGAGCCTGCCGCACACGAGAACATCAGCCCCTCGCACCAGGCCACCAGCGACAGCGTGTGCCGTTCGGGCTCGGGCGATCCGGCCGCCGTCAGCAGTGCCACCAGGGGCTCGCGGAACTGGCGGCCCGTCGCGTCGAAGAAGGCCCGCAGCTCGGGGCGGCGCGTGGCCTCCAGAGCGAGTTCGTACCGGCAGATGAGCAGTTCGGGGTGGCGGGTCAGATAGCGGTGCAGGGCCAGCGCGAGACCGGCGATCAGCGCGTCCTGGCCGGGAGGCCCGGACGGCGCGGCCGAGGCCCCCGCGCCGGCCGCGTCGGGGGCGGGTTTCGGGGCGGCCGATGCGGACGGCGCGGGGAGCTCGCCGGGTGCCAGTACCCGGGACTCGCGCTCCGCCAGCCGGCGCACCGTCGCCTCCAGCAGGGACTGCCGGGTGCGGGCGTAGTTGGAGGTCGAGCCCTGGGGGAGGCCGGCCCGTTCGTCCACCGCTCGGTGGGTCAGCCCCCGCATGCCGCGCTCGGCCAGCAGGGCGAGTGCCGCGTCGGTGATCCGTTCGCCCCGGGCGGAGCCGGTGGTGCGTGTCGCCATGGGCTCAACCTACCGTCAAAACTACAGCTGTAGTGTCGTGACTCTCACTACAGGTGTAGTTCGAGGCGCGGGCCTCGCCGCGTACACCGCGGGCCGGCTGCCCCGGACCACCTCAGTCGTCCGCAAGGCGGCGCAGGTCTCACGGCTGATGTGCCTGTCCGGGCCGATGTCCGTCGCGGTGCGCGACTTCATCATGTCCACGGTCTCCCGGCTCGGACCGGGCCTCGTCCTGCGCACCTTCGACGGCATCGCCGACTGGTGCCCGCCGCAGCACACGTATGCTGCCGGAACGAAGGACGCGCCGGTACAACCGCGGTGGACCACCACGGACGAGAACCGCGACGCACGGCGTTGAACAGCGAGAAGGAGACCCTGTGAAGGTCGGCTGCATCGGGCTCGGCGACATCGCGCAGAAGGCGTATCTGCCGGTGCTCACCACCCTGCCGGGGGTCGAACTGCATCTGCAGACCCGCACCCCCGCCACTCTGGCCGCCGTCGCGGAGGCCCACCGGATCCCGGCCGCGCAGTGCCACACCGACCTCGAATCGCTGCTCGCCCAGGGGCTGGACGCGGCGTTCGTGCACGCGCCGACGGCCGTGCATCCGGAGATCACCGCCCGGCTGATCGAGGCGGGCGTCCCCACCTATGTCGACAAGCCGCTCGCGTACGGACTCGCGGAGTCCGAGCGGCTGGTGGAGCTGGCCGAGGCACGCGGTGTCGGTCTCGCCGTCGGCTTCAACCGCCGGGTGGCGCCCGGCTACGCCCAGTGTGCCGAGCACCCGCGCGAGCTGATCCTCATGCAGAAGAACCGCGTCGGGCTGCCGGAGGAGCCGAGGACCATGGTTCTCGACGACTTCATCCACGTCGTCGACACCCTGCGCTTCCTGGTACCCGGGCCGGTCGAGCACACCGTCGTACAGGCCAGGATCCGCGACGGCCTGATGCACCACGTCGTGCTCCAGCTGTCCGGCGACGGCTTCACCGCCATCGGTGCGATGAACCGGCTCAGCGGCTCGACCGAGGAACGGCTGGAGGTCTCCGGCCAGGACTCCAAGCGCGAGGTCGTCAACCTCGCCGAGGTGATCGACCACAAGGGCCAGCCGAGCGTACGGCGGCGCGGCGACTGGGTGCCGGTGGCCCGCCAGCGCGGCATCGAGCAGAGTGTGCTGTCGTTCCTGGACTCCGTGCGGGCCGGCAAGCCGCTGAGTGCCCGGGACGCCCTGGAGACGCACGAGCTGTGCGAGCGCATCCTGCGGGACCTCGACTGCGCGTAGGGCCTTGCGCGGACCCGCTCGTGGGGCCGCCCGTCCGGGCCGGGCGGCCGGCAGCCCCACGGTCCCGCGCGCCGGTCCTCCGGATGCGTGCGGGCCGGCGCCGATGCAGGCTGAGGAGATGGACCGCCGGCCCGTGGAGGTGACCTCGTGAAACCCCGCCACGAGCCCCAGGGCTGGAGTGCGCTCCAGCCCCCGCCCGGCTACTACTCGGCCGACGGCCGGCCGCCCGACGCGATGCGGCGCGCCCTGATCCTCGACTGGGCGGTCAGCCAGCGGATCGCGAGCGGCTGGCGCGTCGAGACCCGCTCCGAGACCCAGGTCGTCATGGTCCGGGGCCGTCCCCTGAACCATGTGCTGCACGCCGTCCTGACGGTCTTCAGCTGTTTCCTGTGGGGCGTGGTGTGGCTGGTGCTGGGCGTGACCAACAAGGTCGAACGGATCGCGCTGACCGTCGACGCCATGGGCGACATCGTCTCCGTGAACGGTCCGGGCCGGAACACGTTCTGAACGCGCGCCCCCCATGAGCCGACGCGCGTTACCCGTCAGTCACACTGCGCGGACTCCGCCGCCGGGCGGGCGGCCTGTACGGATGCCGCTCCGCCGTCCGCGACCACCGGTACGGGCCTGCCGCGCACGGACCGCTCCCCATCGAAGGCGCAGAAAGCGCAGAAGGCGGCCAGGACGGCCAGTGCGCCGTACAACGGCCAGTCACCCAGCCTGACGTACAGCGTGGTGCCGCCGGCCATCGGTACGCCGAACACCGCGGCCCCACTCGTGTCCGTACCGAGCGGGGCACCGATCCGCTCACCCTGCGGGCCGTACACCGCACTGACACCCGTCAGCGTGGCGTGCACCATCGGGCGGCCGTTCTCGGCGGCCCGCAGAGCCCCGAGGGAGGCGTGCTGGGCGGGTGCCCAGCCGTGCTGGAAGGACGAGGTGGAGGACTGGGCGATCAGCAGCTGCGCACCGTCCCGGGTCAGCCGCCGGCTCATGTCGGGAAACGCGGACTCGAAACAGACCAGCGGGCCGATGTGCGGCCCGTTCGCGCCGGGCAGCGTCATCGTCACCTGCCGCGTGCCGCGCAGCCGGTCCTCGCCCGCCGCCCTGCCCATCGAGGTGGCCCAGCCGAGTGCCGAACGGGCCGGGACGTACTCGCCGAAGGGAACCAGCCGCATCTTGTCGTAACGGTCCCCGGTCAGCCCCCGCGGACCCACCAGCACGGCGCTCTTGAAGATTCCGGTCCGGCCCGACGCGTCGGTCTGTCTGGCGTCCACGTTCACCAGCACGTCGGCGCCCACCAGCCGCGACAGCGCCGCGATGCGGGCCGCGACAGCGGGCCGCCGGACCGGATCCACCGCGACGCTGCTCTCGCCCCACACGACCAGGTCGAGATCCCGGCCCGCCAGCGAGCGCGTCAGCTCCTCACTGCGGGCGAAACGGCGCTGCACACTGCCGGGCCCCTCGATGAGGCCGGGCTGCACGACGGCGATCCGCGCCACGCCCGAACGCTCCGGCTGCGGCGCCCACATCCACACCATGCCCACCGCCACGGCGCCCGCCACGAGCGAGACGACGGCCGCCGTACGGGCCGCCGAGGTCACCAGCAGCACGGTGAGCGCGGTGTTCACCGCCACCACCAGCAGACTCACCAGCCAGACCCCGCCCACCGAAGCCAGCCGGAGCGCGGGTGTCACCTGCCACTGGCTCGCGCCCAGCAGCCCCCAGGGGCCGCCCAGCGCCTCCCAGGAGCGGGCCAGTTCGATCATCAGCCAGCCGCACGGGACCACGATCACGGCCGCCGCCACCGAGGCGGCGGACAGCCGCCCGCCCAGCAGGCGGGAGACCAGCAGGCCCCACGGTGCCCACAGCAGACCGAGCAGGGCCGCCAGCACCACGATGAACACATGGAGACTCGGCATCAGCCAGTGGTGCACGGCCAGCATGTAACCGGTACCGCCGAGCCACCCGTCGAGCACCGCCCGGCGGCCCGTACCGGCGGACCGGATCAGGAGCAGCAGGGGGACCAGGGCGACATAGGCGAACCACCACAGTGAAGGCGCGGGGAACGCGAGCGCCGGCAGCGCACCGGCGAGGAGCGCGACGACACCACGCCACAGGGCGGAGCCGAGTATCCGTTCGCCCCACTCGCGCCGCCAGCCGGCCCCGGTCCACATGCCGCGCCTCCTTGTCCTGCCCGCATCGTCCTGCCCGCACCGGGTCCTCAAGGTCTGTCGGGCGGGACCCGTTCCCCTGTTCTCCCCCAGTCTGGGGCAGCGGAAGCGGACCGGCGCGGATCAGCCGGCGGCGAGGGCGCCCGTCATGCTCCGCCACTTCTCGTGGACGGTCACACTCCGGATCCGCCAGCCGCTGTCCGTGCGGACCAGGTCGAAGGCGTACCGCCCGCCGGACACGAAGTTCGGCGCGGTCGGACGAGCTTCCTCCCCGGCGTCCTTGGCCTCCCCGGCGCGTTCGGCGTCGTCCCCGAGCCGCATCGGGTTCATGTAGTCGGCCTGCACCTGGGCGCCGTCGCCCGGATAGCCGCCGAGATCCTGGAGGTCGAGACGGCGGTTGACGATCAGATGCTGCCGCACGGGAAAGAGCAGCATGGTCTGCGAGAGCCATTGCGCGACCTCGGAGGCGGGCCCTTCGACGCCGCCCGCGGTGCGGTAGTCGGCGCGGCCGTCCGAGGTGAACAGTGCTTGGTAGTCGGCCCATTCGCCGTCGTCCACCGCCACCGCGTAGCCGGTGATCACTGCATCGATGGAGATCCGGTCCATCACGGTCGAGAGATCCACACGCTGCGTCATCGGGTCAGTCTGTGCCCACGGGCGCCAGGGGCCAAGTGCCGTGCACGCGCGGCAGGCCTGCGGCGGACGCGCGGGGCGGTGCCGCGGGCGGCCGGGCGCCGGCCGGCGGCGTCAGCCGGGGACCACGGCCACCGGGCCCCGCGCATGTGTGAGCGTCGTCTGTGCCACCGGGGACAGGCCGAGGCCGAGGGACTCGCCGCCCCTGCGCCGCCCGATCACCGTCAGGGCCGCGGTCGCCGACGCCGCGACGAGCGTGTGCGACGCGGAGCCGTTGACGGGCTCCTTCACGACCTCGACGGCCGGATACTCCTCCCGCCGGCCCGCCGTCAGCTCGGCGAGGGTGCGCTCGGCCGAGTCGGCCGCCGCGTCCCGGTCGAACACCGGTCCGCCGGACAGCATCGAGGAGAACATCGTCCAGCCGTGCACGATCCGCAGCCGCGCACCGGGGCGCGAAGCGGCCGCCTCGAAGGCGAACTCCAGCACCGACTCGCTGCTCTCGTCGGCGGCCACGCCCGCGACGACGTCCTGGAAGCCCTCCGCCGTCTCCTCCGCCGGCTGCCCGCCGTGGACGACGACCACGGGGCACCGGGCCATGGACGCGGTCGCCAGGCTGTTGGAACCCAGCATCAGCGAGCGGAAGCCACCGAGCCCCCGCGAGCCGACCACCACCATCGACGCGGCACGGCTGAGCGCGGTCAGTGCCGCCGCCGGGAAGTCGAGCGGCGCGAGTGTCGTGGGGTGCAGCCCGGGAGCGATCTCGTTCACCCGCCGGACGGACTCCGTGAGCAGTTCCTCCGCCTCGCGCCGCTGCGCCTCCTGACCGGTCCGCCGGGTGCGCTGGAGCGCGTGCACGACCACCAGCGCGAGCCCCCGGCCGAGCGCCTCGCGGGCCGCCCAGTCCAGCGCCTCACGGCCGGGCGACGAACCGTCGACCCCGGCGATCACGGGAAGCTCGGTGCTGGTCATGGCTGTCTCCGCAATCCGCTGGTACGTGTGCCGGTCCGGCACGTGCGCGCCGGGGACGTACTTCGTACGCTACGGCGCGGGCCGGAAGAGGGCCTCCCCGGCACGGTTCGGCAGTGGCCGGCGCGGTCGTATCCGGAGGTCTGCGCGGCACCGTGCGACGGAACCGCACACGGAGATCCCGAATGAAATGGACGCTCTTGTCCTCGTCTGCTGAGGCGCCTGCACCTATGCTCGCGGGATGGAGCAGAGCGAAGTCGTGAAGCGTGTGGTCGGCATCCTCACCGAGGCGGGCGAGATGCGCAGGCTCTTGGAGGAGAGCCCGGACCGCGGTGACCCGAGCAACGACTCGACCGTGGTGACCGCCCTCCTGAACGAGACGATGCCGCGGATCGCGATCCCCGAGGACGCCACGATCGAGGACGTGGTGGGGCTGGTCGGCCGTGAGGTCGGGGGTGCGGTGGAGCAGTTGGTCGGAGCGTTCACCCTGGCGTTCGCGATGCTGGCACAGGTGCACGACTCGGGTCAGACGGATGTGTCGTCGGCGGACGTGCTGCAGGACCTCGCCCTGCGGGCCGAGCAGTTCGGCACCGAGGGCCCGGGGGAGACGGAAGCGTAGGCCGTGTCCGCGAACTCCCGTCGCGCGCCGGACGGGACTTCGCGGACACGACCCAGGGTCTCTCGACGGGCGGCAAACTCCTCGGCGTGCGCATCGACTTCGTCACTGCGTGGTCGGGCCGGCTTCCATACGTACCCGAGGGCATCGGCCCCAACGGTGGGGATCGCGTCCGGGGCCTTCGGCTCCGGCAGCGGCGAGGTTGTCGACCAGGCGGGGAGACCCTCGGGCTCAGGAGCGGCGGGGGCGGCCGAAGAGGAGGCCGTGGCCCGGTGGCAGTTGGAGCAGGATGCGGCGGGTGAGTTCCTCACATGCCGCAACGGCGGCCACGCTCAGTACCGCGCCCGCGTCCCGGGCCGCGTTCCTGCACTCGGCTGAGGAACGCTTCCCATCGTATGACCACCACTCCCCTTCTGGAATGTGGTGAGCAGGACAGGACGTCGGGGGAGACGGGTGTCCTGTCCTGGAGGAGAAGGGCCCAGGGGTCGCTCGGAGAGCCCCATCTGTACGTCGTCCGCCTTCGTGACCGGGCGGCAATTCCGAACGTTCGGGAGCTCCCGGGCGGGAGCGCTCGGCGCCACGCTCCCGTGCTCCAGCAACCCTTGTCACCGAGGGGTGGGTCCTGCCTCGGATGTTGTCCATCGAGGGTCTCCGGTCGCGTCGCTTCCGGCGACGACCAGGCCGAGAATGTAGACAGACGCTTTTCGTCGAGGAGGGACCATGCGGAACAATCGACGAAGTCTGACTCTGGACGGGCCGGTGGTCGTGGGCACCGACGGCACACCGGATGCCCACCGGGCCGTGCGCTGGGCGGCAACCGAGGCCGACTCCAGGGAGCAGCCCCTGACCGTCGTGCACGCCACCAGGACCGAATCGGAGCATCCCCGCCTGTCCCTCAAGGCGATCTGGCAGGCGAAGGACAACGCCGTCGACGTCCTGGCTGAGGCGGAGGCGCTGGCGGGAAAGACCGCTCCCGGTGTCACGGTCGCGACGGTCTCGTGCCCGCACGAGACCGCGGCCTGTCTGCTCGGACAGGCCGGCCAGGAGGGCACGGCCGTCGTCGGGACGCGCGGGCACGGAGGATTCCTGGGGCTGCTCGTGGGATCCGACGCCCTTCGGGTCGCGGCCCGCGCCAGTGTCCCGACCGTCGTGGTGCCTCCGCGTGAGCGCGACCGTCCGACCGGGGTCGTCATGGTCGCCGCGCGGGATGACCGGGACCGTGAGGCGGTACGCCTCGCCGCTGATCTGGCTCTGCGCCGCGGAGCCTCGCTGCGCGTCGTCAGCGTGTGGATCTTCCTGGAGAACGTCGGCAGTATGGCGACGATGCCCGACGACCCGTCCGAACTCGCGGCCGGCGAAAGCGCCGAGGTCTCCCGTCTCGTCGACCGGCTGCGCGAGGACCGACCCGGGCTGGACGTCGCCCACGACGTCGTGCGTGCCGCATCCGCAGCCGCCGTCCTGGTCGCGGCGACCGCAGAAGCCGACGCCGTGGTCATCGGCTCCCGCCGCCGCTCGCTCCCCGTCGGCGCGCCTCTGGGGCATGTCACGCACGCCGTGCTGCACCACGCACACTGCCCGGTACTTCTGACACCACTGTCCGACGTTGCACCGCCCTGACGGAGTTGCCAAGGAAGTCCGGAGTGCCGGGTCCGCAGACGGGTGGCCGGGCAGGACGATGAAAACGGTCGGCGGGTGCGGAGCGCCAGGCGCGAGGACACTGGTGTGAGGGAATCGGCACCCCGGCAGCACCCGGGAGATCCGCGCTGCGGTACGTGGCGGCTCCCCCGAGTGCTTCGGTCTGTGAGAAGGGGCGGCCCGGCATGGCGAAGCCGGACAGTGTCGATACGGCGCTGGAACAGGCACTCCAGCGTCTGGCCGTGCTGGCGGATGCCAGCAGTGCCATGGCCGGCACACTGGACCTTCGGGAAGCGCTGAGACGCCTGTGCGGCGTGGTCCTCCCCCGGCTCGGAGACTGGTGCGCGATCGACCTGCTGAGGGACCAGAACACGGTCCAGCGCGTCGTGGTGGCACACCACGACGAGCGTGAACTTCCGACCGGGCGGCTGGAGGGCACGCTCCCACCGGCACCCGAGGAATCCGACGATCCGCTGGCACGGGTGCTACGGGGAGTCGGCCCCCTTCTCCTGGACGAGGACGCTCTTCGGGAAGGCGGTGAGGACGCCTTCCACTCCGCACAGCGGGAACTCTTCGACAGGCTCAGTGCCCACAGCGTCATCATCGCCCCGTTGCGCACCCGAAGGCAGGTTGTCGGCGCCCTGACACTGGCCAGGGGCGCGTGGCGCACGCCGCTGGATGACGAGGACGTCGCCCTTCTCGAAGAGCTCGCCCACCGCACCGCCCTGGCGGTGGACAACAGCCACCTCTTCGCCTCCGTGCAGCACGTCGCGGAACGCCTGCAGCGTTCACTGCTGCCGCCACTGCCGGTCAGCGCCCCGTACGAGGTCACGGCACGATACGTACCCGCCCCCACGGCGGCGGAGGTCGGCGGAGACTGGTACGACTACTTCCCCCTGCCCGACCGGGCGAGCGCCCTGATCATCGGGGACGTGATCGGTCATGACGTACAAGCCGCCGTCTCGATGAGCCAGTTGCGCAACATGCTCCGCGCTCTGGCCTGCGACCGACGCGAACCTCCCAGCGAGATCATGCACCGCCTCGATCTCATCACCGAAGCCCTCTACCCCACCTACATGGCCAGTTGCATCTACGCACGTCTCGAATCCACCGCCACCAACCACTGGCGCCTGCACTTCTCCAACGCCGGACACCCGCCGCCCCTGCTCGTCGAACACGACGGCGACACCCGCTACCTCGACGACTCCCACGGCCTCCTGCTGGGCGTCGACACCACACAGGAACGCCCCGACTGCGAAGCGCTTCTGCCACCGGCGGCAACCCTCCTGCTCTACACCGACGGACTCATCGAACGCCCCGGCGAAAGCGTCGGGCAACGACTGAGACGTCTGCGGGAAGGCGCGGCGGCACTCGCACGTGAACCCCTCGATGCCTTCTGCGACGAAGTCCTGGCCGACTTCGGCTCCGGGAGCAGCGACGACATCGCGCTTCTCGCGGTACGCCTTCCCAACTGACCGTCCCCTCGCAGGCAGGCAGGCAGGCAAGGCGGGCGTAGCGAGACGCTGCTCCGCCGCGAGGACGGCATCGGACAGCATCGTGCACCGTCGTCCTCCCGGGGAGCACACGGAGTGTGTACGCCGCGTCGTCCGACATCCGCCGGACATCGGCGTTCGACGGCGCCTCCGTGAGGAGGGCCTGGTACTGACGCAGCCGTAGCGGTGCCGTCTCGGTACGTGCATGGCCGGTCGTGAGAGCGACACCGCGCGGCCGGTCATGAGCTGAACGCGGGGGAGTACGGGCCACTTCCACGGTCCGTCGCAACGCCCGTACGCTGAGTGGCAGGAGGACCGCACCACCCGGGAGGCGGTGCGTGGGCCGGAACCCGCCGCTGCTCCACCGGCTGCTCGCCGGCTCCGGAACCCGCCTTACTCCACCGGGCGTACGCCCACTGCCTTCCGGTGTACGACGACGCCGGGACGTGCGCCGGGGGATCCTTCGCACCATGGAGAACCGGACGACAGCGACAGTCCCGGCGGGACGGGCGGGCAACCACGCCCCCGGCCCGTCCACCCTCTTCCGCCGCCGGTGGAACGGGCGGCCGGTCGAAGGGCTCTGCTACGCGACGGGGGCCGTGCTCATCGCGTCGGGCCTGGTGCATCTCGTCGTCCTCGTCGGCGACGGCGGTTCCTGGGACGGCCCGGTGTCCTGGCGCAAGCCCGTCACCTTCGGCCTCTCCTTCGGGCTGACGCTCATCGCGATCGCATGGATCTCCTCGTACCTGCGGATCGGTGTCCGCACCCGGACCGTGCTGCTGGGAACGTTCGCCGCGGACTGCGTGCTGGAGGTCGCCGGAATCACCGTGCAGGCGTGGCGCCACGTGCCGTCCCACTTCAACATGGAGACCTCCTTCGACACGGGGGTGTCCATGACGCTGGCCGTCGGCGGGGGAGTGCTGGTCTTCATTCTCTCCACGTTCTCGGCCGCGGCCTTCCTCCGGCGGCCCGGCGGACCGCCCGGCATGGCGCTCGCGCTGCGCGCGGGGTGCGGGATTCTCGTCATCGGGCTGCTGTCGGGTGCGGCCATGATCGCGCGCGGCGTGTATCTGACCCGCACCGGGCATCAGTTGGCCGGATACGCCTCCACGGCATCGCTCAAGCCCCTGCACGGGGTCAGCCTCCACGCCGTCCTGGTGCTCCCGGTACTGGCACGCCTCCTGGCCATGACATCGTGGAGCCCACACACCCGCGTGTCCGTCGTGCGGGCTGCCGTCGGCTGCTACGCGGCAGCCGTCGCGGCAGCGCTGGTGTGGGCGGTCGTCGCTTACTGATGCGGCCGTGAAGGCGAACACGGGGCGCACCGGCGACGGTGCCGACGGCCGCAGCGGCGGCAACGGATAGTCTCTGCAAGCCTCGTCGGATACCGGTGCCCTGGTGGGTGTGGGACCGGGACGATGCCACACCCCGTCGTCGCCGCTGTCCACGGACCGGCCGGCCGCGGGGCTCTCACAGCAACTGCGATGTACAGGAGACCCGATGGCTGATACCCCGACCCGCCAGGTTCAGCGGCGCTCGGACGAGAGCGCGGCGGGCTCGGCGGCCGAGGCCCCGGGCCGTGTCGAGGCCGTACCGACACCGCGCTACCAGGGGCTGTTCGTCGAACCCGATCTTCCGCCTTTCGTCGAGACCGAGTGACGGCACCCCGGCCGAGGTCCGGACTGCCCCCGTGCCCGCTCCGGCGGGCACGGGGGCAGTCCGGTACCGGGGCACCCGCCCCGTGACCTCCAGCCGTCCTGCGTGGCCCCCGGCTGTGCGGGCGCGGCGCATCATGGAAGCTGTCGGCATGAACATCTCTGCCGACGAAGGCTCACCGGAACGAGCGGGCTACCGGCGATCGGCGGGGTCGCCGCGCGGCGAGGCCCGCCGCCGGGAACTGCTCGACCGGGTCACCGAGGACCTCGCGGCCAACGGGCTCGTGGACTTCTCGCTGCGGCGCGCCGCACGCGCGGCCGGCACCACGCACAAGGTGCTCCTGTACCACTTCGACGGAGCCGACGACCTTCTCGTGCAGGCGGTCCTCCAACTGCGCGGCCGCCGCATCGCCAAGGCGCTGGCAGCCGCCACCGAAGGAGAGGTCCGCCGGTCGCTGGGGGACTGGGTGCGCGCGATCTGGCCCATCCTGGTGGGCGAGGAGGCGCGGGTCCTCGATCAGGCCATCGGCCTGGCGATGTACGACTCCGAACGCTACGCCGCACTCGGCCGCGAGGCGTCCCAGCAGTATCTGCCCACCCTGCTCGCCGTCTGCCCCGAGCACTGGTCCGCTCGCCGCAAGCTGGAGGTCGCCGAGATGGTACTCGCGACGCTCCGCGGCTTCCTGGTGGACGCCCGGACCAGCGGAGACGCCGCCGGGGTCGCCGCCGGGTTCGAGGCGCTGGTGCGCGCGCTGGAGCGCGAGGAGGCATCCGAGGAGGCTGCCGAGGAGTGACCGTGCCTGCCCGGCGGGCCGCAGGGCAGGACCACGTAAGCGATGGACACGATGTGAACCACGTGGTTCACTTTTGGGAGGGATGAATCCCGCCCACCCGGAGGTCGTCATGCGTACGCCCGCAGAACGCCAGAAAGTCCGATTCGCCGCAGGCGGCACCGAATGCGCCGCCTGGCACTACCCGGGAACGAACGGCGGCTGCGTGATCATGGCCGGCGGCGGCGGGGTGACCAAGGAGCCGGGCACCGACCTGTTCGCCGCGCGGTTCCACGAAGCCGGGTTCACGGTCCTCGCCTTCGACTACCGGTGCCTCGGCGAGAGCGGCGGCCTGCCGCGCCAGGTCGTGCGCATCGAGGATCAGCTAGCCGACTGGCAGTCGGCGATCGCCTGCGCCGAGAACCTTCCGGGTGTCGATCCGGCCCGGATCGCGATCTGGGGTTTCTCCCTGTCCGGCGGTCACGTCCTGCGCGTGGCGGCCCGCAACCCGCAACTGGCGGCCGCCATCGCCCAGACGCCCAACGCCGACGGGCGGGCCGTCTCCCGCAACGCGACGCGCTATCAGAAGCCGCTCGCCACGCTGCGGCTCACCGGCACCGTCCTGCGGGACGCGGCGGGCGCTCTCCTCGGCCGGCGCCCCGTACTGGTGCCGCTCGCGGGCCGGCAGGGCACCGTCGCGATGCTCACCACGCCGGACAGCATCGACAGCGACAGCGTCCTCAACCCGGGCAACCGGTACCCGGAATGGCAGCAGGTGGTCGCCGCCCGCTCGGTGCCCGGCATGGCGCTCTACCGGCCCGGCCGCGACGCGTCACGGATACGCGTTCCGCTGCTGGTCCTCGTGTGCGACCAGGACCGGACCGCGCTGAGCGAACCCGCCGTCCGGGTGGCCGGGCGCGCCTCCCGCGCCGAACTGGTCCGCTTCCCCGGCGGGCACTACGCGCCTTTCACGGACGAGCACGAACCGGCGGTCCGGGCGGAGTTGTCCTTCCTGCGCCGGCACCTGACCGACCCGGTGCCCGCCGGGGAGCCGGCCGCCGCGGACGCGTCGCCGGCCCGACGGTCATGAAGGAGATCGAGCTGTCCGCCGGGACGATCGCCTACGAGGACACCGGCGGCGACGGCCCCGCGGTGGTCCTGCTGCACGGGCTGATGATGGACGCGTCCCTGTGGGAGGGAACGGTCGCCGCGCTGTCCGCCGGCCACCGGTGCCTGGCGCCGACACTGCCCCTCGGCGCGCATCTTCACCCGATGCGCGCGGACGCCGACCTGTCGTTCCTGGGGGCGGCCGGGCTGGTCGCTGAATTCCTCGACCGCCTGGATCTGCGGGACGTCACACTCGTCGGCAACGACACCGGAGGGGCCCTCGTCCAACTGCTCATCGGCGAAGGGGACGGCGACCGCGCCGCCAGGGTGGGGCGGGTCGTGCTCGTCTCCTGCGAGGCGTTCGACAACTACCCGGCACGCGTGACGGGTAGGACCCTCGCGCTCGCCGGCAGGCTCCCACCCCGGCTCTTCGGGCTGTTCATGCAACAGATGCGGCTGCGGGCGGTCCGCCGCCTCCCGATCGCGTTCGGCCGGCTGACCGAGCGGGGCGACGCGGCCACCCGGCGGTGGACGCGGCCCGTCATGACCCGCCCCGGCATCCGCCGCGACGCGGTCCGGACACTGCGAGCGGCGGACGCGGATGCCCGCAGGCTGGCCGGGGCGGCCGACGCCCTGCGGTCCTTCGACCGGCCCGCGCTCGTCGTGTGGGCGGCCGGGGACCGCGTGATGCCGCCCGAACACGGTCGACGCCTCGCGGCACTCCTCCCGCAGGGGCGGCTGACCGAGATCGCGGACAGCCGCACGCTCGTCCCGCTGGACCAGCCGGAGCGGCTGGCCCTGGCGATCCGCGAGTTCGTGCCCGCGCCCCGCCGGTGACGTACGCGCCGGGGCCGAGCGGGGGCTGTCGTCGGCGTAGGCGCCGGGGCCGGCGGGGGCTGTCGTCGACCGCCCGGCGCACTGCCACGGAACGCCTATTCGCAGGCGACCCCGTCGCCGTCGCGGTCGAGATGCCGCCCGTAGCCGGGTTCCCCGGCGTGGATGGGGGCGGCGCCGGCCGCGCGAACAGCGGTGCAGTTCGCGTAGTACGCCGAATCGGTCCCTCCGCCCGACCCCGGGCCGCCCGAGGTGCCGGACCCGCCGGAGGTGCCGGAGTCGGGCGCGACGGTGACCTTGACGGTCTTCGTCTTCGTGACGGTCGGCACCGGCTTCGGTTCGGCCGTGACGGTCTCGGTGACGGCGGGCGCGGGCTCGGACGATTCCGTCGCCGTCGCCGTGGCCGTGACGGTCGCCGCAGGCGCGGCTTTCGCGTCGGCGGCCTTCTCCGTCCTGGTGCCGTCACCGGAGGTGCCGATGCCGACACCGACGAAGAAGAGGACGACCGCTGCAGGGATGATGATCCGCTTCCTCGTCCAGCCCGGCCGGTTCCCGGCAGGCGCCGGCGACACGTAGGGGTTGGGCCCGGTGGGCTGGGGCGGCCGGCCCCAAGGCGGCTGCTGCGGCGGCGGATTGTGCGTCATGGGTCCCCCCCCCGGAGTTCGTGGAGAGCCGACCGTAGCCACACCGGCCATGAGCATGGACCCACATGCTCCGGAAGTGACGGAGTTGTGACCATAAGGTGAAGGTGCCGGGCTCCTCGCTGATGCGGCTGCTCACGCGCCGCAGTCCCGGACGGTGCACCCGGGCCCTGGTGCGGGCGCCGAAAGACGACGAGCTCAACCGGACGGCGTGACCGGGGGCCGCACACCGAACCACTGCTCGGCCCCGTACTCCTCGAACCGCTCCACCTCGGTGAACCCCAGCTTCGCCGCGAGGCTCACCGAGCGGTGGTTCGCGGTCCGGGCGCAGAGCACCACCGGCTCGCCGGGAAGCGCGTCGGCGAACCAGTCGAGTGCCGCCGCGCACGCCTCGGCGGCGTACCCGCGTCCCCACGCCTCCGGCAGGAACAGGTAGCCGAGCTCGGCCTCCCCGGCATCCGGACGGACGTGCCCCGGACGCCCCGCGTCGCGCCGATCGAGCGTGACCGTGCCGATCATCGCGCCGTCGAGATCGATCACGAACAGGCCAGGACGCCGCCCGGGTACCCGGGGCATTGCGCGCTCGAGCTCATCACGGGGCCGAGGGCCACCGAGGTGGATGTGCACCTCCGGCGACGCGAACAGCTCGATGAACGACGCTCGGTCCCTGGCCGAGGGCTCGCGGAGCGTGAGCCGTTCGGTCCGTATCGCGGCAGGCGGCCAGGCGACGGGCCCGAGCTCACTCATGCCGGGGAACCACGTCGGCGCCGGGCGCAGGGGGAGTGGGCATGTGGAAAGGATACGGCGCGGAGCCGGCTATGGCCCCGACGGCGTCAGGACCAGGCAGGTGCCCCGGCCTTGGGCCTGTCGCACACAGTCGTCGACGTACCGGGTCGGTCCGGCGGCGCGACTCCCCGCCCGGGGCAGGAGTGGCAAACCGCGCCTCGGGACCCCGCTCAGCCCGCCGACTCACCCGCGTGCGGGCTCAGTACCCCGGCCGCCACCAGCGCGAACAGGACGAGGCCGAGCAGGATGCGGTAGATGACGAACGGCATGAAGCTCTTGGTCGTGATGAACTTCATGAACCAGGCGATGACCACGTAGCCCACACCGAACGCGATGAACGTCGCGAAGATCGTCGGACCCCAGGCCACATGCCCCTCGCCCGCGTCCTTCAGCTCGAAGACGCCGGAGGCCAGCACCGCCGGGACCGCGAGCAGGAACGAGTAACGGGCCGCCGCCTCGCGGGTGTAGCCCATCAGCAGGCCGCCGCTGATCGTGGCGCCGGAGCGGGAGACGCCCGGGACCAGGGCCATCGCCTGGCAGAAGCCGAAGATCAGGCCGTCCTTGATGCCCAGTTCCTTCAGGGACTTGCGCTCCCTGATCGCCCGGTGCTTGCCGCCCGACTCGTCACGGGCGGCCATGCGGTCGGCGATGCCCAGCACGATGCCCATCACGATCAGCGTGGTGGCGATCAGCCGCAGGTCGCGGAACGGGCCCTCGATCTGGTCCTTGAACGTCAGGCCCAGTACACCGATCGGGATGGAGCCGACGATGACCAGCCAGCCCATCTGCGCGTCGTGGTCGCTCCGCATCGAACGGTCCGTCAGCGACTTGAACCACGCCCCGACGATCCGGACGATGTCCTTCCGGAAGTAGATGAGAACTGCGGCTTCCGTACCGATCTGGGTGATGGCGGTGAACGCCGCTCCCGGATCGTGCCAGCCGGCGAACGCCGCGGTGAGCCGCAGATGCGCGCTGGAGGAGATCGGCAGGAACTCGGTCAGTCCCTGAACGAGGCCGAGGACGAAGGATTCGAACCAGCTCATGGGGCTTGGGCCATCCTGAAGTGATCATGCATCGTCCGACGGGCATGGGCGCCGTCGGCAGCGTGCGGATTGCGGTTGTGTGAGGGCAGGGCCGCATGGGGCCCGGAGACCGTCTGTCGGTCGCGGGAAGCGTATCGCCCCCGGGTGAACAGGATTACGACAACCCCCGGCCGTGCCGTCGTGTCACTCGGTACCCAGCCGGTGTCGCCTGCGCCAGGCGACGACGGCCGCGCCGAGCCCTGTCAGCACGATGAACCCCATCGCGGCCAGGAACGCGGGCGACGTCGGTGACGAGGCCTCGCTGCCCGCCACGACGTACGCGGCCGTGTTCGGGATCGAGCCGAGCCCGGTCGCGACCAGGAACGGGGGATACCCCATGCGCGACACGGCGGCGCAGTAGTTGGCGGCGGCGAAGGGCACTCCGGGAAAGAGCCGCAGCGCCAGCATCGAGCGGAAACCGTGCCTGCTCAGCTGCCCGTCCGCCGCCCGCATCCAGCGCCCGCGCAGCAGCGTACGGAGCGCGTCCTGCCCCAGCACCCTGCCGAGCCCGAACGAGATGCCCGCACCGAGCACCGTGCCCGCCAGCGCCGCCGCCAGACCGGCCTGCGTGCCGAACAGTGCCCCGGCGGCGAGATTGAGCAGCGGCCGCGGCACGAAGGCCACCGTGGACACGCCGTACGCGAGGCCGAAGAGCACGACGGCGGCGGCCCCGCCGCTCAGGTGGGCCGGCCGGCCGGAGGCGAGCAGCCGCTGGGGTTCGAGGAGCAGCATCGTCGTCGCGGCGGCCAGCAGAACCGCCACGAGCAGCGAGAGCCGGGACCAGGGCGAGAACAACACCCTCGTGCAGCGCGCGGCGAGACCGGTGGCGGGCCGGGTGACGGAGACGGGGTCGAGCATGCGGGGAGAGTATCCGACACAAGGTGTGATCGTCGTAATGTGACCGTTATGAGCGGCGGAGCCGAAACCGTCCGCGATACGCCCGAAACCGCCCCCGGGCGCCTGACAGCGCATGTACCGACACCGTGCTGGAGCGTCTCACCACGCTGTGTCCGACGGCCGCCGAGCCCGTGCGCGCCCGGTCCGCCGCCGCGTACATCAAGCACGTCGCGCCGTTCCGCTGTCCGTACGCAGGGCCACCAGGCACCTCTGAGGGGCGGGCGACGAGCGCCGCCGCCCACTCCCGTACCGCCCGCCGTAAATCGCTCGACGGGCCCGCGCTCGTCGGACATGATCGGGGCATGTTCCGGTACGCCTTCCTCGCAGCGCAGTCCGCAGTCGCGGACACGCCGAGGGCTGCCGCGAACGTCGCGGTCACCACGGCAGCAGCCGTCACCACAGCACTCGCAGCAGCAGTCGCAGCGGCTCTCACCGCTGCCGCGGCGCCCATCGGCGGCGCCCGAAGCTGACCCTCCCCCGACAGTCCGGCGGACCCCGTAAGGGGAGGGTCGGACGGGCCCTGGGGTCTTCTCTCTCAGCTTCGAAATCCAAGGAACGAGCCATGCCCAAGACGGCATACGTGCGCACCAAGCCGCACCTCAACATCGGCACCATGGGCCACGTCGACCACGGCAAGACCACCCTGACCGCCGCCATCACCAAGGTCCTCAGCGACCGAGGCACCGGCACGTTCGTCCCGTTCGACCGCATCGACCGGGCGCCGGAGGAGGCGCAGCGCGGCATCACCATCAACATCGCGCACGTCGAGTACGAGACCGGCACCCGGCACTACGCGCACGTCGACATGCCCGGACACGCCGACTACATCAAGAACATGGTGACGGGCGCCGCCCAGCTCGACGGGGCGATCCTCGTCGTCTCCGCGCTCGAAGGGATCATGCCGCAGACCGCGGAGCACGTGCTGCTCGCGCGTCAGGTCGGCGTCGACCACATCGTCGTCGCCCTCAACAAAGCGGACGCGGGTGACCCCGAGCTCACCGACCTGGTCGAGCTGGAGGTGCGCGAGCTGCTGTCCGCGCACGGGTACGGCGGCGACGCTGTGCCCGTCGTGCGGGTGTCGGGCCTGCGGGCCCTGGAGGGCGACCCGCGCTGGACGGGGGCGGTGGAGGCGTTGCTCGACGCCGTCGACACCTACGTACCGATGCCGGTGCGCTACACCGACGCTCCGTTCCTGCTGCCGGTGGAGAACGTCCTGACCATCACCGGCCGGGGCACGGTCGTCACCGGCGCGGTGGAGCGCGGCACCGTCCGCGTCGGTGACCGGGTGGCGGTGCTCGGAGCGGAGACCGAGACGGTCGTCACCGGTCTGGAGACCTTCGGCAAGCCGATGGAGTCCGCCGAGGCCGGCGACAACGTCGCGCTGCTCCTGCGCGGGGTCGAGCGCGACCGGGTCCGCCGCGGCCATGTCGTGGCCGCGCCGGGCAGCGTGACACCGAGCCGGCGCTTCACCGCGCAGGTCTACGTCCTGTCGGGGCGGGAGGGCGGCCGGACCACCCCGGTCGCCACCGGCTACCGGCCGCAGTTCTACATCCGCACCGCGGACGTCGTCGGTGACGTCGACCTCGGCGCGGCGGCGGTGGCGCGCCCCGGTGAGACGGTCACCATGACCGTCGAACTGGGCCGGGACGTACCGCTGGAGACCGGCCTCGGCTTCGCCATCCGCGAGGGCGGCCGCACGATCGGCGCGGGCACGGTCACCGGGCTGCTCTGAGCCCGGAGCCGTCGCGGCACGGCCGGGTCCGCCTCCCGAACCCCACGGGAGGCGGACCCGGCGCTGTGCCCCGCGGTCACGAGCAGCCGGCCGGGCACCGCACAATGGGTGAGTGAACGAGTCGATACCGGTCGTCCGCGCCGTGGACCGGGGCACCGCCAGACTGCTCCCCGACGTGGACCGGGAGCGGGCCTGGCTGCTGACCGTCGACGGGGCACCCCAGTCGTACGTCGACCTGGACGCGCCGGAACACCTTGAGTTCGAGTACGCGAGACGGCTCGGCCACGTCGTGGACTGCGCCGCCGGACCGGGCGCCCCGCTCGACGTGCTGCACCTCGGCGGCGGGGCCCTCACTCTGCCCCGCTACGTCGCGGCCACCCGCCCCGGATCCCGGCAGGACGTCGCCGAGGCCGACCGGAGGCTGCTCGGCCTCGTCGCCGAGCACCTTCCGCTTCCGGACGGCAGCGGGATCACCGTGCACGGCGCGGACGCCCGCGAGCATCTGGAGGCGACCGCACCCGGTTCCGTGGACGTCCTGATCGCGGATGTCTTCGGCGGCTCGCGGGTGCCCGCCCACCTGACCTCCGTCCCCTACGCGCAGGCCGCGGCACGGGCGCTGCGGGACGGCGGGATCTACGCCGCCAACCTCGCGGACGGGGCGCCCTTCGACTTCCTGCGCCCGCAAATGGCCACCTTCGGGTCCGTCTTCGCGGAGCTCGCGGTGATCGCCGAACCTGCGGTACTGCGCGGCCGTCGCTTCGGCAACGTCGTCCTCGTCGCGTCCCACGCCCCCGTCGACACGGCCACGCTGATCCGCCGTTGCGCCGCCGACGCGTTCGCGGCCCGCGTCGAGTACGGCGCCGCCGTGGCCGGGCTCGTCAAGGGCGCCAGGCCGGTCGGTGACGAGGAGGCGGTCGACTCACCCGAGCCGCCCGACGGCTCCTTCGGCATCGGCTGACGCGGGCGTACCCTGGGCCACCACCTCGGCCGGGGCGGTCCGGCGCGTGAGATTGCGAACGTCCGGCACGAACAGCACCGCCCCGGTGACCAGCACGACCAGCGCGGCGCAGCCCCACAGTGCCTGGCTGCGCCCGACCAGCGACTCCACCGGACCGGCGAGCGCGGTGGCGAGCGGCACCATGGCCACCGAGCCGAACCAGTCGTACGCCGAGACCCGCGACAGCTTCTCCTCCGGGATCTCCTGATGCAGGGCCGTCATCCAGGACACGCCGAACACCTCGATGGCGGCCCCGCTGACGAACATCACCGCGCAGAGCCCGGTCACCGGCAGCGGCACGGCGAGCCCCGCCGACGGCAGCGCCAGCGGGAAGACGCAGAGCGTCCCGGCGAGCAGCAGCCGCCGCGGCTTCCACCGCATCATCAGCACCGCCCCGCCCAACGTGCCGACGCCGAACGCGGCCAGCGCGAGGCCCCAGGGGCGGGCGCCGCCGAGCTGGTCCCGGGCGACCAGCGGCCCGTAGACCGCCTCGGCGGCCCCGACCGCGGCGACCACCACGGAGAACTGCGCCACGACGGCCCAGAGCCAGGTGCGGCCGACGAACTCCTGCCAGCCGTCCCGGAGATCGGCGAGCAGACCACCGCCGGGGGCGCGCGAGGGGATGTGGCTGACGTCGAGGAAGGAGCGCAGTCCTCCGGCCACCGCGAAGGCGGCCGCGTCGATCGCCAGCACCCAGCCCGGGTCCATCGCCGCGATCATGGCGCCGCCGAGCGCCGCTCCGCCGATGGCGGCGCCCTGCATGGACATCCGGAAGAGGGCGAAGGCGCGGCTCGCCTGTTCGCCGCTGACGGTGGACATCAGCATGCCCTCGGCCGCCGGGTTGAAGAAGGCCTGACCGGTACCGCAGAGCGCGGTGAGCACCATCATCTGCCACAGCCGGGGCTCACCGGCCAGGACCAGCCAGGCGAAGGCGGACTGCGAGAGGCAGTTGAGGGTGTTCGCCGCGACCATCACCCGGTGGCGCGGCAGCCGGTCCGCGACCGCCCCGCCGATCAGCAGGAAGAGCACCAGCGGCGCGGTCCTGGCGGCGGCGACCAGCCCGACGTCGCCCGCGTCGCCGCCCGACTCCAGAACCGCGAACGCCGCCGCGATCAGCGCGCCGTTGGTGCCCAGGCCCGTGATGATCGCGGCGGCGGTCAGCAGCCGGTAATTGCGGCCCGCCCGGGAGGGGCGGGCCGATGGGGGTGCGAGGTCGGCGGCGGTCACCAAGGGACTATCGCTGGCGTGACCCCGTGGTGCCAAATGCTTTGCGGCGGAGCGTCAGGACTCGGTGATCTTCACCAGGCGCACCGTGCTCAGAATCTTCTGGATCGTCGCGTCAGGCAGCTCGTCGGGGACACCGGCGGCGCCGTACAGCACCCAGGAGGAGAAGGCGCCGCTGCTGTTCTTGAAGGTGAAGGCGATGGTCTTGCCGTCGGTGTCGCACTTCTTCTTCTTGGTGACATTGGCTGCCGTGGCGGTGACCAGGCTGCCGGTCAGACCCGACTTGGTCGTGTACTGCTTCGCCTTGCTCATCTTGATGGTGCTCTTCGGCATGTGCTGCGCATAGGCCGCCCATGCCCAGGTGCCCGCCTCGTTCCTGGCGTTCTCGTCGGCGTCCGTGGCGCCTTCGGCGCCTCGGGTGCCGGTGCCGGCCAGACTGGTGTTCTCCTTGGTGCCGTCGTGGTCGGCGTCGTCGACGCACCACTTGCCCTTGAGGTCGGCGGGCGCGGAGAAGCCGATGAGCGGCGAGCCGTCACCCTTCTTGTCGTCCTCGAAGAACGAGGAGACGCCAGGGGGTGAGACCTCCCAGTCGCCGGGCACGTCGAACTGCGTGCCCCACTTCGGATTGGTCACCACTTTCCAGCCCGCGATGAGCGGCTTGGCGTCCCCGTCGGTACCGCGCGGGTTCTCCTCCTCCGGCGACGACGCGGACTCGGAGGGCTTGGCGGGCGCGGACGACTTCTTGTCGTCGGCGACGTTCTTGCCGTCCTTGTCGTTGTCCTTGTTCATCACGACGACACCCGTGACCACGGCGGCGGCGACGACCGCGACCGCCGCGACGATCGCGATGACGGTCGTCCGCTTCTTGTTGTCGTTGCCGGGCCGAGGCCCGCCGGGCGGACCGGTCACCGCGTACTGCGGAACGGTCGGCTGCTGGTACGGGTTGGGCTGCGGGTAGCCCGGCTGACCCTGCGGCTGCCCCGGCTGACCCTGCTGCGGGTAGCCGTAACCGGGCTGCTGCTCGGGTGTGCCCGGCTGTTGGTATCCCGGCTGCTGGTAGGGATTCGGCTGCTGGTACCCCGGCTGCTGGTACGGGTTCTGGTTCGGGTCCTGCGGGTTTTGCTCGCCCCCGGGCGGCTGCTGTCCTGGCCACATGGCGAGTAACGATAGAGGTGCCCTGCCCGGCAGGCTACGGCCGCCCCCGTGAGCGGTCGGTGAAGGACGGGATCAGGCGCGGGCCGGGTGATCGCGGAGGCATGGCCAAACCCATCTACCCGTGAGTAACATCAAGTTCATGAGCGCTGAACAGATGACCGCGGGCGAGATGCTCGCCGCGACGGTTCCGATGGTCCGGACCCTCAACCTCGAATTCCTGGAGTCCACCGCGGAACGCGCGGTGGTCCGTCTGCCGGACCAGGCGGACTTCCACAACCATGTCGGCGGACCGCACGCCGGCGCGATGTTCACGCTGGCGGAATCGGCGAGCGGCGCCATCGTCATCGCCGCGTTCGGGGACCAGCTGACGCGTGCCGTCCCACTCGCCGTGAAGGCCGAGATCGGCTACACGAAGCTGGCCATGGGCGATGTCACCGCGACCGCCACCCTCGGCCGGCCGGTGGCCGACGTCGTCGCCGAACTCGATGAGGGCAAGCGCCCCGAGTTCCCCGTGGCCATCCGGATCCAGCGCGCGGACGGCGCCGTGACCGGCGAGATGACGGTGGTCTGGACGCTGCGCCCGAACGGCTGAGCCCGGCCCGCACCGCAGCCGCCGCCCGCCCGGCAGGGGTGCGGGGCGGCCCTTCGTGCTGTCCGGGCCGACGGCACGCCGGGTAGGCTTCCCGCTGTGCGCCGAGGAGTTGTCCGGCGGGCGACAGGACATCACTACGGAGGAACCGGCGTTGCACATCCAGGAATGGCTGGAGACCGTCCCCGCGATCAGCGTCTACCTGCTGGTGGGCGTCGTCATCGGTCTGGAGAGCCTCGGCATCCCGCTGCCGGGTGAGATCGTCCTGATCAGCGCGGCGCTGCTGGCCGCGGGACACGACGGCATCAACCCGTGGATCCTGGGTGCCTGCGCAACGGCCGGGGCGGTGATCGGTGACTCGATCGGCTATGCCATCGGCCGCAGGGGCGGACGTCCGCTGCTCGCCTGGCTCGGCGGGAAATTCCCCCGGCACTTCGGCGCGGGCCAGATCGCCATGGCGGAGCGCTCGTTCCAGAAGTGGGGCATGTGGGCGGTCTTCTTCGGCCGCTTCGTCGCACTGCTGCGCATCTTCGCGGGACCGCTCGCCGGTGTCCTGCACATGCCGTACTGGAAGTTCCTGACCGCCAACGTGCTCGGCGGGATCGCCTGGGCCGGCGGGACCACGGCCGTCATCTACTCGGTGGGGGTCGTCGCCGAGGCGTGGCTCAAGCGGTTCTCGTACCTGGGGCTGGCGCTCGCGGTCCTGATCGGACTCGCCTCGATGCTGGTCCTCAAGAACCGGGCCAAGAAGGCGGCCGCGCGGTCCACGGCGGACTCCACGCCCGAGCCGGGGACCGTACCGGCGGCCGACTGACCCGTACGGATCCCGGCCGGGCGGCCGGGATCCTCCGAGTCCGGCCTCCGCGCTCAGTCCTCGAACGCCTGGCGGTGCGCCTTGGCCAGCTCCACGTAGCCGACCGCGTTGAACTTCACGCCGTCGAGCTCCTCCTGGGTCAGCTGCCGCTTGACCTTGGCGGGCACGCCCGCGACCAGTGAGCCCGGGGGCACCCGCATCCCCTGCGGGACCAGGGCCTGTGCGGCGATCAGGGAACCGGTGCCGATGTGCGCACCGTTCAGGACGGTGGCCCCCATGCCGATCAGGACGTCGTCCTCGACGGTGCAGCCGTGGAGCACCGCGTTGTGGCCGACCGAGACGCGCTCGCCGACCGTGACGGGGAAACCGGGATCGACGTGGACGCTGCAGTTGTCCTGGATGTTGGAACCGGCGCCGATGACGATGGGACCGCAGTCCGCGCGCAGTACGGCGTGATACCAGACGCTGGACCCGGCCGCCATGGTGACCTCACCGATCACGACCGACGTCGGTGCGGTGAACGCGGACGCATCGATTTCCGGTTCCTTGCCGGCCATTGCCGTGATCAACGCCTGTTCTGACATCGCGCGTTCCTCCGTGCTCCGGTGCTGTGGGCCGGCCGTCCGGCTGCGGCTGTCCGGTCCCGCCGGGAAACGGTATGCGACGGGCACGCGGGTCCGGGTCCCGGTGGGGTGAAGATCACAGGCCGGCGCGGATACCGGCCCCGGGCGTGCCGACTACCGTGTGCGAGTGCCGAAGAACAGAGACACGGTCTCCTCCCTGACCGCCTGGCGGCGGCGCGTCCTGTCGGAGGCCGTCCACCGCTGCTGGCGCTGGGTGCGGGAGACGGGTGCGGTCACCCCGGCGCACCCCGGCGGGCTGCGGTTCGGCCGGATCGGCGAGGGCACCCGGCTCGCCTTCCCGCAGGGCACGGTCTTCGGGGAGCGGTGGATCGAGCTCGGCAACCACTGCATCATCGGCGAACAGGTCACCCTCACGGCAGGCCTCATGCCCGATCTGGACCTGGGCGCCGAACCGATCCTGATCCTGGGCGACGGGGTGGTGCTCGGCCGCGGCAGCCATGTCGTCGCCGACACCACGGTGACGATCGGCTCGGACACCTACTGCGGGCCGTACGTCTACATCACCTCGACCAACCACAGCTATGACGACCCGCAGCAGCCGGTCGGCCGGCAGTGGCCGCGGATGGAGCCGGTCGCCATCGGCCCCGGCTGCTGGATCGGCACCGGAGCGGTGATCCTCCCGGGCGCCCGGCTCGGGCGCAACGTGGTGGTGGCGGCGGGTGCGGTGGTACGCGGAGAGGTGCCCGACCACGCGGTGGTGGCCGGCGCCCCGGCCCGCGTCGTACGCAGCTGGGACCCGGAGAAGGGCTGGCAGCCGCCCCTGCGCACACCGGCCCCGGTGCCGATCCCGGAGGGTGTGACCCCCGAACAGCTGCTGGCCGTCGCGGAACTCGACGAGAGCTGACCGCAGGAGCAGGGGCCGCCGGCTCCCGTCACCCGGTCGCGAGCAGCACCGTGCCCACCAGCGCGAGCCCCGCGCCAGCCGCCTGCACGCCGCGCAGCCGTTCCCCCAGGAAGCCGCGCGCGGCCAGGGCCGTGACCACCGGGTAGAGCGAGGCCAGTACGGCGGCGACGGTGACCGGTCCGTGCTGGGCGGCGATCGAGTACGTCCCGTTGGCCGCGACGTCCGCGAGACCTACGAACGCCAGGGCAGGCAGCGCGGCTCGCACCACGGCGGCCCCGCCCTCCTCGGGAAGCGCGCGGGCCCCACGGCGCACCGAGACGTACAGTGCCGTGCCGCCCACCGCGATGTTGGTGACGCGCTGCACGAAGAGGGCCAGGAAGAGGCCGGTGACCGTGGTGGACGCCTGCGCGATCAGGGACATCACGGCCCCGAAGCCGAACGCCGCCACCAGGGTCAGCAGCACCGCCCGGCGCTGCACGGGGGCGCCCCGCAGCTGCGGGCCGCCCGCCAGCACGATGCCCACCACCGCGACGGCGACCCCGGCGAACTGCAGCAGCCCCGGACGCTCGCCCGCGATCAGCCCGACGCTCACCGGCACCGCGACCCCCAGCGAACCGAGCGGGGAGACCACACCCATCGGGCCGAGCGCCAGGGCCTTGTAGAAGCTCAGCATCGCGACCGGGCCCACCACGCCGGCCGCGACGGCGAACCAGAGCTGCCCGCCCGCCTCGCCCCAGGCGCCCGTGACGGTCACGATCACCGCGAGCACGGCCGCCGCGCAGGTCTGTGAGACGACCACGACGGTGAGCGCGGGCATGCGCCGGGTCAGCAGCCCGCCGCCGAAGTCGGCCAGCCCCCACAGCAGACTGGTGGCGAGGGCGAACAGTGCGGTCATGCGGGGGCCTCGCAGTACAGTGCGGTGAACGGTTGGGTACACCACACCGTAGTGCAGTATTTTTGACCCTGTCATCCAGAATATTGGACGGAATGTGACTGATCTCGACCAGCTGACCCAGTCCCTCGCGCGCAACCTCAAGCGCTGGCGCGGGGAGCGGGGCTTCACCCTGGACGCTCTCGCCACCCGTGCCGGGGTCAGTCGCGGCATGATCATCCAGATCGAGCAGGCACGCACCAACCCGAGCGTGGGCACCACGGTCAAGCTCGCGGACGCGCTGGGTGTCAGCATCACCACGCTGCTCGACTACGAACAGGGCTCCCCGGTCCGCCTGGTGCCCGCCAGCCAGGCGGTACGCATGTGGTCCACGGAGGCGGGAAGCTCCACCACCCTGTTGGTCGGCACCGAGGCGCGGGGCCCGCTGGAACTCTGGTCCTGGCGGCTGGCGCCCGGCGACGGCAGCGCCTCCGACCCGCACCCCGAGGGCACCGTCGAACTGCTCCACGTCACCGCGGGCGATCTCACCCTGGTCGTCGACGGAACCTCGTACACCGTTCCCGCCGGCGCCTCCGCCACTTTCGAGGCGCACCATCCCCACACCTACCGGAACGAGGGCTCCGAGCCCGTCGAACTCACCATGGCCGTGTCCATCCCGCCCGTCAGATGAGACGTCCGGCCGGGCCGGTGCGCGGGGCTGTTAGCGTGACGCGCATGCGCGCACCCATCGGCTCCTTCGAGGATGCCCGTCCCGCTTCCGAACGCCTCGAACTGCTCACCGCGCCGGTGGCGGCAGCGGTCCGGGAGGGCTGGGGCGGTTTCCCCGCCGAGCAGATCATCCACGTCGACACGGACCCGGAGATCGCCGACACGGCCGCCTTCGTCGAGCATCACGGGGCCGATCTGCTGAGCCGGTCGGCCAACTGCGTCGTCGTGGCCGGAAAGCGTGGTGGTGACGTCACCCTGGCGGCCTGCCTGGTGCTGTCCCACTCCCGCGTCGATGTGAACGGGGCCGTCCGCAAGCACCTCGGCGTCCGCAAGGTGCGGTTCGCCCCGATGGAGACGGCGGTCGGTGACACGGGTATGGAGTACGGCGGCATCACCCCCGTCGGACTCCCGGACAGCTGGCCCCTGTTGATCGACCCCGCCGTCGTGGACCAGGAATGGGTCCTGATCGGAAGCGGCAGCCGCCGGGGCAAACTGATCATGCCGGGCAAGGCGCTCGCGGCGCTGCCGGGCGCGGTCGTGGTCGAAGGTCTCGGTATCACGGGCTGAAGCCGTCGCCCGCGCCGCCTTGACGGTGCGCGGGCAGCCACCGGGTGGCGAAGCCGACCGCCTCCGGGAAGCGGAACAGGCGGCTCGGGGCCGAGCCGACCGAGCCGACGGCGACGGCCGGAGGCCGGACCGACCGCTCGAAGTCCGCGCCCAGGGCCGCGAAATCACTGTCGTCCAGGGCCACGTCCTCGTACTCCCACCACCGCCGCCCGCCGCCGTCGCCCACCACACAGCGGTAGGTGCGCCGGGGCGGGGACGGGACGCGGTACTCGGCGAGATGGAACGCGGTGCAGGAGCCGAAGCCGGTTCCCAGCAGCAGGACCTGCGCCCGCAGCTCGTACAGCCGGGCCAGCGGGGAGTCCTCACCGAGATGGCAGTCGGGGCGGTGGCCGGCCACCACATGACCGGCCAGCGGGCCCGCGGCCGCGAACGACGTCTGCGGATGCGCGCTGCGTACGGAGCCCGGTGACCGGCGCACCGTTTCGGCCAGGCGGCCCATCGACGGGGCGGCCGTGGTCGGCGGGTCGAACGCGGGCATGGCCGCCCGCACGGCCTCGCGGTCCCGGTCGCCGAGACCGCGGACCCGGGCGCGGTAGTGCGGGGAGGTGTCGGAGTTCTCGGGAGTGAAGGCCGGGACGACCAGGGTGCCTCGCGGTCCCAGCACATCCCGCAGGGCGCGGGCCACGGCGCGGACCCCGCCGTCCACCGCTCCCACGGTGCGCAGCGAGGCATGCACCATCAGGACGCCGCCCCGCTCCACGCCGAGCCGGGCCAGCTGTCCGGCCAGCCGGGCACGGGTGTGGGAAGCGCTCAGCACACCGAAGGCAGGGGTAGTACTCACAGCGGGTCATTGTTCCAGCCCGGAGCGGAGTGTGACACCCCGCACATTCGGCCGACCGGCGGACCCGAAGCCGTCCCTCAGCGCCCCAGCGCGGGGATCTCGATGGCGGGGCACCGGTCCATGACCATGTCGAGCCCGGCCGCCCGGGTGCGTTCGTACGCCTTCTCGTCGATCACCCCGAGCTGGAACCAGACCGCGGAGGCGCCGATCGAGACGGCCTCGTCGGCCACCCCGCCGGCCAGCTCGCTGTTGACGAAGACGTCCACCACGTCGACCGGGAACGGGATGTCGGCCAGCGAGGCGTAACCGTCCTCGCCGTGCACCCGCTCCGCCCCGGGGTGCACCGGGACCACCCGCTTCCCGAAGCGCTGAAGGACCTCGGCCACGCCGTAGGCCGCGCGGGAGCGGTTGTTGGAGAGCCCCACCACCGCCCAGGTATCGCCCGTCCCGGTCAGGATTCTGCGGATCGTCTCCGTGTCTGCGTACATGATCCGCACAACGGACGGCCGCCCCGGACCATTCCCGTAGCTGCGCATAGGCTGGCCGGATGCAGGAGCAGTACCGGACAGTCGCCCGAGCGGGCGTGCACGAGACGGAGATCAACCGATCGCGTTTCATCTGCGCGCTCGCACCCGCCGCCACCGAACAGGAGGCGCAGGAGTTCGTCGCCCGCGTCCGCAGGGAACACCCGACCGCCTCCCACAACTGCTTCGCGTACGTGATCGGCGCCGACGCCTCCGTACAGAAGGCCGGTGACGACGGCGAGCCGGGAGGCACCGCCGGCGTACCCATGCTCCAGATGCTGACCCGCCGCGAGATGCGGTACGTCGTCGCGGTCGTCACCCGCTACTTCGGCGGGGTGAAACTCGGCGCGGGCGGGCTGATCCGCGCCTACGGCGGAGCGGTCGGCGAGGCCCTCGACGCGGTCGGCACGCTCACCCGGCAGCGGTTCCGGCTCGCCACCGTCACCGTGGACCACCAGCGGGCGGGCAGGCTGGAGAACGAACTGCGGGCCACCGGACGGACCGTGCGCGAGGTGCGCTACGCCGAGGCGGTGACCATTGAGATCGGGCTGCCGGACGCCGACGTCGCGGAATTCCGCCGCTGGCTGGCCGACGCGACGGCGGGCGAGGCGGAACTGGAACTGGGCGGCGAGTCCTACGGGGACGCCTGAGTACTGTGGTGCGCGGGGGCCGGGAGCAGGGCCGAGCGGGTGTGACGATCACCGGACGCCGGGTCCGGGCCGCTCCGGAGCACAAGGGGTGCGGCCCCACGGGTGGAGGAAGCGGAACATGCAGGTCGGAGCCGGGTCTTGAGGATTTTGCACACATCGGACTGGCACCTGGGGCGGTCGTTCCACCGGGTCTCGCTGCTCGATGCCCAGGCCGCCTACCTCGACCACCTGGTGGCGACGGTCAGTGACCACGAGGTCGATGTCGTGCTGGTGGCGGGTGATGTGTACGACAGGGCGGTGCCGCCGCTCTCCGCCGTCCAGCTCTTCGACGACGCGCTGCACCGGCTCGCCGCGGCCGGTGTGCCCACCGTGATGATCTCCGGGAACCACGACTCGGCCCGCCGGCTCGGCGTCGGCGCCGGACTCATCGGGCGGGCCGGCATCCACCTGCGTACCGATCCCGCGCACTGCGCCACCCCGGTCGTGCTCGGGGACGCGCACGGCGACGTGGCGTTCTACGGACTCCCGTATCTGGAACCCGCCCTCGTCAAGGACGTGTTCAAGGCCGAGCGGGCCGGGCACGAGGCCGTGCTGACCGCCGCCATGGACCTGGTCCGCGCCGACCTCGGAACGCGGGCGGACACCACCCGCTCCGTCGTCCTCGCCCATGCCTTCGTCGCGGGCGGCGAGCCGAGCGACAGCGAACGCGACATCACCGTCGGCGGAGTGGCCTCGGTCCCCGCCGGGGTCTTCGACGGCGTCGACTACGTGGCGCTTGGACATCTGCACGGCTGCCAGACCGTCACCGAGCGCGTCCGGTACTCCGGGTCCCCGCTCGCCTACTCCTTCTCCGAGGCCGACCACCGCAAGACGATGTGGCTGATCGACCTGGAGGCCACGGGCGCGATCGCCGCGCGAAGGATCGAGTGCCCCGTGCCCCGCCCGCTCGCCAGGCTCCGCGGCCGTCTCGACACCCTCCTCGACGACCCGGCCCTCGACCGGCACGAGCTCTCCTGGGTGGAGGCCACCCTCACCGACCCGGTCCGCCCGGCCGAGCCGATGGCCCGCCTCGCCGAGCGGTTCCCGCACACGCTCAGCCTCGCCTTCGAACCGGAACGGGCCCCCGAGGACCCGCAGACCTCCTACGCCGAGCGGCTGCGCGGACGCGACGACCAGAGCATCGCGGAGGACTTCGTGGCCCATGTCCGCGGCGGGTACGGCACCGACGAGCCGGAGCGGACGGTGCTGCGCGGCGCCTTCGACCACGTACGGGTCGACGGCAGCGTGCGCGAGGTGAACCGGTGAGGCTCCACAGGCTCGGCATCACCGCCTTCGGACCGTTCGGCGCCACTGAGGAGATCGACTTCGACGCGCTCTCCGCGGCCGGGATCTTCCTGCTGCACGGACCGACCGGCGCCGGCAAGACCTCCGTCCTGGACGCCGTCTGCTACGGGCTGTACGGCGCCGTGCCCGGCGCCCGGCAGAGCCCAGGAACCTCGTTGCGCAGCGACCACGCCCCGGCGGACCTGCTGACCGAGATCCGGCTCGAACTCACCGTCGGCGGGCGCCGCCTGGAGATCACCCGGAGCCCCGCCCAGACCCGACCCAAGAAGAAGGGCGACGGCTACACCACGGAGAAGGCGCAGAGCCGGCTCCGCGAGTACGTCCCCGACGAGGGGTGGCGGGCGCTGAGCCGCTCGAACCAGGAGATCGGCGAGGAGATCACCCAGCTCATCGGGATGAGCCGGGACCAGTTCTGCCAGGTGGTCCTCCTGCCGCAGGGCGATTTCGCCCGCTTCCTGCGCGCCGACGCCGAGGCGCGCGGCAGACTGCTCGGCCGGCTCTTCGACACCCGTCGCTTCGCCGCGGTCGAGGAGCACCTCGCCGAGCTGCGCCGGGCCGCCGGGACACAGGTGAGGGCCGGGGACGAAAGGATCCTCGCCGTCGCCCAGCGGATCGCCCAGGCGGCGGGGCCCGCCGCGAGCGAGCGCCCGTTGCCCGGCATCCAGCCGGGCGAACCGGGGCTCGTGGACGCCGTACTGGAATGGGCTGCGACGGCGCGCAGCAGCGCCCGCGAACGCCTCGACATCGCCGCGTCGGTGCTGACCGCGGCCGAGAGCCGGCAGAGGGCCGCCCGGCTGGCCCTGGACGCCGAACGCGAACTGGCCGGGCTCCAGCAGCGGTACGAGGAGACCCGGCGGCGCGCCACCGAGGTGGAAGCCGGCCGTGCCGAGCACGATCAGGCACAGGAGCAGCTGAAGAGGGCCCGCAAGGCGGATCTGGTCGCCCCCGCGCTGGAGCTTCGCGAGGAGGCCGAGTGGGCGCACCGGCGGGCGGGCGCGGCCCGCGACCGCTCCCGGGCCGGACTGCCCGGCGACCTGGCCGGCGCGGGCGCCGACCAGCTGACGGCGCTGGAACGCAGGCTCCGCGAGGAACTCGGCGGTCTGGACGCCGCACGCCGTGCCGAGCGGCGCGGCGCCGAGATCGACAGCGAACGGACCGTGCTGGAACGGCAGGCCCGCGCGGACGACGAGCTGATCCGGGACGCCGAGAGCTGGCTGGCCGGCTGGGAGGCCACCCGGAACGCTCTGCACACCCGCATCGAGGCGGCCCAGGAAGCGGCGACCCGCGCCGAACTGCTGGCAGGCCGGCTCGACCCGGCCCGCCGGCGGCTGGACGCGGCCCGGCGCCGGGACTCACTGGCCGATCAGGTGTCGGACGCAGAGGAGCGCCTCGGCACGGCCCGGGAGCGCGCCCTCGCCACCGGCGAGGCCTGGCTCGGCCTGCGCGAACGGCGGCTGCGCGACATCGCGGCGGAACTTGCCCGGGAACTGGCCGACGGCGAGGCCTGCGCGGTCTGCGGCTCGCCCGACCACCCGCGGCCCGCCCGTGCCGGCGACGGACACGTCGACCAGGCCACGGAGGACGCCGCCGAGGCCGCCCACCGGCGCGCCGAACAGGCGCGCACCGAGGCGGAGCACGCGCTCGCAGCCGTACGTGAGCGGCACGCGGCGGCTCGTGCGGAGGCCGCGGAGAACGGGAACGGGCAGGACCCGGCCGGCGGCCGGGACCGGGCGGCCGAGCCGACGGCCGCAGCGCTCGCCGGTCTCGTGGACACCCTGACCCGGGAGCACGCCGAGGCCTACCGGACCGCCACCGGGACGCACGCGGCGCGCGAAGCCCTCGCGGCCGCCGAACGCGAGCAGGAACAGCGGGCCGGGGACCGGCAGCGGGCCGAACGCCGGGCCGCGGCCCGTACCTCGAGGCGCGAAGGCCTCGACGCCGAACAGGCAGCCCTGGAAGAGGTGCTGGCACAGGCCCGCGGCGGGTCGGGCAGCGTCACCGAGCACGCCGCCCTCCTTCAGCACCGGGTCGTCCTGCTCGTAGAGGCGGCCGCGACGCTGCGCGAGGAGGAGAGCGCGGCCGCGCGGCTGAAGGAGGCCGACGACCGGCTCGCCGACGCGGCGTTCCGGGCCGGCTTCGACACCCCGCAGGACGCCGCCGGGACGATGCTCCCCGACTCCCGGCAACGAGAGCTCCAGCACCGGATCGACACCTGGCAGGCCGAGGCCGCGGCGGTCGCCGACCGGCTCGCCGAGACGGATGCCCGCGCCGCCGCCGGCCGGCCCCCGGCCGCCCCGGACGCCGCGCAGCCGGTGTCCGACACGGCCGAGCGGCTCCTGCGGGACGCGGCGGGCGCCCACGCCGCGGCGCGGGAGCGCTGCACCGAACTCGGCCGGCTGTCCCGGCGCGCGGCGGACGAGGTACGTGGACTGGGACCGGTGCGCGAGGAGTACGAGCGGATCGCACGGCTCGCCGGGCTCACCGCCGGCACCTCGGCGGACAACGAACGCAAGATGCGGCTGGAGTCCTACGTCCTGGCGGCCCGCCTCGAACAGGTGGCGGCCGCCGCCACCGCCCGGCTGCGACGGATGTCGTCCGGCCGTTACACCCTGGTCCACTCCGACGCCCGCACCGGTGGCCGCAGGGCCGGGCTCGGCCTGCATGTCATCGACGCCTGGACCGGCCGTGAACGCGACACGGCCACGCTCTCCGGCGGCGAGACGTTCTTCGCCTCGCTCGCCCTGGCACTCGGCCTCGCCGATGTGGTCACCGACGAGGCGGGCGGCGTACGGCTGGACACCCTCTTCATCGACGAGGGTTTCGGCAGCCTGGACGACCAGACCCTCGACGAGGTTCTCGACGTGCTGGACTCGCTGCGGGAGCGGGACCGCAGCGTCGGCATCGTCAGCCACGTCGCGGATCTGCGCCGGCGCATCCCGGCCCAGCTCGAAGTGGTGAAGGAACGCCACGGATCCGCGGTACGCCACCGGGCCGCGGACGGAGTCAGCGGCTGACCGCCCGCCGTGGCAGCGGCATCGCGAGTGTCTCCTCCGGTGCGGCTCAGGCGGGAAGTTCCGTGACGCCGAGGGCGAAGTCCCAGCCCCCCACCCCGTGGCGGGCGAGGCCCATCGTGAGCACACCCGCCCCTTCCAGCCAGTGCGCCATTTCCAGGCCACCGGCGTCCATCGGGCGCATCCCGAGGCTCTTGATGAACACCTCCACGTCCGCCTTGGCCTGCACGTTGTCGCCGGCGATGAAGACGTCGGGCCGGCCGTTCTCCAGGACATGACGGAACACGGTGTTGAATCCCTTCACCACGCCGGCACTGGCCGGGGCCACCTTGGCGACTTCCTGCGCGATTGAGGTGACCTCGCGGTGAGCCAGACCGTCGGACGTGGAATTGAAGGGGTTGCTGATGTCGACGATGACCTTGCCCGCGAGGGCGCTTCCGTACGCGGCGACGGTCGGCACGACACTGTCGAACAACAGGGCCACGATGACGATGTCCCCGGCCGGGACGGCGCCCCACTCTCCCGTCGTGGCGCCGCCGCCGAGAGCCTTGGCCAGGTCAGCGGCCTTGGAGTGATCGCGGCCCAGGACCTCGACGGTGTTGCCGCCCGCTACCGCCAGCGCGCCGATGGTACGGGCCATGTTCCCAGTGCCGATGATGCTGATGCTGCTCATGAGGTGTGCCCTCTTCCTTGTTCTCGAACTTTCGCTTTGTTTCGTCTGTGTTGTTTCGTCTGTGCCGAGCTGTGTGCGGGTGCCCGCACACACCGGTGTGTGTTCAGATCACCGTGGTGCCGCCGTCGGTGGTCAGTTCCAGCCCGTTCACATAGCTTGAGTCGTCCGAGGCGAGGAACAGCGCGACCGTCGCGATCTCCTCGGGGCGGCCCATCCTGCCCCGCGGGATCAGGGACTCGAACTGCCGCTTCGTCTCCTCGTCGAACAACTCCTCCTGCTTGGCGGTGGCGACCTGGCCGGGGGTCAGCACGTTCACCCGGATCCGCCTGTCCCTCAGCTCGTTCAGCCACACACGGGCCCAGGCCTGCTGCACGGCCTTGCTCCCCGCATACACACTCCACCCGGGGAAGCCCCTGAGCGAAGCGTTCGATCCGGTCATGAGGATCGAGGCACCGTCGTTGAGCAGCGGCAGCGCCTTTTGCACCGTGAACAGCGTGCCGCGCGCGTTCAGCCAGAACGCGCGATGGAACTGCTCCTCGGTGATCTCGCCGAGCTTGCCCTGCTCACCCGTCCCGGCACTCGCCCACAGCACGTCGATCGAGCCCTTTTCCCGCTTGACCGTCTCGTACAGACGGTCCAGGTCGTCCAGGTCGGCCGCGTCACCCTGCACGGCGGTCACGTTCCGGCCGATCACCTTGACGGCGTCATCCAGCGCTTCCTGCCGTCGGCCCGTGATGAAGACATGAGCCCCTTCCTCGACGAAGAGCTTCGCGCCGGCCAGCGCCATGCCGGTCGACCCGCCCGTGATCACCGCTACCTTGCCGTCGAGCTTTCCCACGATCACTCCTTTGTACACCGAGCTGTGTACTTAAACGTATCCAGCGACCGGCGGGAACGCAAGCTATGTATACCGAGCGGTACCGCACTGGGATACGATGGAGTCATGACGAAGCTGGAGAAGGGGCCCCAAGGCCGGCGCCGCGGCAGGGGTGCGCGCGAGCGCATCCTCGGCGCATCACAGCAACTGTTCCGCGCTCAGGGCATCAACCGCACCGGTATGGACCAGCTCTGCGCAGTGGCCCAGGTCTCGAAGCGCACGGCCTACCAGCACTTCACCAGCAAGGACGAACTCGTCGCCGAATACCTGCGCCGATTCGATCCGGACGTCATGGCCGGAGTGTTCGACCGCACCGACCTCACGCCCCGCGAACGACTCCTCGCCGCCTTCGAGGTCCCCGCATCCGGCCCGGAGGGACTCACACCCCTGTGCCCCTACATCGCGGCGACCGTCGAAATCCACGATCCCCAACACCCCGCGTCCCAATACGCACGCGACTACAAGCTCGCCATCGCCGCGCGGCTCGCTGAAACGGCCCGCGAAGCCGGCGCCGCCAACCCCGAACAGCTCGGCGAACAACTGGCGCTGCTCCTCGATGGCGCCTCGGCCCGCACCCGAGTCCTCAACGCCGAATCCTTCCCCACTGCCGCCGCCATCGCCGCCGTCCTCATCGACAACGCCCTCCCCGCGGCAGACCGGGACCGGGGAAGCGCAAACGCAACGGTCGGGTAGCCCGGGGGTGCGACTCCCTCGGGCTGCCCGATCGGCGTAAGGAATGTTCGGCCGCGGTTCGGTCCAGATGATCGCGGGCTTGTCGGTGGGGCTTTTAGGGCGTTTGTTCGGCCGGTAGCCGGGGCCGTTCATGATGACCTGGTAGAGGTCGTCAGCCTGTGCGGCGGTCATCCGGCGCATGGTGAAGTCGTCGAGGATCAGGACGTCGGGTCGGTTGACCGCCTGGGGCGATCCCGGCCGCCTCGGCCGGCGCCATCGCGGGGATGGGGAATTACGTGACGCTGAACCCACACGGAGTGGGGAATTGCGTGATCGCTGACAGGGACCCCGGCTGCAACGGAGCCACCCGGCCCGCGCTGGCCCTCGCCGAACTCGGCTACCGGGTCAAGGAGATGCTCGGCGGCTTCGAGTGCTGGGTGCGCGAGGGCTTCGGGTCCGAGACCCGGCAGGGGCCCGGCCGGCGTGGTGCCGACCCGCTCACCGCGCAGGGCGGCTCCGAGGAGTGCGGTCGCTGACAGCGGCGGGCCGGGCCCGGGGTGGGTCCGCCCCCGGGACCGGCCCGCCGGCCAGGTCAGAGCTTCGACAGCTCGTCGACCAGATCGTCCAGACCCAGCGGCCCCTGCGAAAGGGCGGCCATGTGCCAGGACTTGAGGTCGAAGGAGTCCCCGTGCGCCGCGCGGGCGTTCTCCCGGCCGAGCAGCCAGGCGCGTTCACCCAGCTTGTAGCCGATGGCCTGTCCCGGCATCGAGAGGTAGCGGGTCAGCTCGCTCTCCACGAAGTCGGCGGGCCGGCCGCTGTGGTTGCCGAAGAACTCCTGAGCCAGCTCGGGCGTCCACCGCTCACCGGGGTGGAACGGGGAGTCGGCCGGGATCTCCAGCTCCAGGTGCATGCCGATGTCCACGATCACCCGGCAGGCGCGCATCATCTGCGCGTCCAGGTACCCCAGGCGGCGCTCGGCGTCGGGAAGGAAGCCCAGTTCGTCCATCAGCCGCTCCGCGTACAGCGCCCAGCCCTCGGCGTTGGCGCTGACGATGCCGATGGACGCCTGGTAGCGCGAGAGGCTCTCGGCGACATGGGCCCACTGGGCAAGCTGGAGGTGATGGCCGGGGACGCCCTCGTGGTACCAGGTGGAGACCAGGTCGTACACCGGGAACCGGGTCTCGCCCATGGTCGGCAGCCAGGTGCGGCCGGGGCGGGAGAAGTCCTCGGACGGACCCGTGTAGTACGGTGCCGCGGCGCCGCCGGGCGGGGCGATCCGGGACTCCACCTTGCGGACCCGCTCGGCGAGTTCGAAGTGCGTACCGTCCAGGGCCTCGATCGCCTCGTCCATCAGCCCCTGCAGCCACGCCTGGACCTCGTCGACCCCCTCGATGTGCTTGCCGTGTACATCGAGATGGGCCAGGGCCTCCCAGGGGCCCGCGCCGGGCAGCACCTTCGCGGCCTCGGTCCGCATCTCGGCGAGCAGCCGGTGGTACTCGGACCAGCCGTACGCGTACGCCTCGTCGAGATCGAGGTCGGTGCCGTTGAAGTAGCGCGACCAGCGGGCGTACCGCTCACGGCCCACCACCTCGGGTGCGCCCTCGATGGCGGGGGCGTACACCTCGCGCATCCACTGCCGCAACTCCTCCAGCGCCTGCGCGGCCTGCCGGGCGCCGTCGTCGAGACCGGTGCGCAGGGCGGCCGGGCCCGCGGCGGCGAAGTCCTGGAAGAAACCCGTCGTACCGTCGCCGATCCAGTCGTCGAGCTGGTCGATGAAGGTGGCCGTGGCGCGCGGACTGCCGTGGAGCTTGCGCTCCAGGCCGAGTGCGAGCGACTCGCGGTAGCCGGCGAGCGCGGCGGGAACCGCACGGAGCCGGTCGACGACCGCCGCCCAGTCCTCGTCCGATTCGGTGGGTGTCACCGTGAACACCTCACGGACCGAGTGCGCCGGGGAGTGCAGGTTGGAGACGGCACGCAGCGACTCATCGGCCTCGTGGACGGCGAGTTCGGCCGTCAGCCGCTCGCGCAGGAGGCGGCCGCAACGGCGCTCGGCGTCATCGGCCGCACCGGGCAGTTGTTCCGCGCGGTCGAGCCGGGCGAGCGTGGCGCGGGCCAGTTCGGCCAGCGCTTCCTGGCCGGCGGGGGAGAAGTCGGGAAGGCGGCGCGAGCTTTCCGCGACACCGAGAAAGGTGCCGGAAATCGGGTCGAGTCGGATGAACGCGTCGACGTAGGCGTCGGCGACCTGACGGGGCAGCGCGCTGCTAGGAGTGTCTGACATGTGGACATCCTCATACGGAGAGGGGCTCCCCGTCACCATCAATCAGGCTGTGAGGCCTGACATGTGCCAGGCCCGGCCGCGGTGGCCGAGGGCGGCAGCAGCGGTCCGCACTCCCACTGCTGGAAGATCAGCCTGGTCTCCACCCGGGCCACTTCGCGGCGCGAGGTGAACTCGTCCAGCACCAGCCGCTGCAGGTCGGCGGTATCGGAAACGGCCACATGGACCAGATAGTCGTCGGGGCCGGTCAGATGGAAGAGCGCCCGGGACTCGGGCAGCGTCCTGATCCGTTCGACGAACGGGCCGATGAGCTCTCTGCGGTGCGGCCGGACCTGCACGGACAACAGGGCCTCCAGCCCGCGTCCCATTCTGGCCGGATCCAGTCGCAGCTGGTGACCGAGGATGACGCCCGTGCGGCGCATCCGGGTGACCCGGTCCAGGCATGTCGACGGGGCGACCCCGACCTCGGCCGCGAGATCGCGGTAGGTGGTCCGGGCATCGTTCTGAAGCAGGCGCAGAATGTGCAGATCCACCGTGTCCAGGGCGATGGAATCGGTCATCTGCCGAACGTAGCACGGACATCGGTGCAGATTTCCCGGTGACTGTTCAGAGTGGTGACATGGACACCGAATCCTCGATGGCGCCCTCGACCACAACCCGGACCAGGGCGCTGGCCACCGAAGCCGTGCACGCCGGGCGCGACGACCTCGCGGCTCTCGGCCTGCACGCCCCGCCGATCGACCTGTCCACCACCTACCCCTCGTACGACTCCAGGGGAGAGGCGGCGCGGATCGACTCCTTCGCCACCACCGGCGCCCGGCTCGACGGGCCACCGGTCTACGCCCGGCTCGACAACCCGACCACCGCCCGGTTCGAGACGGCCCTGGCCCGGCTCGAAGGGACCGCGAGCGCCGTGGCGTTCGCCAGCGGCATGGCGGCGCTCACCGCCGTCCTGCTGGCCCGCGCGAGCGTCGGACTGCGCCATGTGGTGGCGGTCCGCCCGCTGTACGGCTGCAGCGACCATCTGCTCGGTGCCGGGCTGCTGGGCACCGAGGTGACCTGGACCGATCCGGCGGGCATCGCCGACGCGATCCGGCCCGACACGGGTCTGGTCATCGTCGAGACCCCCGCCAATCCGACGCTCAAAGAGGTGGACATCCGGTCGGTCGCGCACTCCTGCGGCTCCGTGCCGCTGCTCGTCGACAACACCTTCGCGACACCGGTGCTCCAGCGGCCCGTCGAGCACGGCGCGCGGATCGTGCTGCACAGCGCGACGAAGTACCTGGGCGGCCACGGGGACGTGATGGGCGGAGTCGTCGCCTGCGACGAGGAGTTCGCGGCCCGGCTGCGGCAGGTGCGCTTCGCCACCGGTGGCGTGCTGCATCCGATGGCCGGATACCTGCTGCTGCGCGGTCTGTCCACGCTGCCGGTACGAGTGCGGGCCGCGTCCTCCAGCGCCGCGGAACTCTCCCGCAGGCTGGCCGCAGACCCGCGCATCGCCCGCGTCCACTACCCGGAACTGGGCGGTGCGATGGTCTCCTTCGAGGTGTTCGGGGACCCGCACCGAGTGATCGCCGCGGTACGGCTCATCACACCCGCCGTCAGCCTCGGCAGCGTGGACAGCCTGATCCAGCACCCCGCCTCCATCAGCCACCGCATTGTGGACGAAGGAGACCGGCAGGCGTCGGGAGTCGGCGACCGGCTGCTGCGCATGTCGGTCGGCCTGGAGGATGTCGAGGACCTCTGGGCCGATCTCTGCCAGGCGCTGAGCGGCGAGGAGCCCGTACGTCAGGGCTTCAGTGACGTGCCTGCTGATGTGGGGGCAGGGGCACGGGTAGGGGTCGTACCGGAGTCGCGTTCAGCCGGGCGGTGATCACCAGCGTGCCTTCCTCGATCTGGTAGTCGAGCGGCAGCGAGAGCGCGCGCATGGCGGCGACCATGCCGGTGTTGGAAGCCTGGGTGACGGCGTAGACGCTCTCGCAGCGGGCCTCGACGGCGAGTGCCACCAGGCGGGTCAGCAGCTCGGAGCCGATGCCCCGGCGCTGCCAGTCGTCCTCGACGAGCAGGGCGACCTCGGTCTCGTCGCCGTCCCAGAGCAGATGACCGAGCGCCACCAGCCGACCGGAGGCCGTCTGCACGGCGAGGGTACGGCCGAAGCGCGGGCTCAGCAGGTGGTCGAGATAGCGGTCGGCGTCGCGGACCGGGCCGTGGTAGCGCAGCCGCAGTGTCTGCTCCGAGCAGCGGTCGTGCATGGCTCGGGCCGCTTCGAGATCCGCGCGGTCCGCCCGGCGCACGGTGATCTCGTTGCCCTCGGGCAGGGTGAGCACGTGCTCGCTGCGCGGAACACGGGGGCCGAGCCGGGCGTCGAGCTCGACCAGGGCGCGCGCCCTGGCGAACTCCGTGGGCGTGAACGGGAGGTAGGGCCGCTCCACGGTGATGACACCGCCCGAAGGGTCACGCAGCCGCATCGCCGTCTCCTCCAGCACCCCTTCGACGGGCGCGGTCTCCCCGGTGGCGCGTCCCGTGATCGAGACGGCGGGCAGCGAGTGGATGGTGCACCGTCCGAGCAGCTGGCGCAGGGCGAGGGGGAGTTCGGCGGCATCCAGCGCGGTGCGGGTGGCGAGGCTGAGCACCCGGGTCGGAGCGTCCACCAGATCATGGGCGTCGGCGCGCTCGATCCAGGTGGAGCTGCCGCCCGCGGCGGAGATCGCCCGGGTCAGCTGCGCTGCCGGAAGCGTGGCGGGGGCGCGCAGCAGGAACTCGTCGACGGTGCCCTGTGCCAGCGGGTGCGTCTGAAGGGTGAGGATGTCGATCCGGTGCTGGGCCAGGACGGTGCAGAGCGCCGCCAGACTGCCGGGGGCGTCCCTGACCGTGGTACGCATCCGCCACAGCGTCGTCTCCCCGGACCCGGCACCCGGTGCCGGGGAGACGGCCGCTGCGAGCGGCTGCGCGGCGGAGTCGTGCAGGCCGGACACCCCGTCGGCATCCGGCGGTGGCGCGTGGCTGTGCCGCCGCGCCCACCAGGCGTGGAACGCGGCAGTCGCGGTCAGCGTCAGGGCCGAGGCGATAAGCAGATATGGCCCGTCCGGCTGGTGCCCGATCAGGTTGGCGATCGCGTCGGCAACGGCGACCGCGGTGAACAGGGCGGCGAGTTCGACGAGATCCCGTCGCCAGTGGTGGGGGCGGCGGGCACTCTTCGCGGATGTCACATCAGTCATGCCTTCACTGTGACGGAGCGGTGTTGCCTGATCACGAACGCCTCGTGACCGATGGGTTAAGTGTGTATCTAGTCGCCTATTAGATGTTTTCATCCGGTTTACCAGGGTGTTCGAGCCATGGCCGGTCAGGGTTCAAGCAGCCGTCCGGCCGCAGGCCGCCTCCAGCCGCGCAGCCTGTCGCACCAACTGCGTCGACCCGCCACGCGCGGCGGCCGCGCCAAGGCCGGCTATCGGCCCGCTCCTCGGCGGACCACCGTGCTCCGCGCACTCCGCGGCCACGGCGAGCAGGTCGCTCAGGCCGCGGGGAGCCGGCTCGCGGGCCAGCAGCGCGGGCAGCACCGGGACCAGAACGGAGAGTACGGTCCGGTACGCGCCGGTGGCAGCGGCGGTGGCCGCCGAGCTCGCCAGCCGTCCGGGTTTCACCAGCTCCCGGTCGATGAGCGCGGTCAGCTCCCTGCCGAGGAGCGCCGCGTCCAGCCGGCCCCGGGCGGCGAGGAGCAGCAGGGCGTCCACCGCCGACAGCCGGTCCTCGGGGTAGCGGGCCCCGAGCCCGTACGCCAGCGCGAGATGAACGGCGCCGGCAGTGGGTCCTCCGGTCTCGGCGAGAGCCGGCAGGGGCCAGGCGCCTCCGCGCTGGTCCTCGACGCACGTGGTGACGGAAGGCAGCAGCCACGCCGCCAGCGTCTCGCCGTCCTCCGGCAGTGTGGCCAGCCACTGCGGGGTACCCGTGCCCCAGTGGTAGCAGCTCCGCTGTCCGGGGGAGTGCGGGCGCCCCAGCCAGTGGAAGGCGCGGGGGAACTCCTGTTGGATGACCCGGCGTTCCCTGGTGGCCAGGAGGATGCGCCGCGCTCCCGCCGCCGACTGCTGGAACCAGCCCCGGGCCGCTGGCACTTCGGCCTCCACGTGGTGGCGGAGCACCGGTGCCACCGGTTCGTCCGCCTGGATCCACGCTGCCAGCCGGTCCCCCTCCACGGTGCCGAGCCCGGCGGCCTGGACGGCGGCCTCGTGACCGTCGCTTCGCCGGACGCGCAGCAGAGACTGGGCGAAGTCGGCGGGCCCCGGTGCGACCCCCAGCTCCCGATAGCTGCGCAGCCGGCCGACCAGCTCCACCGGGTCCAGGGACCCGGTGTGCCAGGTGGGTGCCGCCAGCAGGAAGGGCAGCTCCCCGGTCCGTATCGCGGCGGCGGCCTCCCACAGCCGTGCGTACATCACACCGTCGAGGGCGGCGTGGAAGCAGGTGCCCGTCCCCGTCCATCGGGACCGGCCCTCGGCAATCGCCCGTTCCGAGATCCGTCCGAGGAGCGACGCCGCGACGAGGTGCCGGCCGTCGCGGTTCCTGCTGAACCGACGGTCGATCTCGTCCTGCTCCCCGGACCCGGCCCACCACTGCCCGGCGAGCGCCGGGCGCAGGGCTTCGGCCAGGGCCGTCCGGTCGGTGTGGGCGCACCGGATCAGTCCGTCCAGAGTCCGTTCGAAGTGGGTGACCTCCCAGGACCCGGACCGCACCAGGGCCACCACGTCCTCGACGAGCTCGGCCGTGCTCTCCGGCGCCGGGGCGAGACGCCGTGGGACGGGGGCCGGCGGCAGGATCTCCTCGTAGGCGTCGTCGGCCGGCTCCGCGTCGAGCAGATCACCGAACACCGCGAGTGCCGCCGAACGGTGCACTGGTCCCAACTGCGCGGCCATGTCCGCCAGTGCCTGGTGTACGGCGGGTGGGGTCGAGGGGAGGTGGCGGGCGGTGAGCTTGAGTGCGCGCTCCTGGATCGCGATGTCCGGGTGCCCGAACGCCTCGGCGATCACGGGCAGCAGCTGTCCGGCCACCGACGGGTTACGGCGCAGCACGTTTCCCAGCAGCACCAGTTGGGAGCGGACCAGCTTCTTCTCCGTACGGAAGAGCACCGCACCCGAGAGGTCGGCCAGCTGAGCGACGGACAGCCCGTCGTGACCGTCCAGCCGGGCGAGTACCTCCTGTGCGTGTCCGGCCACCGGCGACGGGCCGTCCGCGGCCATGGCGATCCAGTCCGCGACCCGCTCGGCCTCCTCCTGGACCGTGGGTTCGAGACCACGCAGCAGCAGAAGGCAGAAGCGTAGGTCGGCGGTCTTCCCGCCGCGCAGCAGGCGGGTGGTGCAGCGGTCGAGGAGGAGGGTCCGGTCCAGCAGGCCCTCTGCGGCGAGGGCCGTCAGCGCGGACGGCCAGTGGGCACCCGGGTCCGCATCGCCGCTCCAGGCCACCGGCGCGGGCAGCTCCGGCATGTCCATGAGGTGTGGCGCCAGCACGTCGAGGTGCGGTTCGGTGCGCAGGATGTCGGTCAGCGGCGGGTGCGGCCGCTGCTGCCATCGCGATCTGCTGACACGCTCGGCCCAGCCACGGACGATGCCGTCGGAGGCGGGCAGCGGGCAGTCCGCCATCCGGACCAGTTCGAGCACGAGCCGGTACTCCGCCTCGGACTCGACGGAGCGGGCGGCCAGCCGTTGGGCGAGGTCGGCGAGCCAGGCCGGATCCCGGTCGGCCAGCACTTCCAGCACCCACGGGTAGGGGGAATGCGCCCAGTCGCGCAGTTCCCGGGTCCCGATCCAGGTCGCGCAGCCGGCGGCCCCGGTGTGGCAGCCCGCGCCGGCCACCAGCACGGCCTTCTGGACCCTGGTGCGCTCGCGCCATTCCTGCTCCCGCACCTCCTTGCGTACCGCCTTCAACTCGGCCAGCACCAGCCTGCGTTCGGGCCCGTCAAGCGGGGCGAGCAGGGCGGGAACGTCCCGATGACGGCCTTCGCGCACGGCGATGAGCAGCTCCTTCATCGCGTACCTGCGGTGACCGTCGCGCCCCGGCGGGTCATCCGGACGGCCAGCGCGTGTTTGCAGGGGCCACGCCGGCCCCGGTAGTCGGCCCACCACTGGCAGGTGCAGCTCAGCGCACCGGCTTTCTCGAGGACCTGGTAGCGGTGGTCGCCCGAGACCACGGCCGCCAGGTCCCCGTCGAGGACGACCGAGCCGGATTCGGCGAGCTGCCGCGCGGCCACCAGCCGCGGGTTGTGCCGTTCGGCCCGGTCCGCGTCGTACGGCAGCTCGCGATGGAAGTAGGCCGCGTCCGCGAGGTCGTAGCCCACGCGGCCCGCTGTTCCCAGCCGGACGAGCGCCGCCCGCACGCGTTCCACCGGCAGGCCCGACTGCTCGGCCAGGTCGGCCGGCTCGATCCGGGGCTCCCAGGCCAGGAGCACGGAGATCAGCTCGGCGTCGGCCGCGGCGTCATCGGTGGCGAGCGCCTCCAGCACTCCGCCCTCGCCCGAGAAGCCGCGGGAGGCCTCGGGCGACAGTGTCAGGGTGAGCCGCATTCCCGGCAGCACCACCTCCCAGGCACTCGCGGCGACGGCGCCGTCGGCCACCGGGCCGTACACCCGTAGCGCCGTCGCGTGCCGAAGAACCCGCTGAAGCGCGACCAGCCGTTGCGGCCCCGGCAGACACACGGCCCCCGCAGTCGGCCTCGTCGTCGGCCGCAGGGTCTTTCCGGCGGGAAGCACCCACTGGGCGCCTCGCGATGCGTTGCCCGAGGAGCGAGGCAGCGACCGCAGGAACCGGACGGCCTCCGCCGCCGGGAGTTCGGCCCGCAGATCGAAAGCGGCGGAGGCCACCTGCGCCTCGGCGAAGCCCCGCAGCCACCGGTCCGGCAACGGAACCTTCTTCTCCACGACGGGACCCTGCAGGGTGGTGACCGCCATCTCCTGCGGCCCCACCCGCAGATGCAGCGGATCGTCGCCCGCTATCCGTGAAAGCGCCTCGCGCAGCGGATTGTTCACATCCACATTGGTCGTGCCGTGGCCCGTCCGAGCCCCGTCCAGACCCTCCCGCAGTACGTCCAGCCGCGCGTACACCCCGCAGCAGCCGGAGAACGACTCAAAGCGCAGCCGGTCGCCGTTTCCCGTCACCACCGGGTCCAGCGAGGACAGCAGCGTCCGCTGGTAGTAGCGCGCCGCCGCCACGTCCGCCACCGCGAGCAGTCCTCGGGCCGCGACCTGGGGAGAGGTGAGAAAGCCTTCGAAGAACCGGGGATGGGGCTCGGCGCCGCGCGGCGTGAGACCGCCCGCGGTCTCCAGGCCGAGCAACTGCCCGGCCTGCGAGGACTGCAGAAGGGACGGACGTGAGTAGGCGAGCGCCTGAACGGATCGGGTCATGAAGAAAACGTTAGAACCCACCACTGACAATCGGCCCAGGACGCTTTCGGGAGGCCGGGAGTCCGGAACTCCCGGCCTCCGCCCAGCCGTCCCCCCCGCCCCGGAACCGGTCAGGCCTTCCCGCCCACTGCCCCACTCGCCCCGGTCGCCGCACTTTGCTGAACAGCCCGGCGCTGCCCTGCGCTCGCAGCCGGAGGTCAGTTCGCCGCTGTCCCGGTCGATATCGACCTCGCGGAAAGCGTCTCTGGGTCAGCGGGCGGGGCGAGAGGCTCTGATCGACCGGGCCACCCTCGCGCCCGGACGGGCACACCGACGCGAGGTGAACACCCGGCCCCCGGCGTTTCGAAGCCGATCAGTGAAGGCCCCGACGGGCATCGGCCAGCAGACGCACACCACGTGCGATGTCCACCGGCGCGAGGTGCGCGTAACCCATCACCAGGCTCACGGAACGGTCCGCGGGACGCACGGTTCCGCAGTCGCTCATCAGTCGCAGCGCGATCCCGGCACCGGCGGCACGGGCGGCGAAACCGGCCTCGGGACCGTACCGTTCGGGTAGCCGGGCGATGATGTGGAGTCCCGCGGCGATACCGCTGACCTCGGTGCCGGGAAAGTGCTCGGCCAGTGCGGTGGTCAGGGCGTCGCGGCGTTCCCGGTAGGCGCGCTGGCAGCGTCGCAGCTGACGGTCGTAGCCGCCCCGGGTGATGAAGTCGGCGAGTACCGCCTGGTCGACCGCAGGGTTGCCGAGATCCATCGTGCGCTTTCGGTCGACGATCTCGTCCGTCATCGACGCCGGTGCCAGCAGCCAGCCAAGCCGCAGACCGGGTGCCAGCGACTTGCTCACCGACCCGGTGTACGCGACGTGCTCCGGATCCAGGCCCTGCAGGGCGCCGACGGGCGCCCGGTCGTAGCGGAAGTCACCGTCGTAGTCGTCCTCCACGATCACCCCGTCGACGTCCCTCGCCCAGTCCAGGAGCAGGCTGCGGCGGGCGGCGGAGTACGCGATTCCGGTGGGGAACTGATGGGCCGGGGTGGTCATCACGGCACGGACCCCGGAGCGCACGAGCGGCTCGGTGGCCAGCCCTTCGTCATCGAGCGGCAGTCGGGAGGTGGCAAGGCCCGTCGAGGCGAAGAGAGAGGCGTGTTCGGGGCTCCCGGGATCCTCGACGCCGACCGTGCGCATCCCACGTCCCCGCAGCACGAATCCGAGCAGAGTCGTCGCCTGCGCCACGCCCGAACAGACCAGCAGCCGCTCCGGATCGGCCGCCACCCCGCGACGCCTCGTCAGCAGGGCCGCGAGGGCGATCCGCAGCTCGGGCAGCCCCCGTGGATCGGGATAGCCCAGGGCGCTGTGCGGCAGCCTGCCGAGCACCGAACGGTGCGTGGCGGCCCAAGCGCTGCGCGGAAAGAGCGAGAGGTCCGGGGTGCCGGGCCGGAAGTCGACGAGCGTGCCGGGTGCGCGCGGGGCCAGATCGCGGGCCCGGCCCGCCGCCGCCCGCACCGATCCGCTCACCCATGTTCCCGCCCCGCGTCCGCTGTGCAGATAGCTCTCGGCGGTCAGCTGCTCGTACGCCTCGGTGACCAGACCGCGTGAGAGACCGAGATCGGTGGCGAGTTCACGACTGGACGGAAGCCGTGTCCCCGGCGTCAGCCGGCCGGAACGGACCGCCTCGCGCAGGGCCGCTTGGAGGGCGCGCCCGCGCCCGCGGGCCGGGGCGGATGCTGCCGGAAGCAGCAGTTCCCAGGCGGCGGAGACCGGCTCCCGGTCGCTGCCGCCGCTGTCCGGTGCTGGATTGGTCCCCGAAGACGTCATGGAAGTGGACCTTAAACCGGGCCGCCGGGCTGCCTAGCGTCGGTGCCATGAACGTGACCTACCTGCGCGGAGCCCTTCTCGCCGCCATCGCCTGCACCCTCGTGGGTGCTTCCTTCACCGCCAACAGCATGCTCGGCGACTACCCGTACGCGGGTGGCCAGGCGCTGCGCTACGGACTGGCAGGCCTGCTGCTCCTGCCTCTTCTGCGACGGGGCGGAGCGCCTCCGCCCGCTGCCACGCTGCGCACGCTCAGCGGCCGGCAGTGGGCGCGGCTGGCACTGCTCGCGGCTGTCGGAATGGTCGGCTTCAACCTGGCCGTCCTGGCCGCCGAGCGGAGTGCGGAACCCGCTGTTCCGGGAGTCTTCGTCGGGTGCGCCCCGATCCTCGTCGCGGTGCTCGTTCCAATGCTGGACGGGCGCCGGCCGGCCCGCGCGGCGCTCTACGCGGCCGCGCTGGTCGCCACGGGTGCCTTCACGGTCCAGGGCTGGGGCCGCACCGACACCGCGGGCATTGTCTGTTCCGTCGGTGCGCTGGCCGGTGAGGTGGGCTTCGCGGTCATCGCCGTACCCGTGCTGCGTCCGCTCGGCCCGAAACTGCTGTCCGCCACGGTCTGTGTGATCGCCGCCGCGGAGTCGGCCGCGCTGGGACTGGTGCTGGACGGGGGAGGTTTCCTGCGTGTGCCGTCACCCGGTGAGACGGCGGCGCTGCTCTGGCAGGCCGCCGTGGTCACGGTCGTCGGATTCGTGTGCTGGTACATGGGCATGCAGCGCATCGGCGCCGAGCGCGCCACGCTCTTCTCCGGTCTGATCCCGGTCTCCGCCGCGCTCACCGCCCCGCTGGTCGGCACCGGTTCGTACGGTGTCGCGCAGGCCGCGGGCAGCTGTCTGGTCGGGCTGGGGGTGGCGCTGGGGTCGGGCGTTCTGCACCGGCGCCGGTCCGGGACGGACTCAGCGGCCGGTGTCGGGAATCCCCCGCGCGACGAGAGCCGGGTCGTCGTTCATCGGGACATGGCCGCAGCCCGGCGGCCGGACCAGCCGGGCGCCGGGGACGGTGTGCTCGGCCCGGATGCCCTGGCGGCGCAGGAGCAGCCGGTCGCTGCTGGACCACGCGATGGTCACCGCCGGCCCCGGTACATCGGCGGTGAACAGGACATCGCGTCCGGCGGACAGCGGCTCGTGGAACCAGGGCGCCTCGCGCGGAGCGACCGTCTCCAGGACGGTGGCCTCGGTGAACGGAGGCCGGGCCGGGCATAGACGGTGCTAGTCAGGACCGTCCGGCCCGGCCGGCGTTGCGGGAGAACCGTTCGGTGAGCGGCAGCGGCATCGAACCGGCGGCCGGCCGCATTGCACGCGACGTGCCCAACGCGAGGCGCCGCTCGCACTCGGTCCAGAACCCGGCACGTCAAGAACAATTACCGCCGGGTAGCCGGGAGTTCAGGAGGTCCGGGCGATTCGAACTGGACACCGTGCGGCGGGTCGGCTGGGATGGGACGGTGACAACCGACACCGGGACCGACGTCTTCGAAGAACACCGGCCCGTACTCACCGGGGTGGCCTACCGGATGCTCGGCCGGATCGCCGACGCGGAGGACGTGGTCCAGGAGGCATGGCTGCGGTGGTCGTCCACGGTGCGCGAGGACGTGCGCGAACCGCGTGCCTTCCTCGTGAGGATCGTCACCCGCCTCGCCATCGACCGGCTGCGACAGCTCCGGACGCGGCGTGAGGCGTACGTCGGGCCCTGGCTGCCGGAACCCCTTGTCACCGACTTCGGCCCTGCCGTGTCCGACTCCGCGGAGCAGGCAGTGCTCGCCGACTCCGTCTCCGTCGCGGTGCTCGTCGTCCTCGAATCGCTGTCCCCGCTGGAGCGCGCCGTCTTCGTCCTGCGCGAGGCTTTCGGCTTTCCGTACGGTCAGATCGCCACGACGCTCGACCGGACCGAAGCCGCCGTCCGTCAGCTCGCCGGGCGCGCCCGGCGCCATGTGGAGGAGCGTAAGCCGCGCTACGACGTCGATCCCGTCCACCGTCGTGACCTCACGGAGCGCTTTCTCGCAGCGGCCGCGGGCGGTGACATCGAGGAGCTGCTCGCGCTCCTCGCGCCGGACGTGCGGCTCGTCGGTGACAGCGGCGGGAAGTCGAAGGCGCCGCTGCGGATCCTGGAGAGTGCGGACAAGGTCGGCCGCTTCCTGCACGCCGTCGCCCACGAGCCGATCCCGGACCTGGAGGTCCGGAGCCTGGAGCTGAACGGCGGGCCTGCGCTGCTGGTTCTCATCGGCGGAAAGCCTGATTCCGTCATGCAGATCGATGTGCGGGGCGGACTTGTTCAATGTGTGTATATCGTTCGCAATCCCGACAAACTCACCAGTTTCGGCGGTGCGTAGCCGACCTGATCCGCCGGCTGCCTCAATCGGCACATCCCCGTCCGGCCGCCCCCGGCCGGCAGCTGCCCAGATCGACCCCGAAGCCCCACGGACCTGCCCGGACGTGGGGCTTTGCGCTGCGCGATGCGCACCGGTCCACGAACGTCCTGTGAACGCTCTGCGGCAGAGCCCCGTTTCACAGCGTTACCGGCTAAGGATTGGTCTTGACCAAGGGGGTGTGCCGTCCTATGGTCGCAACGTTAAGACAGGAACCTTTAATAAATAACGTCGCGGAAAAGCCGCTGGGCGATTGCGGAGGACAAGGGTGGGGACCACGCAGCTGGAATCGGTACCGGAGCCGAAGTACTGGCACCTCAAGACCGTGCTCAGTGAGGCACTCGACTCGGACTTTGCGGTGGGGGAGATCCTTCCCAACGAGCGGGAGCTCGCCGCCCGGTTCGGTGTCGCCCGTGCCACGCTCCGGCAGGCACTTGAGCAGCTCGAACTCGAAGGCAGACTGCAGCGCCGCCGGGGGGTCGGGACCACGGTCGCGCCGCCGCGCGTGGGCGTGGCCGTCTCCACCGCTCAGCACGACTGGACCGGAGGCGGCGCGGGAGAGGCGTGGCAGCCGGTGGACTGCCAGACCGCGGCCGCACCCGCGGCGGTGGCCGGTGCGCTCGACGTGGGGAGCGACGAGCCCGTCCACATCGTGCGCCGGATCCGGGCCTCCCACGGGCAGGCAGTCGCGACGGAGCTGCTGTACGTGCCGGCGTCCTCGGTCCCCGAACTGTCCGCCATAGACACTCCGTCCGGCACCGCCAGGGCCCGCAGCGTCGTGCGTGAACTGCACCGGCTCGGGCTCGACGGCCAGGACCGCTCGGTGGAACTCGGTTCGGCCCGCGCGGACGATGCCAAGGAGCTTGACCGGCTTCCCGGGGCCCCCGTCCTCGTCGTCACGACCCGGTACCTTGCCGCAGGCGGTACGGCGGCCGTTTCCGTCGCGACCTACCGGGCCGACACGTGCCGGCTCACCTTCGGCGACTCGGGCGACGTGGAGATCAGCCACCACGACCAGGAGCGCCAGGCATCCTGACCGGCTTCCTCCCGGTCGCCCGCCGGGATCCGAACTGTTCGGCCCGTCGCACTCAGCGGCGGGCCGTCACCGTTCCCTCCACCGCGAAGAGCTGCTCCTCGACGTGGTCGAGTGCCAGCCTCAGCGCTCCCGTGGCCACAGCGGCTTCGCCGAGCAGCGACAGCGCCACTCGCGGGGGCCGAAGGCAGTAGCGGGCCAGCTCACCGCGGAGCGGGTCGAGCACCCCGTCCAGTCCGGCTGCCCACCCCCCGACGACCACCAGCTCGGGATCGAGCGCCAGCACCAGCGCCGCCACATCGTGGACCAGCCGCTGAATGAACCGCTCGACCGCCGCCTGCGCCTGCTCGTCGCCGTGCCGCGCCTTCGCGAACACGGCGGCCACCGCATGCTCGTCCAGCGGGTCCAGCGGCGTGTCCGTCGTGGACAGCAGCCTCTCCGGTGTGACATCACGTCCGAGGAGGTGCAGCGCACCGATCTCGCCCGCCGCACCGCCGAAACCACGGTGCAGCCGTCCGCCGATCAGGGAACCCGCTCCCGGACTCAGCCCCGCCAGCACGAACACGATGTCGTCGGACTCCGTGGCCGCGCCCTTCCAGTGCTCCGCGACGGCTGCGGCGTTCGCATCGTTCTCCACGAGAACAGGGCAGCGGAAGGACCGTCGCAGTCGCTCACCGAGCGCCAGTCCGGTCCAGTCCGGCAACGCGGTGCCCAGCCGGACGGTGCCGTCGGCCTCCACGATGCCCGGACTGCCGACCCCGACCGCCCGCAGGCTGCTGCGGGCCACGCCCGTCCGCCGCAGGACTTCGGCGACCACGGTCCGCACCTTGTCGAGGCGGTCGTCGGCGCACGCGGTCTCCGACACATCGCGTGAGCCGGCGCCGATGATCCGGCCGTCCAGACCCGACAACAGCGCCGAGACCCGGTGCGGGCCGATCTCGATGCCCAGCAGATGTCCGGCCTCGGCACGGAACCGGAACCTGCGGGCCGGACGGCCCTGACGTCGTGCCTCGGCGCCGTCGGGCGCCGACTCGACGACCAGGCCGGCCTCGAAGAGCCCCTCGACGACACCCTCGACCGTCGGCCGCGACAGACCGGTGATCCGGGTCAGGTCCGTCAGGGTCGGGGAGCCGGCGCCCCTGAGGGCGTGCAGCACCACCGCGGAATTGATCCGACGCAGCAGCGACGGGTCCCCACCGGTCAGCCGGCCCACGGTGTTTCCTCCCAGCTCGTGCGCATGTCAGGCGGATGGTACTCGTTGCTCAGGGGCGGGGCGACTGCGGGACGCAACGCGGTCCGGGAAGAACCGGAATCAGCTGCGGTTCAGCTGGGGGTGACGAATCCCGACTCGTACGCGGCGATGACCGCCTGGGTGCGGTCCCGGGCGCCCAACTTCGCCAGCACGGCGCTGACATGGGTCTTCACCGTCTCCACACCCACCACGAGCTTCGCGGCGATCTCGGCGTTGGACAGCCCCCGGGCCATCAGCCGCAGTACCGCGGCCTCGCGCTCGGTGAGCGAAGCCCGGTCCATGGACTCCCGTGCCTTGCTCGTGCCGTATTCGGCGGCGAGCTGCCGGACGGCCGCCGGGAACAACAGGGACTCGCCCTCCGCCACCAGCCGCACCGCATGCACGATCTCCGCGGGACGGGCCCGCTTGAGGAGGAACCCGTCCGCCCCCGCGCGGAGCGCCTCGTACACGTACTCGTCGTTCTCGAACGTCGTCACCACCAGGATCTTCGGCGGATCGGGCACCGTGCGCAGCACCACCCGGGTCGCCTCGATGCCGTCCATCAGCGGCATCCGGACGTCCATCGCCACGACATCGGGGCGCAGTCGACGCACCAGCGGGATCACCGCGGCACCGTCCCCCGCCTCACCGACGACCTCGATATCGGGCTGGGCCTCCAGGACCGCACGCAGACCTGCGCGGACCAGGGGTTCGTCGTCGACCAGAAGAACGGTAACCGGCATCCGGTCAGCGTATGCGGTCCAACGGAAGGCTCGCGTGCACCATCCATTCCCCTCCGTACAGGCCGGTTTTGGCATTTCCGCCCAGCAGGGCGGCTCTCTCGCGGATCCCCCGCAGCCCGCTTCCACCCCCGGGCGTACTGGTCGAACCCGTGAACGGGTTGGTCACCTCCAACTCCAGCCTTCCCTCCGCGACGGTGATACGGACCCGGACGGGGACCGTCCCCGAGTGCCGCAGGGCATTGGTGAGGGATTCCTGAAGGATGCGGTACCCCTCGCGGGACACTGACCCCGGTACCTGTTCCAGTGGACCGGACACCTCGGCATCGACCGTGGCCCCGGCACCCCGAGCGGAGTCCAGCAATCGGTCCGCCTCACTCAGCGACGGTCGTTGCCCTGGCGGCGTACCTGACTCGCGCAGCACCCTCAGCACCCGCTCCAGGTCTTCGAGTGCGTCACGGCCGGTCTCCTCGATCGCCACCAGGGCCCGTTCGGTGAACTCCGGGTCGCCCGCCGCCCTTGCGGCACCCGCCTGCACCACGGCCACGGTCAGGGCATGCCCGATCGAGTCGTGCAGCTCCCGCGCGATCCGATTGCGTTCGAGGAGCTGCTCGGTGCGCTCCTCCAGCGCTGTCAGCCGCTGGACCGGTGTCGGGCCCAGCAGCCAACGGGCGGCCGCGGTGATCAGCTCCCCACAGCCCACGATCACGGCGAGCATGATGAGCAGGGGAACAGGAACGAGGACCGCAGCCCACCAGTGCGCGCCGAGTCCGGAGGCAAGCCATTCGTCGCTCGGTCTCGAACCCAGCGCTGAACGGACGAGGTCGACCGTTGTGGCCGGCAGCCACACCGTGGCGAGGCCGGCCAGGCCGGCGCACAGCAGCCGCACCTCCAGCCAGAGCGCGGTCCGCCAGCGCTCGGACCACGAGGTGGACGGCGCCACCGAGATGGTCGCGTCGGGGTCGCCGCGCTCCGCGGGTGTGAGCAGCAGCTGTGCCTGGATCCCCTCGGCGAGCCGCATACCGGGTATCAGACCGACGAGCGCCGCGAGGACGACGGGCACCCACGGTGTGTCCATCGAGATGAACAGCCACACGCTCACGACGGCGGACGGCATGAGCAGATGCAGCCAGCGGGTGTAGGTGACCTGTGCGGCCAACGGGTGGAGGAAGCGGAGCATGCCGCCCATCGTGCCAGCGTGCTCGGGTGCGGCGGCTCCCCCGAGCGAGGGAGACGATCCACTCCGGCGGGGGAGGATCGTCGCCGGCGGGGCCGCCAGGCTGAGGAAATGACCAGCATCGATGTCCACGAACTCACGAAGGACTACGGCGCGACCCGCGCTGTGGACCACCTCACCTTCAGCGTGCGGCCCGGCCGGGTCACCGGATTCCTCGGGCCCAACGGGGCCGGCAAGTCCACCACCCTGCGGCTGGTCCTCGGGCTGCACCGGCCCACAGAGGGCACCGCCACCATCGGCGGGCAGGCGTACGCGGCCCTGGACGAGCCGCTGCGCCGCGTCGGGGTACTCCTCGATCCGCAGGCCGCTCACGGTTCGCGGACGGCCCGCAACCACCTGCTGACGCTCGCGACGAGCAACGGCATGGGCCCGGGAAGGGTCGACGAGGTACTGGAGGAGGCAGGCCTCGCCCAGGTCGGTGGACGCCGGATCAAGACGTTCTCTCTCGGCATGCGCCAGCGGCTCGGTATAGCGGCGGCGCTGCTCGGTGACCCGGAGGTGGTCATGCTGGACGAGCCGTCGAACGGGCTGGATCCGGAGGGCATCGTCTGGATCCGGGAACTGATGAAGCGGCTCGCCCGGGAGGGCCGCACTGTGCTCGTTTCCAGTCACCTGATGAACGAGACGTCGTCGTTCGCCGACCACTTGATCGTGCTCGGGCGGGGGCGGCTCCTCATCGATCTGCCGATGCAGGAATTCCTCGACTCCCGCAGCCGGCCCAGGGTGCGGATGCGCACGGCCGAATCCTCCCGGCTCGGTGAGGCGTTGACACGCAAGGGCTACCGGGCCACGCAGGGCGAGGACGGCCGTTGGACCGTCGAGGGTGCGAAGGCGGAGGAGATCGGAGAGATGGCGGCCGGCGAGGGCATCGCGGTCCTGGAGCTCGTCGACGAGCAGGCCACGTTGGAACAGGCCTACCTGGACCTCACCGCCGGTGCCGCGGAATTCGCTTCCGCCGCTGTCCCACCCACCGCCCGTCAGGAGGCGTGATCATGTCGACAACAGCAGTCCTGCGTTCCGAGTGGATCAAGATCAGATCGGTGCGCTCCATCTCGGGATCCCTGATAGCCGTCTTCCTCGTCACCATGGTCGTGACGGTGCTCACCTTCGCCACCGTCGGTCAGGCCGAGGCGGACAACGCGGACGCCGAACTCGTCTTCGGCGCCTTCTACGCGCTGAACTTCGGTCAGATCGCGGCCATCAGCTTCGGTGCGACTGCGATTTCGTCCGAGTACCTCAATGGCGCGCTGTGCATGTCGCTCGCGGCCGTTCCACGCCGCACCCACTTCTACACGGTCAAGATGTCACTCGTCGGAGGGGCGGCGCTGACGGTAGGCCTCATCACCGCCTTCGGTTCGTTTCTGGTGGGGCAGCTGTTCATGGGGGAGTACGCCATCGGGCTGGGGGAACCAGGCGCCCTGCGGGCGGCGTTCGGAGGCGGGATATATCTGGCCCTGATGGCCCTCTTCGCGGCGGGGCTGACGGTCTTGCTGCGCAGCGCGGTTGCCGTGCTCAGTCTGCTCATCCCCTTCATCCTGATCGTCTCGTTCGTAGTAGGGGACATCGCGGGCAGTGCGGCGGATTATCTGCCCGACCGGGCCGGACAGTTGGTGTTGCACCAGCACCCGGAAGGCAGCCTCGGGCCCTGGGCAGGACTGGCCGTCACTGCGGCGTGGGCGGCGACGGCTCTGTTGGCCGGGTGGTGGGCGCTGAGACGCCGCGACGCCTGAGCGGTGCTGTCCCGCCAGGACGTCCGGACTCTTAGGTGCCGGGGACAGGGCGGTGCCGGGACATTGAGGGGCCGGGACGAGCTGGCTGAAATCGGCTCAAAGCATGGGCGAGGCTTCGGTTGTCAGTGCAGGGCGGTTTACTGACGGCATGACCACCGCACATCAGCTCCGCCTCATCGACGGGATGCGCGCCCAGGAGTTTCCCGTGGAGCGCGTCCGATCGGGCACGGGAGTCAGCGGGCCCGGCTATCACACCGCCTTCCTGCACGCGGACGACGATGCCGGGGACGAGGACGAGGCGGCGCGGCTGGAGCACCGGGCGCAGTTCCTCGCGGAGCACGACGCGCTGATCACCTTGCTCGGTGCGCGCTGGGGGGAGCCGCAGATGATCAGTCTGTGGAGCGCGCAGGAGCGCATGATGTCCGGCGAGGTGATACCCGATCCCTGGGCCGAGACAGCTGCGGGCTGCGAATACTTCCGGCTCTGGCACATCGAGGAACGGTGGATCGCCCTGGGGCTCTGTCTGGAGGAGGACGGCCCCGGGTGCGAGCTGACCGTCGTGGTGACGGAGATAGACCCGCCGTGAGGCGTGTGGATCGCTTCAGCCGGGCCCCAGCGCCGGCAGCCTCGCCTTGGACGTCAGGCCCCGGCGGTGTCGGCGAGCGCGTCCGCGGCGACGGCCGTGCGGAGCCGTCCGTACTCCTCGGCCATTGTCTGAGCGGTCCAGTGGGCGTTGAGGCCGCTGGGGTTGGGCAAGGCCCAGACGCGGGCTCCGCCGATCAACCGTTCCTGTGGTCCGATTTGGGCCCGGCGTTCACCGAATGCCGTCCGGTAGGCCGTAATGCCGACCACCGCCAGCCACTGCGGCCGCAGCCGCTCCACCTTCGTGATGAGGATCTCTCCCCCCGCGCGGAACTCCTCGGCGGACAGTTCATCGGCTCGGGCCGTGGCTCTGGCGACCACGTTGGTGATGCCGAGCCGGTACTGGAGCAGTTCGGACTGCTCGGAGGGCCTCAACTGCCGCGACGTGAAACCCGACAGATGGAGTACCGGCCAGAAGCGATTGCCGGGGAAGGCGAAGTGGTGGCCCGTGGCACCAGTCATCAGGCTCGGATTGATTCCGCAGAACAGTACGCGCAGGCCACCCGCGACCACATCGGGAACAGTGCGGTCACGGGCGGCCTGTAGCTCATCGGGTGTCATCGTCCGGTGGCGAGATCTGTCAGAGGATGGAGCCCGGCGCGTATCCGGCGGCCTCCGGGTGCTGCTTGGTGATCTCCTCGATGCGGGAGACGAGGGCTGTGACCTGGTCGCCCGCAGCGCCAGTGAACGAGAGCTTGTCGGCCATGAGTGCGTTCAGCTGGGCACGGTCCAGCGGAATGCGCTCGTCGGCGGCCAGCTTGTCCAGCAGCTCGTTGCGTTCCGTGCCCTGCTCGCGCATGGCCAGGGCGGAAGCCACCGCGTTCTCCTTGATGGCCTCGTGGGCGACCTCACGCCCGACACCCGCGCGCACCGCACCCATCAGCACCTTGGTGGTGGCGAGGAACGGCAGGTAGCGGTCCAGTTCACGGGCGGCGACGGCCGGGAAGGCGCCGAATTCGTCGAGCACCGTCAGGAAGGTCTCCACCAGACCGTCGAACGCGAAGAACGCGTCCGGCAGCGCCACCCGGCGGACCACGGAGCACGACACGTCGCCCTCGTTCCACTGGTCGCCCGCCAGCTCGCCGGTCATCGACGCGTAACCGCGCAGGATCACCATCAGGCCGTTGACGCGTTCGCAGGAGCGGGTGTTCATCTTGTGAGGCATCGCGGAGGAGCCGACCTGGCCGGGCTTGAAGCCCTCGGTCACCAGTTCGTGCCCGGCCATCAGCCGGATGGTCTTCGCGACCGAGGACGGCGCGGCGGCCAGTTGCACCAGTGCGGTGACCACGTCGTAGTCGAGCGAGCGCGGGTAGACCTGGCCGACCGAGGTGAAGGCCTGCGCGAAGCCCAGGTGGCCGGCGATGCGCTGCTCCAGGTCGGCCAGCTTCCCGGCGTCGCCGCCCAGCAGGTCGAGCATGTCCTGAGCGGTGCCGACGGGCCCCTTGATCCCGCGGAGCGGATAGCGGCCCAGCAGGTCCTCCAGGCGGCTGTAGGCGACCAGGAGCTCGTCAGCCGCTGTCGCGAAGCGCTTGCCGAGCGTCGTGGCCTGCGCGGCGACATTGTGGGAGCGGCCGGCGATGACCAGCTCGCGGTACTCGCCCGCGAGCCTGCCGAGCCGGGCCAGCACGGCGACGGTGCGGTCGCGCATCAGTTCCAGGGAGAGCCGGATCTGAAGCTGTTCGACATTCTCGGTGAGGTCCCGGGACGTCATGCCCTTGTGGACCTGCTCATGGCCGGCGAGAGCGTTGAACTCCTCGATGCGGGCCTTGACGTCGTGCCGGGTGACCTTCTCGCGCTCGGCGATCGAGGCCAGATCGACCTGGTCGAGGACGCGCTCGTAATCGGCGAGAGCGGCGTCGGGCACCTCGATCCCGAGGTCCTTCTGGGCGCGCAGCACCGCCAGCCACAGCTGACGTTCCAGCTTCACCTTCTGCTCGGGGGACCAAAGGACGGCCAGCTCCGTGGAGGCGTAGCGGCCGGCCAGGACATTGGGGATGCGAGGCTTCGCAGACACAGCAGTCACGTGTCGTGATTCTACTGGCGGTTTGTGCAGGTCGGCGCCGCGGCCTGGTTTGTGGGTTACTACGAGAGCCCGGCCACGAGTGCCGGCTGTCTCCGGCGGTCACGATTAGCAGTTGCCTCTGTCGGCCGTGAGCCCCGACGTTCCCTGCCGACCGCGGCCTCCGCCCGTGGCCGAGTGGCGATGACGGATCGGTGATGCTGGATCGGCGATGACCGGGTGGGGACGGCCGCGTGGACCGGGTGGGCTCACCGCGGCGCTGGGCGACTTCGGTGTCAGCCCGGCCGCTCCGGCCGATCCGGCTGGAGCGCCGATCGGCCGGAATGGGTGCTACCGCTTGGCGGCCACGAATCCCCACTGGTCGACCGGCTCGCCGGTCACGGGCCCTTCGGGGCGCCAGAGACTGATCGAGCCGAAGCCCGGCTCCACCAGGTCGAGTCCGTCCGCGAAGGCCGCCATGATCTCCTTGGGTCGCGAGATGTACGGCATGGCGCCCCCACTGGCGTACTCGTCGGACCCCGCCTGGGTCTCCGGCGTCTCAATGGTGTCGCACAGCATGAGCCAGCTTCCCGCCGGCAGGGCGTCCAGGTAGCTGCGGAGCAGCGCCGCGGCCTCGTCCGGGTCCGCCACGTGCCCGAGTGTCGAGAGCACCATGACGGCCACCGGGCGGTCGAGGTCCAGCGTGCGTGCGGCCTCGCGCAACACTGTCTTCGCGTCCGTGAGGTCCGCGTGCACATAGTCCGTAGCCCCCTCGGACCGGCTGGACAGCAGGGCACGGGCGTGGGCCAGGACGATCGGGTCGTTGTCGACGTACACGATGCGCGCTGCCGGGTCGACGCTCTGGGCGACCTCATGCGTCGCATTCGCCGTCGGCAGCCCGGTGCCGAGGTCCAGGAACTGCCGTACCCCCGCCTCGCCGGCCAGATAGCGCACCGCTCGCGCCTGGAATGCCCGGGAGGCGCGCGCTATCTCGATGATCTGCGGGTAGAGCTCCTCCATAGTCGCCCCGAGCCGGCGGTCCACCTCGTAGTTGTCCTTGCCGCCCAGCCAGTAATTCCACACCCGCGCCGAATGCGGCGTGCCCGTGTCGATCCCGTCCGTCACTGTCCGGGTGCCCCGCTCGTCCGCCATGCGCCATCCGCTCTCTTCGCGTCGCTCAGCCTGTGCACGGACGTGCTCCGTACCGCGCACGGCCATGCTTCCCTACCCGCCTCGTCCGCACCAGCCTGTCCGGGGAGCAACTCCCTTACGCGGAAAGGAGACAGAGCCGGGCGCTTGATGCCGGCGGAAGAGGGCGGATCGCTATTCGCCGGCGGCCACCCGGCGCCACGAGGCCACCGGGCCCGGAGCAGCGGCATCGGCGGGGGTCACCCAGAAGGCCTGGCCCCGCTCGGCGCTGAACTGCGCTCCCGTACGTCCGTCCCCGGACGAGCGGCCGGTCAGGCGCCGTCCTATCCAGGGGAACAGGTGCTCACGGGCGAAGCGCAGATCATCGACGCGCCGGGTGGCCCAGTGCGGCGGGTCGGCTGCGGGCAGCAGCGCCTGCCAGTCGTTCTCCGGGGGCAGGCCCAGCGACTGCCATACGGCCTCGGCCACCCTGCGATGTCCCTCGGCGGTCAGATGCAGCCGGTCGACATCCCACATCCGGGGGTCGCCCAGCACCGGGGCGCCGTACAGATCGACGACCTCCGCGCCATGCCGGGCGGCCAGGTCATCGACCAGGGCGAACAGCTCCTCCATCCGCGGCCGGAACCGTTCCATCACGGGTCCGTTGCGCCCAGGGCTGCGCATCAACACCAGTTTCTTGCACGACGGTGCGAGGCGCTCCACGGCCTCCTCCAGCCGTCCGCGGACGATACCCATGTCGCACTTGGGGCGCAGGGTGTCGTTGAGACCGCCGACCAGCGTCACGACGTCCGCCCGCATGTCCGCGGCGACGGCCACCTGCTCGTCGACGATCTGGCCGATGAGCTTCCCGCGCACAGCGACGTTGGCGTATCGGAATCCTGGAGTCCGGGTGGCGAGCCGGGTGGCGAGGACGTCGGCCCAGCCCCGGTACGAACCGTCGGGCAGTCGGTCCGACATGCCCTCGGTGAACGAGTCGCCGACCGCGACGAGACTGGTGTAGGTGGCATTCAATTCCATGGCGATGCGATCGTATCGCGGGGCCGCCACTCCCGGTCCTGCCCCGGGCCCGGGGCAGGTGGTTGAGAGTGATCGTGGCCAGCGCGGTGCG